>NZ_JBEZDM010000007.1:0-368087 GCF_040648335.1 Nonomuraea sp. NPDC049158
ACTAACTGTCCTTGATCAACAGCCAGTGTTACGGGGTCACGAGCTCTCGCGTGTCAGGCCACGCCGACGCCCTTCCCCCTCAAGATCGAAGAGCCCTCAAGGCCGGCCGCGCCGCCTGATCCAGCACGAGATTTTCACCTGGAGGATGCGATGAATGCGAACGAGTCCGAGGTCAGGGCGCTCTTGGAGAGCCGAGTCGAGGCCTGCCAGGCAAAGGACATTGACCGACTCATGTCACATTATTCTTCCGACATTGTTTATTACGATGTCGTCCCGCCGCTTCAGTTCGCGGGAGCCGATCAGATCCGCGGCAACTTCGTGCGGTGGTTCGCTGAATACGATGGCCCCATCGGCCTGGAAACGCACGACCTCGCCATTGCGACGAGTGGAGAGGTCGCGTTCGCGCATTGCTCCACCTGGACTCCGGAACACGCAAGAACGGGCTCCAGAGCGCGATATGGGTACGATCGACAGTTTGCTGCCGACGGTCCAGCGACAAATGGTTGATCACGCACGAACACATCTCAGTGCCGATCAACCCTGAAAACATGCAAGCCTGGTTCCCGCCGGGGTTCGAGCCGGCCTGATGGTTTATGGGGCGCCGTGCCGACTGCGGCGCCCCAGGACATGACAAGAACGTGTCAGCCTGTCGTCCAGGGCCGGAGCTTCTCGGGGTTCCGTACTCCCCAGATGTGCTTGATCCGGTCACCCGTGACCTCGAACGCCATCACCGCCACGGTGACATCGTCCAGCTGAAGCACCAGACCGGGCTGACCGTTGACCGTACGCTCCAGAATCGTCAGATCGGGTGCCATGCCGACGACATCGACGCAGTAGCGCGCGACCTGCTCGCT
The DNA here is from genome assembly GCF_040648335.1 of Nonomuraea sp. NPDC049158. Lineage (NCBI taxonomy): Bacteria > Bacillati > Actinomycetota > Actinomycetes > Streptosporangiales > Streptosporangiaceae > Nonomuraea > Nonomuraea sp. NPDC049158. Next base: position 855 of record NZ_JBEZDM010000007.1, read on the forward strand.
GCCTTCGATCGGGTGGAGCTCGGCGCTGACGAGGCCGCCGCCGTCACCGATCGCCGTGGCGTCGGGGTCGAGCAGACCGATGAGGGCGTCGATGTCCTTGGCCTCCCAGGCCTGCTTGAAGTCCCGCACGATGCCGGCTTGGCGGGCTGCCGGAGTCGCGGGAGCCCGCGAGGCGCCGAGACGGCGGCGGGCCGAGGAGGCCAGCTGGCGACAGGCAGCCGGGCTACGGCCGACGATCTCGGCCACCTCGGCGAAGGAGTAGCGGAAGACATCGTGCAGGACGAGCGCGACGCGTTCGGCCGGGGTCATCGACTCCAGCACGACCAGGAAGGCCATGGTGATCGACTCGTCGAGAGTGACGCGGTCGACCGGGTCGACCGACCGCCCGGTGATCCACTCCGTGGGATCGGGCAGCGGCTCGGGGATCCATTCGCCCACGTAGCGTTCGCGCCTCGCGCGGGCCGAGCCGAGCAGGTCCAGGCAGATGCGGCCGGCGACCTTCGTCAGCCAGCCGCTGGGGGATTCGATGGCGTCCTGCTGCCGCGGGCTCATGGCGTACCAGCGGGCGTAGGTCTCCTGTACGACATCCTCGGCATCGGCCAAGGAGCCGAGGAGGCGGTAGGCGAGATTGATCAGCTTGCGCCGCTCGCTCATGATCGCGCTCAGGCCCGGATCGAGCCGGCCGCCTCCTGGCTCGGATGGGGTGATCATGCTGTCGCCGACTTTCCGTTGTCCCGTGTGCTCTCCCCAGTACGACGAGACAACCCCACGGAATGTGAGGCGGCACGCTAACCGGCGATCTCGACGTTGTGCCGCCGGTCGCGCAGGCGCTGGACGGCCTCGGCCGGCGCTCCCGCGTCCACCACGATGACGTCGAACTTCTCCAGCGGCGCCACCCGGTGCAACGCCACCCGGTCGAGCTTGGTGTGGTCCACCGCGAGGACGCAGCGCGTGCCCGCGGCCACCATGGCCCGCTTCACCAGGACGATCTCCTGCTCCTGGTGGAAGGCGTGCCGGTCGGAGATCGCCGAGGTGGAGACGATCACCATGTCGGTGTTCATGGCCTGGACGGAGTCGACGCAGCCGACGCCCAGGAACGAGTCGTGCGTCGGATGGTATTCGCCGCCCAGCGCCATGAGCCGGATGCCGGGCACGGGGGCGAGCAGCCTGATGGCCTCGAGGAAGTTCGTCACCACCGTCAGGGGGGCCACCTCGCTGAGATGGCGGGCGATGGCCAGCGCGGTCGTGGAGTCGTCGATCATGACCGAGCTGCCCGGCTCGATCAGCCCCACCACGTGGCGGGCGATCGCCTCCTTCTCCTCGGTCTGGGCCGTCAGCCGGTAGGCGATGTTGCTCTCGAAGACGCTCGACGCCTGCGCGCTCGCGCCGCCGCGGTATTTGCGCACCATGCCATGGAACTCGAGCTCGTCGAGGTCGCGGTGGACGGTCATCACGCTCACGCGGAACACCTCCGCGAGCTCGCTCACCGAGGCGGAGCCGTGCCGCATGAGATGCTCCGCCATCGCCTGGCGCCTGACGACTCCCCTGTCCGAGTGCTGACGTGATTTCACCCGCGCCCTCCCGGTCTCGATGACAGAACGATGACAGCGCGATGGCAGCTGTGATGACAGCGCATCGTAGCGCGGCGCGCACCCTTGACACCCCTGCGGAACGGCTCGTAGTCTCCTCGCACCTTCACAACTTCACACGTTTTAACGTTAGATGTAACTCATTAAAACGTTCGCATCCCTCGGGAGCCCCCCAATCCCGTCAGACCGAGGAGACAGTGCCATGACCGAACTACGCGACGCCAGGCTGAGCCGCGTTCAGTTCTTCCGCATGATGGGCGGTCTCGCGGTCGCCGCCGCGGCGACCGCGTGTTCGACCAAGCCACAGACCACCGGCTCCACCGGTCAGGGACAGGCGTCCGCCGTCGAACTGCGGTTCGTCGGCGTGGCCGACCAGAAGGCGCCGATGGACGAGCTGGTGGCGGCCTACAAGCAGGCCAAGCCGGGCGTCACCCTGGCCACTTCGTTCGCGCCGACCGACCAGGTGCAGACCTCGCTGCGTACCCAGCTCGGCGCGGGCAACGCGCCCGACGTGCACGTGGTCTACCCGGGCAGCGGCAGCGCGATGTCGATGGACCAGATCGCCGGGGCCGGGCTGCTGGCCGACCTGTCCGACCAGTCGTGGACGCAGACGATCCCGACCGGTTTCAAGCCCGCCTTCCAGAAGGACGGCAAGACCTACATCTACTCGGCCGGTTCCTCGGTCATCGGCGCGATCTACAACAAGAAGGTGTTCCAGGAGGCGGGCGTGGACGCGCCGCCGACCACCTGGACGGAGTTCCTGGCCGTCTGCGACAAGCTGAAGAAGGCCGGCAAGACGCCGATCGCCCTGGGCGCGCAGACGCCGTGGGTCACGCAGCTCATCACCTACGCCCTCGTCCCCTCGACCGTGTACGCCAAGGACCCCACCTTCGACGACAAGCAGGCGGCGGGGCAGACCAGCTTCGCCAAGTCCGGCTGGCGCGAGGCGATGGAGATGTACCTGGAGCTGCAGAAGCGCGGCTTCTTCAACGACAAGCCGAACGGCACCACCTTCGAGCAGCAGATCTCGATGGTGGCCACCGGCAAGGCGGGCATGGCCATCCAGGTGTCGGCGGTGCTGCCGGACTTCCGCAAGTCGGCGGGCAGTCCCGACGACCTGTCGATGTTCCCGGTGCCCGGCGCGGACGTCGCGGACCAGGTGTGGATCCCGGCCGGTGTGGTGGTCGGTCTCGGCGCCGCCGCCAAGGGCAAGAACCTGGCCGAGGCCAAGGCGTTCATCGACTTCCTCGGCAAGCAGGAGAACATCAACCGCTGGGCCAAGGCGATCGCGGCCATCCCGCTCACCCAGGACGCCTCCTCCACCATCGACCCCGCCGTGCAGTCGTTCCTGCCCTTCACCAAGGACCGGGCCGTACCGTTCATGGACCAGCGCTGGCCCAACGCCGAGGTGCAGCCGGTCCACTTCGCGGTGATCCAGGACCTGCTGGCCGGCAAGATCAAGATCGATGACGCGCTACGGAAAATGGACGAGGCCTACGCCAAATGACCATGACAGCGACGCCCGTCGGACGATCCACCGCCGGGGCCGGCAAGCCCCGGCGGCGGTTCGCCGCGCTCTCGCCCTCGTGGCTGTTCGCGGCGCCCGCCCTGGTGGTGTACGCCGTCGTCGTGCTCTATCCCAGCCTGGCGGGCATGCTGTACGCCTTCACCGACTGGAGCGGCATCGGCGCGGACAAGTCCTTCGTCGGGCTGGCGAACTTCCAGACGCTCCTGCACGACGAGCAGGCCATGGACTCGATCGGCAACACGCTGCTGCTGACCGTGGCGATCGTCGTCGTGCAGAACGCCGTGGGGCTGCTGCTCGCGCTCGGCGTGCACGCCAAGCTGAAGAGCCGGGCGCTGCTGCGGGTGATCTTCTTCGCGCCGGTCGTGGTCAGCCCGGTCATGGTGGCCTTCCTGTGGAAGTACATCTACAACCCTGACCCCTCCGCCGGGCTCAACGGGCTGCTCGGCCTGAAGATCGACTGGCTGGGCGACCCGTCGCTCGCGCTGTGGTCGATCGCGGCCACGGTCGTGTGGCAGTACGCCGGCTACTCGATGGTCATCTTCCTGGCCGGGCTGGAGGGCGTGCCGAAGGAGCTGCACGAGGCGGCGATGATCGACGGCGCGAGCACCCTGCAGCGCTTCCGGTACGTCACCTGGCCACTGCTCGCCCCGGCCCTGACGATCAATCTGATGCTCTCCACGATCGGCGGTCTCAAGCTGTTCGACCAGGTCTTCGCGGCGACCAACGGCGGCCCGGGCTACGCCACCGAGACGCTGTCGACCGTGCTGTACAAGCAGGCGTTCGTGTTCGGCAAGTTCGGCTACAGCACCGCGATCGCCCTGGTGCTCGCGCTGTTCGTGGCCGCGGTGTCGCTCGTGCAGGTCTACTACCTGCGCGGCCGGGAGGTGGCCCAGTGAGGCGGACGTTCCTGCTGGAGCTCGTCATGATCGTGGTGGCGGTGGCGTTCCTCTTCCCGGTGTACGCGCTGATCACCCTGTCGCTGAAGGACCCGGCGCAGATCTCGCAGACGCCGCTGGCGCTGCCCGCCCCGCCCACGACGGACAACTTCACCAAGGCGTGGTCAGCGGCCGCGCTCGGCCCGTCCCTGATGAACAGCACGGTGATCACCGCCGTCAGCCTGGTCGCGCTGATCGCCCTCGGCTCCTTTGCCGCCTACTACCTGGCCAGGGCCAAGAGCCATCTGGGCTACGGGCTGTACGTGCTGTTCCTGCTGGGCATCGTGCTGCCCTTCCAGCTCGGGATGATCCCGCTCTACCAGCTGGTGACCGACCTGGGGCTGATCGGCACGCACGCGGGGATGATCCTGTTCTACACGGGGATCCAGTTGCCGTTCACGGTGTTCCTCTACACCGGGTTCATCCGCGCGCTGCCCCGCGAGTACGCCAGCGCCGCCCAGATCGACGGCGCCTCGCATCTGACCGCGTTCACCAGGGTCGTCTTCCCGCTGCTGCGGCCGATCACCGGCACGGTGCTGATCCTCAACGCCGTGTTCATCTGGAACGACTTCTTCACCCCCCTGCTCTACCTGGGCGGCTCGGGGTTCGAGACGGTGCCGGTGAGCGTCTTCGCCTTCGTCGGCCAGTACGTCTCCGACCACGGTCTCGTCTTCGCCGGGCTGGTGCTCGGAGCGCTGCCGATCGTGGTGATCTTCCTCCTCCTGCAGCGCTATGTGATCAAGGGCTTCTCCAGCGGGCTCAAGGGCTGAGCATCACCCGGAGACCACCTGGCCGCCCTGCACGATGTGGCGGATGTGCTTGGGCTCGGCGAGCACCCCGAGGTCCCGCAGGGGGTCGCCGTCGAGCACGAGCAGGTCCGCCCGCGCGCCCACCGCGAGCGTGCCGATCTCGCCGGCCAGTCCGACGAGGTCGGCCGCGTTGACCGTGGCGGCCCGCACCACGTCGATCGGCTGCTGCACCTCCCCGCGCAGCCGGAACTCGTGGTTCTGGTGCCGGTGCATGCCGCCCAGCAGGTCGCTGCCGTAGGCCAGCCGCACGCCCGCGCGGGCGGCGCGCTCCAGCGCCCGGAGCCCGGCGCCGAGCACCTCGTCGACCTTGCGCCAGCTCGACTCCGGCAGGCCGAAGGCCATGCCCTCCTCCTTGAGCGCCCAGTACGTCACGAGCGTGGGCACCAGGTAGGCGTCGTACCGCAGGAACAGCTCCACGCTGCGGTCGTCGAGCAGGTTGCCGTGCTCGATCGAGCGCACCCCCGCCTCCAGGGCGCGGTTGACCGCGCGGGCCGTGTAGGCGTGCGCGGCGACGTAGCGGTTGGCGGCCTCGGCCTCCTCGACGATCGCGCGCAGCTCGTCCATGGAGTACTGGGTCGAGTCGATGCGGTCGGTGGGCGAGGCGACCCCGCCGGAGGCCATGACCTTGATGTGGTGGGCGCCCTTGCGCAGCTCGTCGCGCGCGGCGGCGCGCACGGCGTCCACGCCGTCGGCGACCCGGCCGAGACCGGCGCAGCAGGACTGGTCGGCGCCCCCGTGCTGGCCCCGGCCGCGCTGGTCGCCGTGGCCGCCGGTCTGGCTCAGCCCCTTGCCGCAGAACAGCAGCCGCGGCCCGCGGATCAGACCCTCCTCCTGGGCGTCGCACAGCCCGTAGTCGGCTCCGGAGGCGTCGCGGACCGTGGTGAAGCCGCGGTCGAGCATCTGCCCCATCAGGCGGGCGCTGTGCGCGGTGACGTAGGAGGGCGACATGGCGGGCAGGCTGCCCAGGTCGGCGGTCGCGGCGGTGACGTGCACGTGCGCGTCGATCAGCCCGGGTACGACCACGCCACCGGCCACGTCGATCACCCGCGTGCCCGCGGTGCCGACCAGTCCCGGGCCCGCCTCGACGATGCGGCCCTCCTCCAAGCGCAGGTCACCTTCGGCGTAGTCACCGGTGACCACGTCGAGCACGAGGGCGTTACGCAGCAGCAGACTCACTTGATACCTCTCAGAATCACTCGGCGGTTCCGTGTACGGCGGCGCGCAGCGCGGGCACCGCGAGCGGCGCCAGGGACGCGGCGACGGCGACCGACTCCTCGTCGTAGCTGCCCTCGGCGTCCAGGATGTTCAGCACCCCGAGCACCTCGTCCCCGTCCATCACGGGCACGTTGACGATGGCCCCGCAGCCCAGGCTCTCGATCAGCTCGTGGTCGGCGAACACCTCCCGCACGGCGGCCCGGTCCGGGCCGAAGTACGGCTCCCCCGCCTCGATGCAGCGGGCCAGCCAGCCCCTGGCCACCTCGACGGTCTTCTCCCCGCCCACGGGATAGCGTTCGGGGTGGCTGCTGTGGACGCGCCGCAGCGCCTGCCGTTCGGGAATCCAGGCCAGGACCGTGAACAGCCGCACCCCCAGCGCCTCCCGGACCTTGTCTTCCACGTCTTTCAGGTCGGTCATTTCGTCATCTCCCCCGCTGTGTCGGCGGGATCGCCCCGCTCGGTCAGGTCTTCCAGTGACCGACCGGCCGTGGCCAGGCCGAAGACGACCACGCAGATCACCCCGGCCACCAGCACGGCCGTGGTGAGGCCGAACACTCCGGCGAAGCCCAGGCTCGCGGCCGACAGGCCGATGATGGTCGGCGCGAGAATGCTGCCGACGCGGCCGAACGCGCTGGACAGGCCGGTGCCGGTGGCCCGGATCCAGGTCGGGAACACCTCGGGCGTGTAGGAGTAGACGCCCGCGTACGTTCCGTTGAGGAAGAAGGACAGCACCGCGCCCGCGATCGTGATCGCGACCGGCGAGTCCATCTGGGACAGCCAGAACGCGCTGATCGCCGAGCCCGCGAGGTAGAGCGCGATGGTGTTCTTGCGGTCCAGCCGCTCCGACAGCCAGGCGGCGGAGAAGTAGCCGGGGATCTGCGCCAGATAGATGATGATCGAGAACTCGAAGCTCTTCGTCACCGTGATGCCGCGCCCCACGAGCAGGGTCGGGATCCAGGAGAAGAACCCGTAGTAGGAGAACGTGATCACGAACCAGATCAGCCAGATCACGGCGGTCCGCTTGGCCATGGCCGGGCTCCACAGGAACCGCAGCGCGCTGATCAGGTTCACCTTCGGCGTGACCGTCGCGACCTGGGCGGTGGCGGCGGGCACGGGCGGGAGCACCTGTCCGGTGGCCCGCTCGACGCGGCGTTCGAGGTCGACGACCACCGCCTCGGCCTCCGCGTGGCGGCCCTGAAGGAGCAGGAAGCGCGGCGATTCGGGCAGCGAGCGCCGCCACCACAGCAGCATCACGACCGGCACCGCGGTGATCAGCTGCGCGACGCGCCAGCCGTCGTCCATCGTGGGGACCACGAAGCGGCCGATCAGCGCGGCCATGACGAAGCCGAAGGAGAAGAACCCGGCCAGCGCGCCGATGAACCAGCCGCGCCGCTTGGCCGGGACGAACTCCGACAGGAACGGCGCGATGATCGCGCTCTCGGCGCCGGCTCCCGCCCCGGCGAGGATCCTGGAGCCCAGGAACGCCTCGTAGTTGGGGGCGAACGCGGCGACCACCGAGAAGACCGCGTAGAACGCCAGCGCGTACATCATGACCTTCTTGCGGCCGATGCGGTCGCCGAGCAGGCCCGCGATGGCCGCCCCGAACAGGAACCCGAACGGGCTCGCGGAGCCGATCAGCCCGAGCTGGCCGTCGTCGAGGCCCCATTCCGCGCGGGCGCTGGGCAGCAGGAAGGCGACCACGGCGGAGTCCATGCCGTCGAAGGTGTAGCCGAGTCCGCCTATGAGCAGAAGGAGATAGTGCGGACGGCTCAGGGGGAGCCGGTCCAGACGGGCCAACAAGGTCATGCCAACGCACCTTCCCAAGGTCACAGCCCTGTAGAACGATTGCCTGGCAACGTATAGTGCAAATCCCACAAATTGCAATGTTCTTTGCACATTATCCATGTGGTGAACGCGTAGCATGGCTGCTCGGCCACGGGAGAGGATCAGGTGACAGAGCACGTCACGGACAGCTTTCAGGACTGGCTGCGCGACCGGGTGCCCGAGCGCGGGCTGCGCCCCAAGGCCGCCGCGCTGCTGGAGGTGCTCCTCTCACAGTCGCGCCGGGCGTCGTTCGCCTCGGCCGCCGAGCTGGCCCAGCTCGCGGGCGTGAACGTGGCGACCGTGACCCGCACCGCGCAGGCGCTCGGCTTCGCCGGCTGGCCCGCGCTGCAGCAGGAGTTGCGCGCCCGCTACCTGTCCTCGCTCAGCGCGCCCCAGGTGGCGGCCGAGCACAGCGGCGCCGGCTCACCCAGCTCCCGCTCACTCCGGCGCGACCTGGACAGCCTCGCGCTGCTCAACAGGCGCCTGGAGGAGGGCGTGCTCCGCACGATCGCCGAGGCCGTCGCCGCCGCGGGCCGCACGGTGATCGTCGCGGACGGCAGCTACGCGGCGGTCGGCATGGCGCTCGCGCACAACGCCCGGCTGGCCGGCTATCCCGTCGCGGCCGTGACGAGCGGGGACGCCGAGCTGGCCAACTCCGTCGCCGCCATCGGCCCGGGTGACGTGCTGATCGCCATCAGCTTCTGGCGGCTGTACGAGAGCACCGTGCTGGCCGCCAACGAGGCGCGCGCCCGTGGCGTCCGCGTCTTCGCCTTGACGGACGCGGCCAGCCCCGCCCTGGCCAACGCCGCCGAGGAGGTGGTGATGGTCCCGGCCGAGGGGGTGGCGTTCTTCCCGTCGCTGACCGCCGGCATGGCCGTCGCGCAGGCGCTGGTCACGCAGCTGGCCACCGTGGACCCGGCCCGGACGGCCGCCTCGATCGAGACGGCCGAGGGCATGTGGTCGAAGTTCGGCCTCCTGCACCGACGCCCCACACCACCCGCCCCCGAAGACCAACCCGGCTGACCGGCTATGCCGCCACGGACTTGCGCGGCAACAGGAGGAAGGCACCAAGGTAGAGCACACCGGCCACGATGAGCAGGCCCTTGTAGCCGATCACCAGCGCCAGGTATTCCAGGCAGCCGCCCACCATGGCCCCGAGCAGGTTCGCTCCGAAGGACGTCGTGGCGTCCGCCGCGTCGGAGAAGCGTTTGGCGAAGACCACGTTGGCCGCGAAGATCGGCAGGAACGCCACCGTCACCGCCGCGACCGCCCGCAGGGGCAGCGGCAGCGACAGCAGCCACGTGTTGGGCACCAGCCAGGCCAGCAGCAGCCCGCCGAACAGCACCCCGTACATGACCGGCAATGGCGGGGTGCGGAAGCGGCGGGTGATCTCGACGGCGGCGAGCACCGCGACGAGCACCCCGGCGAACACGATCGCGTTGACCACCCACGTCGTGCCGAACAGCAGCGCGAAGCCCGTCACGCTCGTGGTCTCCAGCAGCAGGAAGGCCACCCCGAGCAGGAACAGGTCGGCGTACGGGCGCATCCGCCGGTAGGGCCCGGCGACGACGCGGACGGCGATCAGGCTGACCGCGAGAATCAGGCCGAGCGTGATGAGGTAGAGCGACGGGATGTCGCCGTCCTTCAGGTAGAGGAACGGCCGGTCGTCACCGGTGGGCGGCGGGGTGCCCGCGGCGGCGCCCGCCCACTCCCCCGCGCACCGCTGCGCCGACGCCGTCGCGCCCGCCGTGATCACGGCCTGCTGGCCCGCCGTGCTGACCACGTCGACGCACGGCTTGTGGCCGAAGGCGTTCTGCACGGTCGAGGCGAGCCGGTCGACGAGCCAGCTCTCGCGGTAGTAGTTGTACATCGAGAAGGTCCCGGTGGGCTTGAGGTGCGCCCGGGCGGCCCGCATGGCCTCCTCGGTGAACAGGTAGCTCTCCAGCCGCAGCGAGCTGGCCCCCGACACGAGCGTGAGGGAGTCGGGCAGGGCGAACAGGATCAGGTCGTACTTGTCGCCGGTCCGTTCCAGGAAGGCGCGGCCGTCGGTGACGTGGGTGGTCACCCGGGGATCGTCGTAGGGTTTGTCGGGGTGCAGGGAGCCGCCGAGTTCGCGGAGTTTGGGGTCGATCTCGACGGCGTCGACGTGGCTGGCGCCCTTGGACAGGGCGATCGCCACGTCCGTGCCGCTGCCCGCGCCGACGATGAGCACGCTCTTGGGCGGGGTGCTCGCCCGCTCGTACGGCAGGCCGTACTGGCGCTCCCACTGCAGCCGGGCGGCGGCGGGCACGGCCTGCTGGTGCGGGATGCCGTTCACGGAGATGTCGGTGACGGGCACGCCGAGCTGCTGGAACTGCTTGTAGGTGACCTTGTAGTACGGCGACCAGAACGCCCCGGCGGTCAGCGTCTCGGCCAGCAGCAGCCCCACGACCGCCAGCGACGGCACGGTGACGAGCCCGAGGTAGATGATCCGCGGCCGGGGCACCAGCAGCACGCCGTAGGCGGCGGCCGCGATCAGCCCCCAGAACACCGGCGGCGCGCTCAGGAACGACAGCGCGGTGAACAGCGCGATCCCCGACAGGCTGCCGATCAGGTCGTAGCGGTAGGCCTCCAGGCGGGGCAGCTCGGGGAAGCAGCGCCCGACCAGCTCGGCCGGGCCCATCAGCACGAGCGCCGCCGCGCAGAAGATCACCGGCAGGATCAGCCACGCGGGCGGTCCCGTGGTCTGCAGGCTGGTCCAGTAGAGGACGCCCTCGGTGTTGCGGTCGACGGTGACGGGAAAGGTCAGCACGACGAAGACCAGGCCGAAAAGGATGACCGGCGAATAGTACGGCTGCCGCCGCGCCCGCCCCACGCGCAGGAACCCCAGGCCGATGCCGAGGAACGAGCCGAGAAGCACGAAATTGGTGAAATAGCTGAGATGCACGATGTTCGAGCCGGTCCACCGGATCAGCGCCAGCTCCAGGAAGAGCATGAACCCACTGGCGAGAATGAGCCTCGGCCGCACCGCCAGCCAGTGGTCGCCGTCCTCGCCCGCTGCCGTCTTTTGTGCCTGGAGCGTCATGCCGCCTCACGCTAGTGAACGGACCGGGAACAAGGAAGCCTGACAGCGGGAATGAATATCGTCCCCTTAGCGGCTTTTGCGGCATTTCAGCAGGTCAAAGCCTATGAGATGCGCTGGACACGCCCGGACAGATGAAGGAATCTTGGGAGGTTCATTTCCCTCCGAACATTCCGGTGGTGCCTCATGCGCGTTCTGATCCAGCTGCGCCCCTCCCCCGATCTGGTCGCGGCAGTCGCCGATCCCGGCCAGACCGCCGCTACGGCCGACGTCGCGGACGGCCTGCCGGGAGTCGAGCTCGACAACGCCTTCACGCCCGTACCCCTCCCTCGGCCCGTCCCGCCGCCCGGCGGCGACCCGCTCTCGCTCAACCAGCCGCTGGACTTCTCCCTGACCGTCGAGGACGCCTCGGTGCTGGTTCGCGGCACGATCTCCGACGACGAGCTCCTGACCCGCGTGACCCTCCTGCCCACCCTGCGGCCCGACGTCGTGGGCGTCTACGCCGATCCGGTCGTCGAGTCCTCGCTCACCTGCGGCGGCGACGCGCCGTTCGGCGACTGGCACGACGTCGAACGGCTGCTCAACGTCCCCGGCCTGCACGCCGAGGGACTGGACGGCTCCGGGGTGACCCTGGCCGTGCTCGACACCGGCATCAACGCAGCCCACGTCGCCAGGCAGCTCGGCCGGGGCGTCACACTCGACGCCCAGCGGAGCTGGAACCCCACGGGCGTCGAGGGCCGGGCGGGCGAGTTCGAGGTCGCCCACGGCACGATGTGCGCCTTCGACACGCTCATCGGCGCGCCGCAGGCGTCGCTGATCGACATCCCGGTGCTGCGCTCCACCCGTCCGGGCGGCTCGGCGCTCGACGGGCTGCTGTCGGACGCCGTGGCCGCGTTCGCGCACCTGCGCATGGTGCTCGAGATGCAGCCCGAGGCGTCGAGGGCGCTGGTGATCAGCAACTCGTGGGGGTCGTTCTCCCCCGAATGGGATTTCCCCGTCGGCCATCCGGGCAACTACTCGGACAACGCGGCGCATCCGTTCAACCTGATGATCTCCAGCCTCGACAGCGCGGGCGCCGACGTGCTGTTCGCGGCCGGCAACTGCGGGCGCGAGTGCCGCGACGGCCGGTGCGCCTACCCGGACCGGCCGATCACCGGCGCCAACTCGCATCCCAGAGCCCTGTCGATCGGCGGGGTCGACGTGAGCGGCACCCGGGTCGGCTACTCCTCGCAGGGGCCGGGGCGGCTGACCGCCCGCAAGCCCGACATCTGCGCTTACACCCATTTCTCGGGGTCCAAGGCGTTCGGCGAGTCCGAGCCCGACTCGGGCACCTCGGCCGCGACTCCGGTCGCGGCCGGGCTGGTCGCGGCGATCCGTACGCTCTGGCCCGCCTCGCGGCTGCGGCCCGCGCAGCTGCGCGCGCTGCTCCGCCGCACCGGCGAGGACCGCAGCGAGGTGGGCTTCGACTACGACTACGGCTACGGGATCGTCGACACCGCCGGGATCATCGCCGCACTCCAGCGCCGGGCCAGAAGCGCGGCCTGACGGGGCGCCGTGGCGGGGGTGGCGCGATGTCGGTGGCCGCGGTGGCGGTGGCGGTGGCGGTGGCGGCGGTGGCCGTCGGGTCCGGGTGGCCGCCCCCGCCGCCACCCCGGCTCGGCTCAGGCCTCAGGCGTTCTCCTGGTTGAACACCCGCGTCCCGATCGTGACGCTGACCAGGGCGAAGACCACGGTCACCGCCACCCCGACGCCGACCGTGCCGGTGGCGTAATGGCCGGCGAACAGCTCACGCAGCGCCTCCAGGACGTACCGGAACGGGCTGATGTGCGAGAGCGCGTCCAGCCAGCCGGGCGCCATCGACATGGGCAGGAACGCGCCCGACAGCAGGACCAGCGGCAGCACCGCGGTGCTCATCACCGGCGCGAAGAGCTGGTCGTCGAGCGTCAGCGCGACCGCGTACGACAGCGCGGCCAGGCTGAGCCCGAGCACGACCACCAGCACGAGCCCGGCCACCACCCCCGCCGCCGGGGCGCGCAGGCCGAAGGCGTAGCCGACCGCGACCAGCAGCACGGCCTGGATGATGAGCGTCACCGCGTTGTTGAGCACCCGGCCGAGCAACAGGGCCAGGCGGCTGGCCGGGGTGACGCGCATCCGCTCCAGCACGCCCGAGCGTTTCTCGAAGACCACGCCGAACCCGGCCATGCCGGTGCTCATCAGGCCGAGCTGGATGATCAGGCCCGGCACCAGCGTCTCCCAGGTGCCGATCGTGGCGAAGATGGGCCCGAACAGCACGAGGAAGACCAGCGGCTGGATGACACCGAAGATGATGCCGATCTTCTGCCGCAGCGTGGCGCGCAGGTTGTGACGGAACAGCAGATAGGTGTCGCGCACCATCAGACGCCCGCCTCCTCGCGCAGGGACCTGCCGGTGATGTCCAGGAACACCTCGTCGAGCGTGCGGCCGCCGGTCTTGAGCTCGGCCGGGGCGCCCTCGGCCACGATGCCGCCATGGTCGATGATCAGCAGCCGGTCGCACAGGGCGTCGGCCTCGTCGAGGTAGTGCGTGGTCAGGAAGACCGTCACACCCTGCTCGGCGCGCAGCGCCCGGATGTGGTCCCACAGGTTGGCCCGGCTCTGCGGGTCGAGCCCGGTCGTCGGCTCGTCCAGGAAGAGCAGCACGGGCCGGTGCAGCAGGGCGAACGCTATGTCGAAGCGGCGCCGCTGGCCGCCGGACAGGGCGCCTCCGGGTCTGGACTCCAGGCCGGTCAGGTCGAGCCGGGCCAGCACCTCGCGTACCCGCGGCCCGGCTTCGTCGCGGGAGAGGCCGTACAGCATGGCCTGGAGTTCGAGCTCCTCCCCGAGCGGGGCGGCCGGGTTGATCCCTCCGCCCTGCGAGACGTAGCCGATGCGGCGCCGCACCTCGCGGGCGTCGCCCAGCAGGTCGTGGCCCGCCACCGTGGCGGTGCCCGACGTGGGCTGGAGCAGCGTGGTCAGCATGCGCATGGTCGTGGTCTTTCCGGCGCCGTTGGGACCGAGGAAGCCGACGATCTCGCCGGGCTCCACCGATATGTCCACACCCTTGACGGCTTCGACGCCGCCTTTGAAGGTCTTGCGCAGACCTACGGTCTTGATCATTTTCATCGCCTCCAAAAATAGAGTAGACACAATTTTGGTGCTACTGCAATATTGGTAGTATGGAGGCATGGAAGAGGGGCTGCGCGAGCGGAAGAAGCGTGAGACCAGACAGCGCATCGCCGACATGGCGATGGGGCTGTTCATGATCCACGGATTCGACAACGTTACCGTCGCGCAGGTGGCGCGGGCCGCCGACGTGTCGGTCAACACGGTGTTCAACTACTTCGGCACCAAAGAGGACCTGTTCGCCGACCGGCAGGACGAGGTGGTGGACCTGTCGAGCAAAGTGGTGCGCGAGCGGCGGCCCGGCGAGAGCATCGTGGCCGCCTTCCGGCGCGACTACTTCGACGCGCTCGACACCCGCGAGTGGCGATACGGGATGGGCGAGGGCGCCGAGGTGTTCGGCCGGATGGTCGAGGAGAGCGCGGCGCTGATCGCCAAAATGCGCGAGGTGGAGCACATCTCCACCACCAACCTGGCGGCCATCATCGCCGAGGAGACCGGCGCCGGGCCCGACGACCTCACTCCGCAGCTCGTGGCGGACCAGATCCTGAGCACGACGCGACTGCTGACACGGCACGCGCTACGGCGCAAGATGGCGGGCGAGCAGTGGCAGGAGATCTGGGCGGACGTGCGCACGCAGGCGGCGAGGGCGTTCGACCTGCTGGAGTCGGGGATCGGCGGCTATGGCCGCCGATCGCTAGTCGTCGAGGCCGCCGAGGATGGCGGCGCCACCGAAGACCACCAACATGATCGCGTAGAGGCCGATCACCGCTAGCATCAGGCAGGTGCTGACGATGCCGCAGATGCGGCCGGCCGACACCATGCCCCGGTTCTCATAGATGTAGCCGCTCTGGTCGATCTCCCGGAGCGCCTTGGTGCCCATCGACCAGGCGAAGGGGCCGATGAACGTACAGACGACCAGGCTCAGGATGCCCAGGACCAGGATCGTCGTGCCATTGGGGTGCGTCTGAGGCGGTGGCCCGTAGTAGGAGGGGCCGTAGTTGGGATAGGACATCTGCGCTCGCCCCCGTTGTCGATTAGGCGGTTTTTTATACCACAGGCGCTCCTCCGTCCGCAGTTGACCAAACGCTTGCTACACTCGCCGCATGCTCCGGGTTCTGAGGCTCTTCCTCCATCGGCTGGCGGCGGCCAAGTGGTTCATGAGGGCCGGTCCCAAGTTCATGCCGCAGCTCGACCGGACCGTGCACCGGCTGACCCGGGGACGGCTGCTCAGCAACAATCCGGTCATCCCGACGCTGATCCTGGTCACCACGGGCGCCAAGTCCGGCCTGCCGCGCAGCTCGCCGCTCGCCTGCCTGCCCGAACCCGACGGCACCCTCCTCGTGGTGGGCAGCAACTTCGGCCAGGACCACCACCCGGCGTGGAGCGGCAACCTGCTCAAGACGCCCAGGGCGACGGCCAGCTTCCGCGGCCACGAGTTCCCGGTCACCGCCACGCTGCTGACGGGCGCCGACCGCGAGGCGGCGTGGCCGTGGCTGATCGAGCGGTGGCCGCTGTTCGACCGCTACACGGAGGTGTCCGGGCGGGAGCTGCGGGTCTTCCGCCTGACACCGACGCAGTGATCTCCTGCGTCATCATGGTGGGGCAACTTTTCCCTCTTTAGGAGCCCCTCCCCGTGCGTGAACGCACCCGAGCCTTCGTCGAGCACCAGCGTTTCCAGCGGTTCATCGTCGGCGTCATCCTGCTCAACGCGGCCACCCTCGGCCTCGAAACCGTGCCTGCCGTGGTCGAGAACTACGGTCACCTGCTGACCGTGGTCGATCACGCGGCGCTCTACATCTTCGTGGCCGAACTGCTCGCGAAGATCTACGTCGAGCGCTCGCGCTTCCCGCGCGATCCGTGGAACATCTTCGACACCGTGATCGTGGCGATCGCCCTGGCCCCCTTCACCAGCGGCCTGTCGGTGCTGCGGTCCCTGCGTATCCTGCGGGCGCTGCGCCTGCTGTCGGTGGTGCCCAGCCTGCGCCGGGTCGTCTCGGCCCTGCTGCGCGCGATGCCCGGCATGAGCTCGATCGTGCTGCTGCTCTCCCTAGTCCTGTACGTGGCCGCCGTCATGGCCACCAAGTTGTACGGCGACACGGCGCCGAACCGCTTCGGCAGCCTGCCCACCTCGCTGTTCACCCTCTACCAGACGATGACGGGCGACGACTGGGGCAACATCGCCAGAGAGGTGATGAACACCCACCCCACCGCCTGGATCTTCTTCACGATCTTCATCCTGGTCTGCACGTTCGTCGTGCTCAACCTGTTCATGGCCGTCGTGGTGAGCGCCATGGAGGAGGAGTCGGCCGCCGAGCGCGCGGAGCAGGACGTCGACAACGCGGCTTCGCTCCAAATGATCCTGGCCGAGCTGACGGCGCTCCGCAAAGAGGTCACCGAACTGCGCGAAGAGCGGAAGGAGCTCGACTACGAGGTGGCCGCTCGACAAAACGGAGGCGGAGGCGGGGGCGGGGGCGGAGGCAACGGCCGCTCGGCTAAGCGGGGACGGCGGTAGGCGCGGCGGGCTTGTAGACCACCCGCCAGAGGGCGACCACCAGCAGCAGCGCCACCACACTCCACGCCGGCACCAGGCCCGCGATCGCGGCGACCAGCAGCGGCACCACGATCGAGGGCACGGCCCAGCCCCAGATCCACCGGCGCCCGGCGCGGCTGGCCAGGCCGAGCACGGTGGAGGCGGCGAAGTAGACGGCCAGGCCACCGCACAGCACCCACGAGATCCCGCCGTGCAGATGCTCGGCGGGCGCGGACGCCACCACGCCGAGCCCCGCCGCGGTCGCGGTGATGCCCGCCGTCATGGCGTAGTGCGCGGGCAGCGCGATGTACGGCTTGAGCCCCCGCTCGTGGATCTCGGGTACGGCGCTCAGGCCGTACTGGAGGGTGAGCCACCACAACGACACGATCAGCCCGAACCCGGCCACGGCGGCCAGGCCGAGCGGCCAGTCCCAGCTGAGCCCGGAGGAGGCGATCACCACCTGCATGACGGCCTCGCCCAGCACGATGATGACGAACAGCCCGAGCCGCTCGGCCAGGTGCGCCGAGTCGAGCACGGCGACCTTCGGCGCCTCCAGGTAGCGCGCCTCCAAGATCTTCCCGCCCCTGGCCGCCCGGCGCAGCTCACGCGCCCTGAGCCGGTCGGCCTGTGCCGTCATCTCCTTGACCAACCGCTCCGGCCGGCGGCTCTGCAGGATGGAGAAGGTGACGTCCAGCGCGATGCCGAGGCCCCACAGGTAGTAGCGCCACTCGCCCTCCACCCCGAGCGAGGCGAACCACGGCGTGAGGCCCGCGCCGAGCTGGGCCGCGGGCCAGGCGGTCATCACCGTGCTGGCCGCCTGGATCGACCGGGAGGCGCTGACCCGGCAGGCGATGTAGGCGGCGATGAACCACTTGTCGTGCGTGCCCACGCCGGGGATGGTGTGGGCGACGTCGGGGGCCGCCGCCGCCATGACCGCTATGCCGAACATCCCGATCAGCATGCTGCGCAGGTGCGTCTTCTCTGCGCGGACATTGGAGTAGAGCGTCAGGGACGTCCAGATGCTCCACACCGCGTAGTAGAGGATGACGAACAGCGCCACATCCCCCCAGGTCGGGTGCTGCAGGCGGTGCGCCAGCTGCGCGACCGCCACCACCACGACGAGGTCGAAGAACAACTCCAGCCAGCTGGCATGCCGCTCACCCACGCCACTCGCGATTCCGCCATCACCTGCGGCACTCGCGGCTCCTACATCGCTCACGGCTAACGAGAATAGAACTCCACGACCAGCTGCTCGTCCACCGGGACGCTGATCTGCTCGCGCTCGGGCCTGCTGACCAGCGTGAACCGCAGCTCGGAATGATCGACGGACAGGTAGGGAGCGATCCGCTCGTCGGCGTGCACGCCCTCGGCGGCGGCCACGAACGGCTGCATCCGGCGCGAGCGCTCCCGCACGGTGATGACCTGGCCGGGCTTGACCAGGTAGCTGGGGATGTCCACCTTGCGGCCGTCGACGGCGATGTGGCCGTGGTTGACGTACTGCCTGGCCGCGTAGATCGACGGTGCCAGGCCGGCCCGCAGCACCAGCGAGGCCAGGCGGGTCTCCAGCAGCGTGACCAGCTCGGCGCCCGACGCGCTCGGCTTGCGCACGGCGAGGTCCCAGTAGCGGCGCAGCTGCCGCTCCGACACGTCGTAGTACCAGCGCAGCTTCTGCTTCTCCAGCAGCCGCAGGCCGTAGTCGCCGGAGTTGCGGCGGTTGGTCTTGCGGCCGTGCTCGCCCGGCGGATAGGGGCGCTGCTCGAAGTAGCGGACGGCCTTCTTGGTCAGCGGGACGCCCGCGCGACGTGACAGTCGCACCTTCGGACCGGTGTAGCGCACGTTCACCTCATGTGGTTAGGTAGTCCTTACTTAGGTAAGGCTAACCTATAGCTAAGTGAGATCTCAAGGAGGCGCCATGCTCACGATCCCCGAGCGGATCCGCACTCTTGCCGCGTCGGCGAGCGTCGCCCGGCTGTCCGTCGACGGCGCCCCCACGCCCGCCCGCGGCGGGGTCGACGAGCGGGGCCGCCCGGTGCTGCTGGTCCGGCCGGGCGAGGTGCTGCACGGCCTGCGTGACGACGCCGTCGTGGCGGTGAACCTGACCGCCATGCGCGTGCTCGGCCAGGTGTCGCATCCCCGCGGTCTGATCGAGGTGCAGGGATGGGCGCAGGCGGTGCCCGAGAGCGAGGCGCGCGGGGCCGCCGTCGCGGTCGCGGCGCACACGGCCGACGAGGCCCTGTTCGAGGCGCTGGAGAGGTACGGCCGGCCGGACGCGCCCCGGCTGCTGCGGCTCGACGTCGGCCAGGTGGTGTACCTGACCGGGCACGACTCCGGGGTGCTGGACGCCGACGACTACCTCGACGCCGCCCCCGACCCGCTGGCCACCACCGCCGAGCGGGTGCTGGCCCACATCAACGAATCACACCGGGCCCAGCTCGCGGGCGGGGTGGCCAAGCGGCTGGGCGGGGACGCCGGGGACGTGTGGCTGTGGGAGCTGGACCGCTACGGCGCGACGGTCCGGGCGGACGAGCAGCTCGTACGCTTCGCCTGGCCGACGCCCGCGCACACCGCGCTCTGCCTGGAGACCGCGCTGCGCGGCCTGCTGTGCGCGTGCTGATCGCCGGGGAACTTGATCACGATTCGCCGGGAGTCCCTCGAGATGGGGCTCCGAGTTACTATCATCGGCGCCTGTGGACCACACGGAGCGGCGCAGGCGGATTCTGATGGTCGCCGGATTGATGGCCGGTTGTCTGATGCTGGCCACCGCGGCGATCCTCGTCGGCGGCGTCTTCACCGGGACGCAGCTCACCATGGCCGGCCTGCCCGACCGTGGCCACCACCCGGGCCCGGGACGGCGCGAGCCGGGAGTGATCGAGTCGAAGCTCGCCCGCTATCGCGTCCCGGTCACGCGTCCGGTCCAGTCCACGCCGCCCCCCGCGAACCCCGCACCCACGCGCCGCGCCAAGAGGACCGCACCGGCCACCCCTGACGCCACCCGGGCGACCGGCACCCCGCGCCCTCAGGCGAGCCCCACCCAGAGCGCGTCACCGACTCCGTGGCCCGGCCGCACGGCCATCGCCACGCCGCAGCCGGCGCTGCCCGAGGCGGCCATGGGTCACACGCAGCCACCGACGATCACCCCCTCGGACCGGAACACGCCACCGCGCAAGACGAAGAAGCCCTGGCCGAACCGGCATTCCCACCGGTGAGGACCTGGCCGCCGCCGACTGTCAGAAGGTGACCGTCAGGACGTGACCTTGAGGCGGCTGATCATGCTCTCGTCGACGGCGTCCGGCGAGAGCACGTGGTCGAGGACCATGACCGCGCACCCGCTGATGCCCGCCCCGGCGCCCAGCCTGCTGGGCTCGATGCGCAGCCGGCGGGTGGCCAGCGCGGTGGAGCGGCGGTAGACGACCTCGCGGATGCTCGACACCAGCGGCCCGAACGCCTCGGCCACGTCACCGCCGAGCACCACGATCGACGGGTTGAGGATGTTGACGGCCACGGACAGGACCTCGCCGATCTGGCGGCCCGCCTCGCGGACGATCGCCATCGTCTCGGCGTCCCCGGCGCGCACCAGCGTGGTCACGTCGGCGATGGTCTTGACGTCCTTGCCCGCGGCCCGCAGGTCGCGCAGCAGCGCGGTGCCGCTGGCGACCGAGTCGACGCAGTCGATGTTGCCGCAGCGGCAGAGCACGCCACCGCCGTCGCGCACGGGGATGTGGCCGATCTCGCCCGCCGCGCCGAGCGCGCCGCGCAGGATCTTGCCGCCCGCTATGACACCGGCGCCGATCCGGGTGGACACCTTGACGAACATCAGGTCGTCCAGGTCGGGATAGGCGCCCCGGTGCTCGCCGATGGCCAGCAGGTTCACGTCGTTGTCGATGAGTACGGGCACCGGGAAGCGCTCGCGGACCACCGGCGGGATCACCACGCCCGTCCACGAGGCCATCACCCTGGCGCTCTCGGTGCGCCCCTGCGCGAACTCGACCGTGGCGGGCACGCCCATGCCCACGCCCCGCAGCATCGAGCGGGGCCGGTCGCCGAGTAGTTCGTCCCAGGTGTCCATGACGAGCGGCAGCACCACGTCGGGACCCTGCTCGACGTCGATGGCGAAGTCGCGCCCCTCGATCTCGCGGCCCGCCAGGTCGCAGACCGCCACCCGCGTACGGCTGGCGCCGAGCGCGGCCACCAGCACCACGCCGCCGACGGCGTTGAACTCCAGGCGGACCGGCGGCCGGCCGCCGGTGGACGGCGCGTCGGCCCGTTCCACGACCAGACCGCGGTCGAGCAGCTCACCGACCCGCAGCTGCACCGCGGGGCGGGACAGACCGGTCACCCGGCCCAGATCCGCGCGCGTCACGGCCTCACCGGTGCGGATGAGGCGGAGCACCTCGCCACTCGTGGCGAGCGTCGCGGCCGTACGTCGAGGCATCCGCCAAGTGAATCACAGGAGGTTAGGTAATGAAAAGTCTCGACTTTTTTATCTCAAATAGCAAAACTCTGCTTGTGTAGATACGCAACTCTGGCTAGTGTCCGTTCTGTCCCTGCTTGGTAGATCATCGGAGTTCCCAGCCGTGTCCCCCTCTCCCACCCCCGCCACCGCGTACGCCGCCGACCTCGTCGTCTTCGGCGGCACCGGCGACCTGTCCATGCGCAAGCTGCTCCCGGCGCTCTACCACAGCGACGTGGAGGGCCGGCTCTCGCCCGAGACGCGGATCATCGCCATGTCCCGGGGCGGCCTGACCGACGAGGACTTCCGCGGCAAGGTGGACGCCGAGGTACGGGACCGGGTCCCGGCCGACCTCGGCGCGTGGCAGCGCTTCCTCGGCCGCCTGCACCACGTGTCCGTCGACGTGGGCGGCACGAACCGGTCCGGCTGGAGCGCGCTGGCCACCCTGCTGGGCGGGCACGAGCAGCGCGACCGGGTGTTCTACCTGGCCAGCCCGCCGATGACGTTCGGGCCGTTCTGCCGCGATCTGGACCAGGCGGGCCTGGTGACGCCGCGCTCGCGGGTGGTGCTGGAGAAGCCGCTCGGCCGCGACCTGGCCAGCGCCCAGCGGATCAACGAGGAGGTCGGCGCCATCTTCGACGAGGCGCAGATCTACCGCATCGACCACTACCTGGGCAAGGAGACCGTGCAGAACCTGCTCGTGCTCCGCTTCGCCAACGCCTTCCTGGAGCCGATCTGGAACTCCCTCTGGATCGACCACGTGCAGATCACCGCCGCCGAGACCGTCGGCACGCCCGGCCGGCGCGGCTACTACGACCAGGCCGGCGCGCTGCGCGACATGGTCCAGAACCACCTGCTCCAGCTGCTCTGCATGACCGCCATGGAGCCGCCGGCCCGCAACGACCGCGAGGCGATCCGCGACGAGAAGGTGAAGGTGCTCCAGGCGCTGCGGCCCATCACCGGCACCGAGGTCGACCGCTTCACCGTGCGCGGCCAGTACACCGAGGCCGACGAAATGCCCGGTTACCTGGACGAGCCCGCCTCCACCGCGCCCACCGAGGCGTCACGGCGGGTGGAGACGTTCACCGCGATCCGCGCCGAGGTCAAGAACTGGCGGTGGGCCGGGGTGCCGTTCTACCTGCGCACCGGCAAGCGCCTGCCGCGCCGGACGTCGGAGATCGTGGTGCAGTTCAAGGACGTGCCGCACTCCATCTACCCCGGCGGCTCGCCGAACCGCCTCGTCCTGCGGCTGCAGCCGGAAGAGGGCATCGAGCTGCACATCATGGCCAAGGAGCCGGGAGCGGGCGAGGTGGCGCTCAAGCCGGTGCCGCTGAGCCTCAGCTTCGGCAAGACGTTCACCGCCCGCGTACCCGAGGCCTATGAGCGGCTGCTCATGGACGTGCTGGCGGGCAACCCGACGCTGTTCATGCGCCGTGACGAGGTGGCCGCCGCCTGGCAGTGGATCGACCCGATCCTGGCCGCCTGGGAGTCGTCCGCCGAACTGCCCGAGCCCTACCCCGCCGGGTCCACCGGACCGGCGGGCGCCCACGAGCTGCTCGCCCGCAGCGGTCGCGAGTGGCACGAGGAGGACCAAGCGTGAGCAAGCCGACTTGGGGTCGAGGACCCGCTGAAGGAGGGTCGATGCACCCCGTCGTCCAGGAGATCACCGACCGGATCATCGAGCGCAGCCGAGCCAGCCGTACCGTCTACCTGGACCGGATCCGGCGCGAAGGTGAAGCCGCCCGCGCCAAGGGCCCGGCCCGCGCGCACCTCGGCTGCGCGAACCTGGCACACGGCTTCGCCGCCGCGCCGGCCGCCGACAAGCCGCTCCTCATGGGTACGGCCAAGCCCGGCGTGGCGATCGTGACCAGCTACAACGACATGCTCTCGGCCCACCAGCCGTACGAGACGTACCCGGCCGAGTTGAAGGCGGCCGTGCGCGCGGCCGGTGGCGTGGCGCAGGTCGCGGGCGGTGTGCCCGCGATGTGCGACGGCATCACCCAGGGCCGCGCCGGTATGGAGCTGTCGCTCTACAGCCGGGACGTGATCGCCATGGCGGCCGCGATCGCGCTGTCGCACGACATGTTCGACGCCTCGCTGCTGCTGGGCGTCTGCGACAAGATCGTGCCGGGCCTGCTGATCGGGGCGCTGCACTTCGGGCACCTGCCCGCGATCTTCGTGCCGGCCGGCCCGATGACCTCCGGGCTGCCGAACAAGGTCAAGGCCCGCACCCGGCAGCTGTTCGCCGAGGGCAAGGTGGGCCGGGAGGAACTGCTCGACGCCGAGGCCAAGTCGTACCACTCCCCCGGCACCTGCACCTTCTACGGCACCGCCAACTCCAACCAGGCGCTGATGGAGGTCATGGGCCTGCACCTGCCGGGCTCGACGTTCGTCAACCCGCACACCGAGCTGCGGCACGCGCTGACCGAGGCGGCCGGGCGCCGGGCGGTGGAGATCACCGCGCACGGCCCCGAGTACACCCCCGTCGGCGAGCTGGTCGACGAGAAGTCGATCGTGAACGCCTGCGTGGCGCTGCTGGCCACCGGCGGCTCCACCAACCACACGCTGCACCTGGTCGCCATGGCCGCCGCCGCGGGCATCGTCCTGACCTGGGACGACCTGGCCTGCCTGTCGGCCGCGGTGCCCTCGCTGACCAAGATCTACCCGAACGGCCAGGCGGACGTGAACCACTTCCGCGACGCCGGCGGCATGCAGGTGCTCATCGGCGACCTGCTGGACGAGGGCCTGCTGCACGCCGACGTGCTGACCGTGGCGGGGCGCGGGCTGGACCACTACCGGTCGGCCCCGACGCTGGCCGACGGGAAGCTGACCTGGTCGGAGGTGTCCGGCGGCAGCGCCGACCTCGACGTGCTGCGGCCGGTGGCCGCGCCGTTCTCCGCCGACGGCGGCATCCACATGGTCGAGGGCAACCTGGGCCGGGCCGTCAGCAAGGTGTCGGCGGTCAAGGCCGAGCACCTGGTGATCGAGGCCCCGGCCAAGGTGTTCGACGACCAGCTCGAGCTGCTGCGCGCCTTCGAGGCGGGTGAGCTGGACGGGCAGGACTTCGTCGCGGTCATCCGCTACCAGGGGCCGAGCGCGAACGGCATGCCCGAGCTGCACAAGCTCACGCCGCCGCTGGCCGTGCTCCTCGATCGGGGGCAGCGGGTGGCGATCGTGACCGACGGCCGCATGTCGGGCGCCTCCGGCAAGGTGCCCGCGGCCATCCACCTGTCGCCCGAGGCGGCGGACGGCGGGCCGATCGCGCTGGTCCGCGAGGGCGACGTGATCAGGCTCGACTCGGCGGCGGGGACGCTGGAAGTGCTGGTCCCGGCCGAGGAGCTGGCCCGGCGGACGCCCGGCGGCCGGCCGCTGAGCGACGCGCAGTGGGTGGGGACCGGGCGCGAGCTGTTCGCGACGTTCCGCCGCATGGCGGGGCACGCGGAGCAGGGGGCGGGGATCTTCGGGATCAGCGGCGCCGAGTCGCCGGACCACGGCCCCGGGCTCGGCTTCCCCGCCGAGGCGGGCGCCTCGCACCTGGAGTCGGGCGCCCCTCGCGGGCGGCACGCGAGCATCGCCAGGTGAGCCCCTTGTTCGTTGATGGTCCTTGGCACGTCGGCGAGCCGTCGTGAGCGCGTTCGATCCGCCGTGGCTGGTCGCCGACATCGGCGGCACCAATGCCCGGTTCGGGCTGGTCACCTCGCCGGGAGCGCGGCCGTCGCACGTCGCGGTCCTGGCGGGGGCCGACTACGCCACTCTCCCGGAAGCCGTAGCCGCCTACCTCGCGCAGCACGCGGGCGGAGTGCGGCCGGGAGCGGCGTGCCTGGCCCTGGCCGGACCCGTCGAGGATGACCGCTACGCGCTGACGAACTCGGCCTGGAGCGGCTCGGCGAGCGACCTCGGCCTGCCGTACACGATGCTGCTGAACGACTTCGAGGCGCTGGCCGTCTCGCTGCCCCGTCTGGAGCCCGCCGACCTGGCGTCCCTGGGCGGCCCGGAACCCGCCCACGGCGTCAAGGCCGTGCTCGGGCCCGGCACCGGGCTCGGCGTCGCCGGGCTGGTGCCCACCGACGGCGGCTGGACGCCGATCTCCGGCGAGGGCGGGCACGTCACGGTGCCGGTGCGCGACGACCGGGAGCGGGAGATCGTCCGGGTGCTCCGCGCCGGAGGCCTGGACCACGTGGTGGCCGAGCACGTGCTGTCGGGCCCCGGCCTGGTGGTGCTGCACCGGGCGCTCGCCGAGGTCAACGGCGTCGACGCGCCTCGCCTGTCGTCGGCGGACATCGTGGCGCGGCTGGACGACTCGCTGTGCGCGGAGACGGTCGAGGTGTTCTGCGGGATGCTGGGGAGTTTCGCCGGGAACGTGGCGCTGACGCTCGGGGCCCGGGGTGGCGTCTATCTCGGCGGCGGAGTGCTGCCCCGTATCGTGGAGCGCGTGCGTGCCAGCGACTTCCGAGCCAGATTCATCGACAACCCGGACATGTCCGGCTACCTGTCGACCATCGCGACCACGCTCATCGTCGCCACGCAACCGGCGCTGACGGGCGCCGCCGCCTGGCTGGCGCAGCGCGCCGCAGGCGAGCGGCTGCCTTCGGGCGGCCGGGTCACTGAGCTGTACCCATTGAGGAGAGAACTGTCATGAGCCTGCTCGATCTCGCCCCTGTCATCCCCGTCGTGGTGATCGACGACGTGGAGACGGCTGTGCCGCTGACGCGGGCGCTCGTCGCGGGCGGCCTGCCGGTCATCGAGGTGACCCTGCGTACGGCGGGCGCGCTGGAAGCCATCGCCAGGATCGCCGAAGAGGTGCCGGAGGCCACGGTCGGCGCCGGAACGATCCGGACTTCTGCTGACATTGCGGCGTCTTTGGCGGCTGGGGCGAAGTTCCTGGTCTCGCCCGGGACGACGCTGACCCTGGCCGACGCGCTGGACGCGAGCGGGCTGCCGTACCTGCCGGGCGCGGCGACCGCCTCCGAGGCGATGGCGCTGGCCGAGCGGGGCCTGAAGGAGCTGAAGTTCTTCCCCGCCGAGCCCGCGGGCGGCGTGGCGTACCTGAAGGCGCTGTCGGCGCCGCTGCCGGACGTGCGGTTCTGCCCCACGGGCGGCATCAGGCCGGCCACCGCGCCCGACTACCTCGCGCTGCCGAACGTCGGCTGCGTCGGCGGCACCTGGCTGACCCCGGCCGACGCCCTGGCCGCGGGCGACTGGGGCCGGGTGGAGAAGCTGGCCTCCGAGGCCGCCGCCCTCGGCTGAGGCATCCACCCCAACGCGATCTATACGGCACCTATACAGCCGCTGAGCAGCCTGATCCTGACTGGCTTATCGCGTCGCAGCGGAGGTAGACGGTGTTCAAGAAGCTTTGGGGGCCACCGCTCCCCGTCACCCTGCCACTGACGCCCGGTGCCTACTCGGAGAGCATAGTGATCACTCCCGGCTTCACGTACGACCCCTTCAGCCGCCACATTTGATTTCCGGAAGGGAACCCGCGACTCCATCACCCTGAACTTCTTCCTCGCCGTGCCCGGCTGACAATCGGGCTTGACATCGGCGGGAGCCGTCATGAAGGCTTCCGTCGATGTTGGCGTTGCATGGGTTGACGGGAAAAGAACCATCGTGCACATTTAAGCGACTTTGATCTTCTTTGTGCACTTTAGTCTTGTCCGGGGGCGCGATGGAGTTCGCCGTTCTGGGGCCGCTTGACATTTCGGCCGATGCCCAGTCCCTACCTCTCGGCGCCGGAAAGCAGCGTGCCCTGCTCGCCGAACTCCTCTGCCGTCCGGGGCGCCCCGTTCCTCCCGCCACGCTCATCCAGGCGCTCTGGGGCCAGAGCCCGCCCCGCACCGCGCCGGACAACCTCCGGCTCTACGTGCACCAGCTCCGCAGGACGCTGGGCCATGACCGGATCACCCGCACCGCCGCGGGCTACGTCCTCACCCTCCATCCGGGCGAGCTCGACGCGGACCGGTTCGAGGAGCTGGCCGAGCAGGGCAGGAGCGCCCTGTCCGCCGGAGAGCACGAACGGGCCGCCGAGCTGCTCAAGCAGGCGCTGGACCTGTGGCGCGGTCCCGTGTACGCGGAGCTGAACCTGACCGTCGGGCTCAGCGACCACGCGCACCGCCTGGAGGAGGAGCGGCTGATCGCGCTGGAGAACCGGATCGAGGCGGATCTGGCCCGCGGGACGCACGCCGAGCTGGTCGCCGAGCTGACCGGGCTGGTCGGCGAGCACCCCCTGCGGGAACGGCCGCGCCGGCAGCTCATGCTCGCCCTGGCCAGGTCGGGCCGCCAGGCGGAGGCGCTGGCCACCTACCGCGACGCCCGCCGGGTCTTCGCCACCGAGCTCGGCCTCGATCCCGGCGCCGAGCTCCGGCGCCTGCACCAGGCCATCCTCACGGGCACCCTGCCCGTCGAGTCCGCCACCGCTCCCTCGGACGCCCCCTCCCCCCGCTCCCCCGCCCAGTTACCGGCCGACATCTCCGACTTCACCGGACGGATCGAGCAGCTGGCCGAGCTGACGGACCTCCTCGGCGACGGCCCGCCCCCGGGGCCCGGGCCCATGCGCGTGTACGTCATCGCGGGGATGGGCGGGGTCGGCAAGACGACGCTGGCCGTACACGCGGCTCATCTGATCGCCCAGCACTACCCGGACGGGCAGCTGCACACCAACCTGCACGGCGCCGAGTCCTCCCCCGCCGATCCCGCCCAGGTGCTCGCGGCCTTCCTCACCGCGCTCGGCGTGCCGCGCCCCACCCTGCCGGAGAGCCTCGAGGAACGGGCCGCGGTCTTCAGGAGCCGGCTGGCCGAGCGCCGGATGCTCATCGTGCTCGACAACGCCGCCTCGGAGCAGCAGGTTCGCCCGCTGTTCCCCGGTACGTCCGGCTGCGCCGTCATCATCACCAGCAGGACCCGGCTGACCGGCCTGTCCGGCGCGGCCGTGGTCGAGCTCTCGGTGCTCCACCCCGAACAGGGCGTGCAACTGCTCTCCAGGATCGTCGGGGCCGACCGGGTGGCCGCCGAGCCGGAGGCGGCGGCCGAGCTCGTCCGGCTGTCGGACGGCATACCCCTGGCCGTCCGGGTGGCGGGCGCCCGCCTGGTGGCCCGGCCGCACTGGCCGCTGACCCGCCTGGCCGGGCAGCTCACCGACGAGCGGCGGCGGCTGGACCAGTTCGCCACCGGTGACCTGGCCGTCCGGGCCAGCCTGGCGCTCAGCTATGTGGGGCTGGATCCGGACACGCGCCGGGCGTTCCGGCTGCTCGGCTCGCTGGACGTGCCCGACTTCGCCGGCTGGGTGGCCGGGGCGCTGCTCGACCTTCCCGTGGCGGCCGGCGAGGAACTGGTCGAGACGCTGGTGGACACCCAGCTCGTGCTGTTCAGCGGGATGGACGCGGCGGGCCAGCCCCGCTACCGCTTCCACGACCTCGTCCGCCTGTACGCCCGCGAGCGCGGTGAGCTCGAAGACGAGCCCGAGGCCGTGGCCGCGGCCCTGAGCCGGGCCTTCGGCGCCTGGCTCGCGCTGGCCGAACGCGCCACCGAGCGGGTGCCGGGTACCTCCTCGGCCATCATCCACGGCAGCGCCCCGCGCTGGAACTCCCCCGACGGCGCCCCCTGGGACGGCCCGGCCGTACAGGATCCGATGGCCTGGTTCGACACCGAGCGGACGGCGTTGATCGCGGCGATCCGCCAGGCGTGCTCGCTGGGCCTGGCCGAGGTCGCCTGGGACACCGCCTGCTGCGTGGAGCGCTACTTCGACGTGTGCGGGCAGTTCGACGACTGGCGCGGGCTGCACGAGCGCGTCCTGGAGGTCTGCCTCGCGACGGGCAACAGGCTCGGCGAGGCGGTGATCCGGCGCGGGCTCATGCACGCCACCACGTGGATGGAGACCGGCGGCGAGGCCATGGCCGCGCAGTACGAGGGGGCCGAGCGGCTGATCACCCTGTTCTCCGAGCTGGGCGAGGAACGCGGGCTGTCCGACGCGTACGTCCTGCGGGCCTGGGGCGAGGCCGCCAGGGGCGACATGGCGGAGGGCCTGCGGTCCGGGCAGATCGCCTTGACCCTGGCCGAGAGCAGCGGCCACCAGAGCGGGCAGGCCAGGGCGCTGGTGTGCATGGCGGTGGCGTACGGGACGCGCGACATCAAGATGGCCATCGTGCACCTGCTGCGGGGCCTGGAGCTGGCCGAGAAGCTCGGCAATCCGCGCTTCGAGGCGACGACGCTGCAGTTCCTGGGCCTGGCGCACGCCCATGCCCAGGAGTTCGACGCCGGGCTGGAGTACCTGGTCAGGGCCCTGGCCATCTACCGCCAGATCCGCGATCCGCTGCTGGAGGCGATGGGCCTGGTCGCTCTGGCCAGGCTGTACGCCGGGCACCACGACCCGAGGGCGCGGCCCGCGGCCGAGGCGGCCGAGATGCTGAGCCGCTCGCACCGCCTGGCCCACCACCAGGCCGACGCGCTCTGGGTGCTCGGCGGGGTGGACCTGGCGGAGGGCAGGATCGACGAGGCGGTCGCCCATCTGGAGGAGTCGGTCAGGCTCTGGCGTACTCGGGGGTGGCAGGAGTTCCTGGCGGGCGCGCTGGCCGACCTCGCGGCGGCCTACACCGCCGCCGGCGACCTCACGGCGGCCGCCACCGCGCGCGGTGAGGCGACCGCGCTCACGGGATCCACCTAGGCCGGATGAGTATCACGGCGGAGGTGTATCAGGCCGGAGGAGCATCACGGCGGATGAGTATCGCGGCGGATGGCGGGAAGGTCCGTCGCCGATCAGGATGGCCTTCACACCTCTTGGGGAGTCTCATGACCCGTTCCGTCCTTGTGTGGGCCCTGCTCCTGGTCGTCGTGGGAGCCGTCGCCGTGGCGCTCTGCGTCGTCACCTCGCCCGTGGTCTCCGCCGGGGCGCCGCGTGACTTCTTCGACTCGCCCTTCCTGCTGCCCGCCTTCCTCGTCCTGGCGGTCCTGGCCGGTCTGGCCGGGTGGTTCGCCCCTCAGGTAGGAGTCCTGTGGGGCCTGCTCGCCGCCGCTCCGTTCTACGTCTACTTCGCCTCGCGCGTGGTCAGGGAACTGCGGGAAGGCGGCCAGGGCCTCTGGCCGGTCGGCCTGCTGTACCTGGTCGGCCTCACGCTCATCCCGCTGATCGCGGCCCTGGCGACCTCGCTGGTGGCCAGGGCGCGCGGGTGACTCAGCCCTTGTAGTTGAAGATCTGGCGGAGGGTGTGCTGAACCGTCACCAGGTCCTTCTGGTCCGCCATCACCTGGTCGATGGGCTTGTACGCCTCGGGATGCTCGTCGACCAGCGCGGCGGCCCGGTCCGCGTTCCAGGTCCGGCCGCTCATCGCCGCGGTCAGGGAGGCGGCTGACAGCTCCCGCTTCGCCTTCGTACGGGACATGCGGCGGCCCGCGCCATGCGAGCAGGAGTTGTACGACTCGGGATTCCCCCGGCCACGCACGATGTACGAGCGCGTGCCCATCGAGCCCGGGATCACGCCTTCGTCGCCGGTGTCGGCCTTGATGGCTCCCTTACGGGTGATCCACAGAGGCTTGCCGTAGTGGGTCTCCTGCTGGGTGAAGTTGTGGTGGCAGTTGATCGTCCGCACCCGCTCGCCCTGGCCCGCGACCCGGAACAGGGCGTTGACCAGGACCTTGTCCATCCGGGCACGGGAGGCCATGGCGTAGTGCTGGGCCCACAGCATGTCCTCGATGTACGCGGTGAACTCCGGCGTGCTCTGGACCAGGTACGCCAGATCCGGGTCCTCCAGGCCGATCTCCTGCTTCTTCATCAGCTTCTTCGCGCCCATGATGTGCGTCTGGGCGAGCTGGTTGCCGATGCCGCGCGAACCCGAGTGCAGCACCGTCCAGACCCGATCGCGCTCGTCCAGGCAGACCTCGACGAAGTGGTTGCCGGAGCCCAGGGTGCCGAACTGGTCGGCCACCTTCTTGGTCTGCTTCGGGTTGAGAGCGGTGTGCGGCAGGCCGAGGTCGCTGAGGGCACGGTCCATCGACGGATCGTCGTGGCCCTTGCCGACGCCGGCCGGGATGCGGTGCTCGACCATCGGCATGAGGGCGGCGAGGGTGTCGGGCAGGTCGGCGGCCGTCAGCGTCGTCTCGGTGGCGACCATGCCGCAGCCGATGTCCACACCGACGGCGGCCGGGATGATCGCGTTCTCGGTGGGAATGACCGAGCCGACCGTGGCGCCGATGCCGACATGAGCGTCGGGCATGAGCGCGACGTGTCCGGAGACGAAGGGCAGGCGGGCGGCACGAGCGGCCTGCGTGATCGCGCCTTCGTCGATCTCGCTGGCCCACGACAACAGGTTCGGTGCGGGCTGGTTCGGCATGGGATGGATCTCCTCGCTGGTTCGTGATCAGTTTGGCGAGACCAGGAGGCAATTCCCACTCATTTTATCGAATTCAGGATCTGTGGAGTGGCAGCCCAGGGCCCCTGTGGCGGGCGTCGCCTTGTAGCGTGGTGCCGGTTCAGGCGTCCACGCTGGGAGCAGCCGCATGCGCTGGCAGGTCCACTCCGAAGAGCCGCTCTACACCGACCGCTGGCTCGATGTCCGCGTGGCCGACGTGGAGCTCCCGGACGGCAGGCATCTCGACCATCGCCTCATCCGTACGGCGGCGGGAGCCGGCGCGGTCGTCACCGACGGTCAGGGCCGTGTGCTGCTGATCTGGCGGCATCGCTTCATCACCGACGCGTGGGGCTGGGAGATCCCGACCGGCCGGATCGAGGAGGGCGAGGAGCCGATCGCGGCCGCCGCCCGCGAGTTCGAGGAGGAGACCGGCTGGCGCCCCGGCCCCTTGCACCCGCTCCTCTACACCCAGCCGTCCAACGGCATCTCCGACTCGGCCCAGCACGTCTTCCGCGCCGACGGCGCCCGGCACATCGGGCCGCCCGCGGAGCCCTGGGAGGCCGAGCGCATCGAGTGGGTCCCGCTCACCGACGTCCGCCGCCTGATCGACAAGCGCGACATCGTCTGCGGCACCAGCATGAACGCGCTGCTCTACCTCCTCACCGAGGAGTGAAGGGCGACTGGGCGCTCACCTGCCGTACGGGCTGGACGGTGAGCCCCAAACCCGTCCAAACTCAGTGGCCACCGGGTGACCCGTTCCTCCGTTAGAGTCTTGGGGAACGGGCATGCCGGGCGGAGGATCGGTCGGTTGAGGCAACGGGACAATGAAGGCGAGAGGACAGCGACGTTGGGGCAGCAGGGGCGCTCCGCAGGCACTCCGCTGACGCCGGAAGACCCGTCGGCGATCGGCCCCTATGAGCTGATCAGCCGCCTCGGCTCGGGCGGCATGGGCACCGTCTACCTGGCCAAGGCCGCCGACGGCGTACAGGTCGCGCTCAAGGCGATCCGCCGCGACTACACCACGGATCCGGTCTACCGGGCGCGCTTCCACGAAGAGGTGTCCAACGCCCGCAAGGTCGCCTCGTTCTGCACGGCCCGCGTCCTCGACCACGGCGAACACGACGGGGTCCTCTACCTCGTCACCGAGTACATCGAGGGCATCTCCCTCGAGAACCACCTGATCGAGCACGGCCCGCTGACGCCGTCCGTGCTGCACTCGGCGGCCGTGGGCGTGGCGGCGGCGCTGACCGCGATCCACGCCGTCGGCCTGGTGCACCGCGACCTCAAGCCCGCCAACGTGATGCTGACGCTGGGCGGCCCGCGGGTGATCGACTTCGGGCTGGCCCGCTCGTCCCACGTCTCCACCCGCCACACCAACGCGGGCATGGTGATGGGCACGCCCGGCTGGATCGCTCCCGAGCAGGTCTTCGAGGGCCGCACCAGCCCGGCGGGCGACGTGTTCGCCTGGGGATCGCTGATCGCCTACGCCGGGCTCGGCGGCCACCCGTTCGGCGAGGGCGACGCCTACGTCATGGCGGCGCGCGCCCGCACCGCCCCGCCGGACCTGCGCGGCCTGCCCGCGCCGCTCGACCGGCTGGTGGCCGCGGCCATCCACCCCGACCCCGCGCGCCGACCGGCGGCCAAGCAACTGCTGCTCGAACTCGTCGGCGCGGCCGACGAGCCGGCCGCGCAGCTCGCCGCGACCCGCCACCTCAGCAGTTCGTGGAACCCGTCGGAGTTCCCGCCGCTGGCCGAGTTCCCGCACAATCCGCAGGTACGCCAGGCGCCGCCGGGCTGGACCCCGCCACCGCAGGCCCACCAGCAGTCGGCACATCAACCGTCGACGCATCAGCCCCAGAGCCACCAGCCGTCGGCCCACCAGCCTCAAGGCCACCAGCAGACCGGTGTGGGGCCGCTGCCTGGACGCGGGCCGGCGCCACGCCCACCCGCCCAGGCACCACCACCACCGCCGCCGCCCCGCCAGGGACCTCCTCGCCAGGCGCCATCCCGCCAGGCCTCGCCGCCCAGATCGCCGAGCCAAGTGCCGCCGTCCCTTCAGACGGGACAAGTGCCGCCGCCCCTCCAGACCGGGCAGGTGCCGCTTTCCGCCCATCAGACGGGGCAGGTGCCGCTGCCGCCTGGGCCGAGGGGCCCGGTGGCGTTCCCGGTCAAGCGGAAGAGGAGCGTGTTCAGCGGCTGTGTGACCGCCGTCGTGGTGGCCATCGTGCTGTTCGTGCTGCTGCTGGCCGTACTGGTGTGGGCGCTCAGATCCCCCGACGCGGTCGGCGCGGACAGCCCGGTACAGGACGGGAAGCTGAAGTTCGCGGTGACAGGCACCAAGTGCCCCAAACCAGCCAAGGGCGCGAAGCAGCGCACCTGCCAGGTGAGCGTCAAGGTCAACAACGTCGGCCAGGAGGCCAGGGTCCTCTACCCCGGCCAGCAGAAACTGCTGGACGATGACGCCGCGTTACACGGCGGCACCAAGCTGCTCGACAAGGCGGGCGCGGAGGTCACACCGGTCCGCATCGGGCCGGGCCAGTCCTTCAGCGGCGCGCTGCTGTTCGAGCTGCCGAAGGAGGCCCAGCCCGCGGGGCTGGAACTGCACGACTCCGGCCTGAGCACCGGGGTGCGGGTCAGGCTCGATTAGTACCGTAGGCGGCGGGATGCGGGTCAGGGTCGCGTGGTGCCGTAGGCGGCGGGGTGCGGGTCAAGGTCGCGTAGTGCTGTAAGAGGCGGGGTCGGAGATATCGACCTTCGACCGATCGGGCAGCGCGTACGTCGCGACCAAGCCGATCACCGCGCCGATGATCATGAACACGGAGATGGCCTGCCAGCCGTAGTCGTGCAGCAGCCAGGTGGCGATCAGCGGTGCCGGTCCACCCGCGATGACGGAGGCCAGCTGATATCCCAGCCCGGCGCCCCCGTACCGCAGACTGGTCGGGAAGCTCTCCGCGATGAGCGCGGCCTGCGGACCGTACTCCATGGAGTGCTGGAGCTGCGTGACCATCATCGTGACCAGGATGACGACGGCGATGCCGGTGTTGAGCAGCGCGTAGTAGGGGAAGGCGATCACCGCCAGCAGCGCGGCCCCGATGAGGTAGATCCTGCGGCGGCCTATTCGATCGCTGAGATGCCCGAAGTACGGGATCGCGAAGAGCTCGACCGCCGCTGCGGCGCTGACGGCGGCGAACGCGAACGTTCGCGACATCCCGATGGTCGGGGACGTGATGTAGGTGATCACGAATGTCGTGTAGAGGTAGAACGGCATCTGCTCCGGGATGCGCAGGAGCGCGCTGAGCAGGACCTCCTTCGGGTGCTTCTTGAGCACCTCGACCACCGGCAGCTTGGCCACCTGCCTGGTCTCGAGGAGCTTGGCGAACAGCGGCGTCTCCATGACCCGCAACCGCACCCAGAGACCGATGGCGACCAGCACCAGGCTCGCCAGGAACGGAATCCGCCAGCCCCAGTCCTTGAACGAGTCGCCGGCCGCGAGGGCCACCAGAGACATCGCGCCGGTGCCGAGTATGAGGCCGATGGGCACGCCGACCTGCGGCCAGCTGGCCATCAGGCCGCGCCTGCGCTGGTCGCCCCACTCCATGGACAGCAGCACCGAGCCGCTCCACTCGCCGCCGACGGCGATCCCCTGCAGGATGCGCAGGATGACGAGCAGGATCGGCGCGATCACGCCGATCGTGGCCGTGCCGGGCAACACGCCGATGAGCGCGCTGGAGACGCCCATCATGACAAGGGTGATGATGAGCGTGGCCTTACGCCCGATGCGGTCGCCCCAGTGCCCGAAGATCGCCGCGCCGATCGGCCGCGCGGCGAACCCGACCGCGTAGGTGGCGAAGGACGCCAGCACGCCCGCGTACGGGGTGGACTTGGGGAAGAAGACATCGGCGAACACGGTCGCCGCGGCCGTGCCATAGAGAAAGAAGTCATACCACTCGATGGCCGTACCGACGACACTCGCCGTCGCCGCTCTTCTCACCTGGGATTGGTGCTCCGCGGCTGGTAACCCGTGATCGTGCGTCACCCGCGCCTCCTCAGCCCGGACCGGGACTCCCAGTGTGATCCGGCTCACACGTCACCCGGTTTGCGCCATGCGTACCCGGCTTGCGGGGGGCGAACACTGGATTTGTCAGATCGTTAGCGACAAATGGTGCCTTTCTGGTGTCGGACGCCGTTCCCACCGGCAGATCGCGCCCTCGGGATTGCGCATGCCCCAGAGCGAGTCCAACATGATCAGCGATGGTAGACACAGACATGATCATGAAGGCGGCGGCCGAGTGCCAGGCGTACCTGGAATCGGCGGCCGGCCAGGACTGGTCCCGCCCGATCCCCGACATGCGGTGGAGCGTGGCGCAGGCCGTGGTGAGCGGCACGCCACCTGACGCCTCCCGTCCGAGGAGATCGCCCTGGCAACGCTGCGCCGCCTGTTCCCATGGGCTCCCGAGGGAGCCGGACAGTGGAAGGCCGTTGACGAGACAGAACACCGTTTTGCGAGAGGTTCTGAGAACGACGATGTTCGGTGGGCGCCGGATAGGACTGTCTTTCCCATGTCGCTCGCCTTCTGGCTCAGGTGGTAACCCGGGCCAGCACTATGCCACCGATGATCAGGGCGAGCGCCACCATCCTGCCCACTGACACCGGGTCGTCGTTGACGACGATGCCCAAGGCGATCGCGCCGACGGCGCCGATGCCGGTGAAGACGGCGTACGCGGTGCCGACCGGCAGCGTGTTCATGGCCTGGGACAGCAGCCAGACGGCGACGGCCATCAGGACCAGGCAGATCAGCGTGGGCAGCGGCCGGGTGAAGTTGTGCGTCGGCTTGATGCTCTGGGACCACGCCACCTCGACGAGCCCGGCCAGCAGCAGGATCAGCCAGTTCATCGGGCCGCCTCCTTGAGCGCCGCGGCCAGTGACTCCTCGTGCCGCTCGCGCAGGTGCGCCAGCGCCGGGTCGAGGCGGGCGTTGACCAACTCCGCGTGAATGAACGTCACGTCCTCGACCCGGAAGTGGCCCTTGAAGAAGTCGCGCAGGTAGCGCTCCTGGTGGTCGTACGGCTCGCGCGACGTGCCCGGGCCGTACGCGCCGCCGCGCGCGCTGGTCACCACGAACGACCGCCCTTCGAGTGACATCTTGGGAAAGGTGATCTGGTCGAGCCAGGCCTTAAGCGCCGAGGGGATCGAGTAGTTGTACATCGGCGTACCGATGAGGATCACATCGGCCGCGACCACCTCGTCGAGCAGCGGCTCCACAACGGCCCACGCCCGGCGCTGAGCCGGAGTGCGGACCGCCTCCCGATAGCGCGAGATGTCGGTGATCTCGTGCCGCAGGATGTGGTCGCACAGCTCGGTCCATGCCTCGCCGATGTGCGGCACGGGTTGCCCGGCCAGGTCGCGGTAGACGTAGCCGGCCTGCGGGTGGGCGGCACGCCAGGTCTCGGCGTACACGTCCGACAGCCTCCGCGAGAACGACGCCCGGCGGGCGCTGGCGTCCAGGTGCAACAGCATGATCTCTCCTCATCGCAGATATGTGGACACACCGTCCAGTTAACTATAACCGGACGGCATGTCCACATACAATGGGGCGCATGGAGAGAGCCGACGCTGCGCGCAACCGGGCACGGATCCTCGAGGCGGCCGCGCTGCTGTTCGCGGAGAGATCTCCGCAGGACGTGACGATGGACGACATCGCCAAGACGGCCGGGGTGGGCCGGGGCACGCTTTACCGCCGCTACCCCGACCGGGCCTCGATCGCCGTCGCGCTGCTCGATGAGCACGAGCGCGACCTGCAAGAACGCCTGCTGCGCGGCGAGCCACCCCTGGGCCCGGGCGCGCCACCCGCCGAGCGGCTGGCCGCCTTCTATGCCGCCATGGTGCGTCTGCTGGAGGACCACTCTCACCTGGTGCTCGGCTCGGAGGTGGGCCGCTCCCGCTTCGAAACCGGCGCGTACGGCTTCTGGCGCGCCCACGTGCGCGCGCTCCTGGTCGCCGCGGGCACGCCGAGCCGGGACGGGCTGGTCGACGTCCTGCTCGCCCCCCTGGCCCCCGAGGTGTACGACTACCAGCGCACGGTGCTCGGTCTCACCCCGGAGCAGATCACCCAGGCGCTGACCAGACTTACCGGGATTTTGGTCCCTGGGCCCCCGTAAGCCCGAAAGCCGTTGACGAGACCTTCCGCGAGCCCGCCCGCCACCGGTCCACGCGGATCAACTCTCAGGTCGGGTCATTTCGATGGTGATGGCCCAGCGTTCGTGGTCTCTCCACGCCCCGTTGATGTACTGGAAATTGGCCGAGTAGCCCTCCCGCTGAAAGCCGAGCCGCTTGACCAGGTTCAACGAGGGCGTATTCGCCGGTTGAATGTTCGCTTCCAAGCGATGCAATTCCAACTCACCGAAAGCGAACTGGATGACCAGGCCCAGCCCTTCGGTCATATAACCGCGACCAGTCGTGGACGCGTAGGCGGCATAACCCAGGGTTCCGCTCTGGTTCGTTCCCCGGACGATGTTGTTGACGTTGACCCGGCCGGCGATCGCACCGGTGTCCCGCGGACAGATCACGAAGCC
Organism: Nonomuraea sp. NPDC049158; assembly: GCF_040648335.1. NCBI lineage: Bacteria > Bacillati > Actinomycetota > Actinomycetes > Streptosporangiales > Streptosporangiaceae > Nonomuraea > Nonomuraea sp. NPDC049158. Next base: position 38,843 of record NZ_JBEZDM010000007.1, read on the forward strand.
TTCATGAAGGGGCTGCTCGAACCGCGTGAGGTAGCTCTCGAACGCCTCGCGGGTGGTGATGGGGCGGCCGGGCATCCAGGGGCGGTGCATCCCGGCACTCTCCCGAACCAGGGCCGTATATTCCTCGTAGTCCTGGAGGCTGACGCGACGAATGGCCACGCGTGGCCCCTGGGCAAGGTAGGTCGCAGAAGACATCCGTGAGATCTTACACAGCCTCAGGCGATCCCCGAGTTCCAAGCCCAGGCCGCGATCCCGACCCGATTGGCCGCTCCCACCTTGCGCTGGATATTGGCCACGTGCGTCTTCGCCGTGCCGGGGCTGATGAACAACTCGGCGGCGATCTCACCATTCGTCCGCCCATGCGCGACCAGTCGCGCGATCTCCCTCTCTCGCTCCGTGAGCGGCTCCCCCGGCGGCTCCGGCCGGGCGGCGCGAAGGTGGCGCAACAGCCGTACGGTGACCTGCGGACTGATGAGCGTGTCCCCGGCCATGGCGGCACGGATGGCCTCGACGAGCAGCGTCGGTCCCGACCGTTTCAGCAGAAACCCGCAAGCGCCGTTGCGTAGCGCGGTGTGCACGTAGTCATCGAGGTCGAACGTGGTCACCACGATCACCCGCGTCTCCTGCGCGAGCACCCTGGTGACCTCAAGCCCGTCGAGCTTGGGCATGCGGATGTCGGCCAGCACGACGTCGGGCTTGAGATGCCGGGCGAGCCCCACCGCCGCCTGCCCGTCGGCCGCCTCCCCCACGACCGTCATATCGGGCTGCGAGTCGAGAATGAGCCGGAACCCGATCCGTACATCATCTTGATCGTCCGCGATGAGAACCCGAGTCGTCACGCCACCGCCCCCACCAACCGGATGCCACCGACACCGCCCGGACGCATGTCCTTCCCCCTCTCCAGCCACGCGTACGTCACACAACCCTCCCCCTCCCACCCGCGGCTCCGAACTCAGACGGGGACGGCCGCCGTGACGCGCCAGCCCGCACCGTGGGGACCCGCGGAAAGGGAGCCGCCGACCGTCTCGAGCACCTCGGCGAGGCCCGCCAGGCCGAAGCCGCCGTTGCGGCGGTGTTCAGCGAAACGACTCCCGCCACCGCGATCGTCGCCCTCCGGCAGGCCACCGCCGCCATCGTCGTCCACCCGGATGCGGACCATGTCCCGGTCTCTCGTCACCGCGATGTCGACAGTGGTCGACCGCGGCGCGTGCCTGCGTACGTTGGTCAGCGCTTCCGTCACCACCCGGTAGACGGTTGCCGACGCCTCGCGGGAGATCTGCTCCGCCTCGACGGCGAGATTCACTCGGACGGTCGGCGAGAAGCCGTCGGCCAGATCCTGCAGCCCGTCGATGCCGGGCGCGGGGCCTCGGGCAGGCTCGTTGAGCATGTGAACCGTACGGTCGAGCGAGGTCAGGGCCCGCTGGCCGCCCTCCTCGATGCGCCGCAGGGCGTCCTCGATCCGCGGCGGCAGCTCTGGGGCGAGCCGGGCGGCCTGGGCCTGTACGAGCATGCCGCTGACATCGTGCGCCACGAAATCGTGCAGGTCACGCGCCAGAGCGAGCCGCTGATCCCGTACGGCCCGCGCCACCGCCCGACGCCGGTTGCCGTCGAGCGAACGCAGGTAGAGCCCGGCCACGGCGACCCCGACCGCCCCCAGCGACCAGCCCGCGCAACCGGCCAGGATCAGCGAGGGCGGGCCGAGCCAGACCATTCAACGGCCCGCCGAGCCAGCTCACGGCCTGATGCCTTCGGGGAACCCGGTCCAGCGCAGGCCGGGCGGGAGGTGACTCATGTCGTTGAACATCACGAGCGTGGGCGGCAGGCCGTCGCGGTATTCGATGACCGTCAGCGCGGTGTTGGCGCTGTTCAGTCCGAGCCATCGGGATGGCGGCGCGTCCAGCGCGTGTCGCACCAGCCACGCGATCGGATAGGCGTGCGTCACCAGGACCTCGTGTGTGTCACGCTGGGTCCCCTTGGCGGTCGTCTCAGTGCCTTTGGCGGTCGTCTCAGTGGTCATCTCGGGGACCTTCGCGAATCGGGCGACCAACGCCTCGGCCAGCCTGTGGCCCGAGGCCGCCTCGGCGTCGTCGTAGCCGTCGAAGAAGCCGGCCCAGGACGGAGGCGTTTCGGCCGGGCTGGGAACGTAGGGCACGTGATCGATGAGTTCGGCGGCCTCGGCCACGGGCACGTTCGGCAGATGCCGGGCGAGTTCGTGCACGCTCGCTACGGCGCGTGGCAGCGGGGAGTGCCACACGGCGTCGACCGGTACGCGGGCGAGCCGTTCGCCCAGCAGGCCCGCCTGCTGGTGACCGATGTCGGTGAGCTCCCCGAACGCGTTGGCCGCGCCGTGGCGTGCCAGGTAGAGGTGTCGCGTTGCCATGAGTGGTCAGGAACGCGGTGCCCGTGCGGGCCCGCTTCCCATCTCCTTCGATGTGGATCCGTAGGTGTGGGTTCGGTGGCGGGATGCTTTGGGTGGGCCCGGCTCCTGACCTGGCAGAGACCGGCCAGGGGCGGAAGTGATCAGTCACGCATGTGCCGCAGTGACGGTGCCGTTGGTGCCGTCGAGGGTGATGACGGTGTCGTCGTGGAGCGTGCTCGTCGCGTTCGGGATGCCGAGGACGGCGGGGATGGCGTGCTCGCGAGCGACGATCGCGGCGTGGGAGAGCACGCCTCCGGTCTCGGTGACGACACCGGCGGCGACGCGGAGCAGCGGCGTCCAAGCGGGGTCGGTGAACGGGCAGACGAGGATGTCGCCCGGGCGCACACGCGCGAAGTCGCTGGGGCCGCGGACGATTCTCGCGGTGCCGGTTACGGTCCCGTGGCTGCCTGGTGTTCCGGTGAGCGTGGCGGTTACGGTCCCGTCGCTGCCCGGCCTTCCGGTGAACGTGGCGTCCGAGGTGCTGGAAGGCGATGTCGGTGGTGGGGGTGCCGCGGTGACCGGCCGGGCTTGCAGAACCCAGATGCGGCCGTCGGCGATCGCCCACTCGATGTCCTGTGGTCCACCGCGTACGGCGGCGATCTCTTCGCCCAGCTTGGCGAGTCGCGTGGCGGTCGCGTCGTCGATCGTCGGCTGGTCCCGGGTACCAGTAGGCACGTCGCTGCTGACGAGCCGCGTGCCGTGCCGGTCAAGGCGGGTCCGCTTGTCCGCGACGGTACAGGTGACCGACCCGTCCTCGGTGACGCGGTAGGCGTCAGGGGTGACCGTGCCTCCGACGACGCTGGGGCCGAGCCCCCAGGACGCCTCGATCTGGGTCGCGTCGTCCGGGCCCGCGGGCGTGAACATAACTCCGGAGACCTCGGCATCCACATGGCATTGAACGAGGACGGCCATCACAAGATCGTCGGACGCCTGGTCGTCGCGCCGGTAGTCGATGGCACGGGGAGAGAACAACGAGGCCCAGCAGGCACGTACGGCATCGGCGACCTCACCGACTCCACGCACGGCGAGAAAGCTCTCGTACTGACCGGCCGCCGATGCCTGGCCGGTGTCCTCGTTCGCCGCCGACGATCTGACCGCCACCGGCGGATCGCCGAGCTCGTCGAGCGCGCGGCGCAGCGCGTCGACCACGGTGGCGTGGACCGGGCGGGACTCGATCACCCGCCGCGCCTCGTCCGGCTCGCCGGCGACCCGGACGAGGTCCAGGTCGCGGACAGCGGCGAGGTACGCGGCGTACGTGACGACGAAGCCGTCAGGAACCGGCAGACCCGCGCGGAGCAACGCGCCGAGCGCGCCGGCCTTACCCCCGCAGGTATCGGCGGCAGCCTCCATGAGGGGTACGATCATCCGCCCTTGCCTTTCAACAAATAATTGACAACGTTTTGTTGATTGTGCAGGATGAGCGCATGCCACGCAAGCAGGACATCGCTCACAGCATGCGAACTGATCACGGCCAGGCCCACCGGGAGAAGGACGCGCGTGAGCGCCTTATGGGCTTGGGCGCGGATGAGCTCGACGCCCGTCCATGGCGACCTCCGCCCGTCCCGCCGTCGGCGGTCGACCTCGTGCAGTTCGCCGTCTGGCGCAGCGCCGACTTGGACCCGGAGGGCATCCTGAGCGCGCTCGCCCTCCTGCCCGCCGCCCGCGCCGAGGTCGAAGGACTCGAAACCGGCCTGCTGTTCACGGCCCGGAGCGCAGGGCTGACCTGGGCACAGATGGCGCAGGCGATGGGGTTCAACTCCCCGCAGGCGTGCCAGCAGCACTACACCCGCCTGGCCGGACGATCGGACGCCGACTCATGACGCGGGACTCCGCGACCGACCTGCTCGTCCTGCACGCCGTACGCATCAGCGGGTTCGCGGACACCCCGGTGATCGCTGATCGATACGGGCTCGACGCGGCCGAGACGAAAGAGAGGCTGCTCGACGCCGAGGCACGTGGGTGGGTTGAGCACACCGCCTTCGCCGGCACCGGCGGCTGGTCGTTGACCGAACGGGGCCGAGCCGAGAACCAGCGCCGGCTCGCGGCCGAGCTCGCCGGCATCGGCGGTGCCGAGGAGGTCCGTGACGTCTACCGAGAGTTCCTCCCGCTGAACGCCCTCCTGCTGCAAGCCTGCACCGACTGGCAGCTCCGGCCCAACGCCGGGGATCGGCTCGCCGTCAACGACCATTCCGATGCCGCCTGGGACGCCAGGATCCTCTACGGTCTCGGCGGCATCGATCGCGCGCTGCTGCCACTCGCGAACCGGCTGGGGGGCGTCCTCACCCGGTTCCGCGGATACGACACGCGATTCGCCACCGCCCTGGCGCGCGTCCGAGCCGGGGAGGGCGGCTGGGTCGACCGCACCGACGTCGACTCCTGCCATCGTGTCTGGTTCGAGCTCCACGAAGACCTCATCGCCACGCTCGGCCTCGACCGGAACGCGGCACCCTGACCCCACGCTCGGCCGCCCCGGGTCGACCAGCCGGGCCCAGCCGCGAAGGACGCGCTACGCTCTCGCGCGTGTCCGAAATATCGGTTCCCGGCTATGAGATCCGGGGCGTGCTGGGGCAGGGTGGCTTCGGAATCGTCTACCTCGCGCTCCAGTCCGCCGTCGGCCGGGAGGTGGCGCTCAAGGTGGACAACCGGGTGCTGCTCTCCGACCGCGACAGACGCCGCTTCATGCGCGAGGTCACCGCGGCGGGCGCGCTGTCGGGGCATCCCCATGTCGTCCCCGTCTACGATGCCGGGCTGCTTCCGGACGGCAGGCCGTACATGGTGCTCGAACTCTGTCCCGGCGGGTCGCTCTCCGGCCGGCGGCTGCGTCCGGACGCGGTACGGGACGTCGGGGTACGGATCGCCGACGCGCTGGCCGCCGCGCACGCCCAGGGTGTGCTGCATCGCGACGTCAAGCCCGCCAATCTGCTGCTCAACCGCTACGGACATGTGGCGCTGTCCGACTTCGGCCTGGCCACGATGCCCGACTCGGGGCCCGACGCGTCGGTGACGCGGGAGTCGCTGACGCCTGCCTATGCGCCTCCGGAGGCGTTCGAGCTGGCCGAGCCGAGCGCCGCTGGTGACGTCTACTCGCTGGCGGCCACGCTGTACGCGCTGCTGTCCGGGCGTCCGCCGCGTTTTCCGGCCAGTGGGGTGCCCAATCTGGCGATGGTGCTGGCGATGCATCGCCTGCCGGTGCCCGAGATTCCCGGAGTGCCGCCCGCGCTGACGGCGGTGCTGCGTCAGGCGCTCGTCAGCGACCCGCACCAGCGGACGCCCACCGCCGCCGCCTTCCGCGACGCACTGACCGCTCTCCGCCTCGACGCCGAGCCGATGCGGCAGCCCGGCTTCCCGGGAGATCAGCCCGGCTCGGGGCCGATGCGGCAGCCCGGCTTTCCGGAAGACACGATCGGCTCAGGGCCGATGAGCTCCGGCCCAGGTGGGCCCGCTGATCCGTACCGGATGGGACAGGCGGCACCGGTACCTGTGCCCGCGTCGCAACCGGTCGGCCGGCCCGAGCCCGGCCATGGCCACCTGGATGGCCGGTCGGTCAGCCGGCCCGTGGGGCGGAGACGGCGGCATGGCGGTGGCCGGGACGTCCGGCGGGACGACACCGTTGAGCCCGCCGCTCCCCGGGGCGTCTCCAGGGTGTTCCTGGTGATCATGTCGGTCTGTGCGCTGGTACTGGCGACAGGCGCGGGAGTGGTCGTCTACGACTACTTCGCGCGCGGGCCCGAGGCGGGCCCGACGCCCAAGGCCACCGGCACGGCGGCCAAGGAGACCACGGCGCCTGTCCGGATGGCCGGTGTGGAGACCTACACCAAGGGGTGTCCCGCGTCCGCGGTAGCCGGGGCGAAGGCGGCGTGCGTCAAGGAGACCGAGTGCTGGGGCGGCCTGGTCATCTCCGCGGGCGACACGACGGCGCGGCGGCTCGGCTGCGAGGAGACCCATTCCTGGGAGACGTACGCGATCGCGCCGCTTCCGGCCGACTCTCTCACCTACGACCAGCGTGACCTGGCGAGACATCCCGTGGTGAAGAAGGTCTGCGCCAAGGCCGTCCTGCTGGCCTCGAGGTACGGCTCGGCCAAGAACATCGCCGGAAGTAAGTGGATATCAGATGTCATGCCGCCTTCGTCGGCACAGTTCGATAAGGGCGTGCGGGTCTACCGCTGCGTTGGTGCCCTGGCGGGCGCGGAGAGAGCCGGGTCCGTGTTCCGGCCCTCTCCTTAAGTGGCCCACCGCGACACCCGGTCGTCATTGAGCAAGGGAGTTACGGCGCCTTGGCATCGTGTGCGTAATGAGGCCACACGTTCGAGCGCCATCGCCGCCTTGTCCGCCAGACCGGCGTGGCGATAAGCGGAAACCGCGCATGTCGCGGTCTCGGCGGCGAGCAGGTGGTGACCGAGCTGGGCCAGGGCATCGGTGGCCGCCAAGAGTGCCTCGCCATCGGCGTGGCTGAGCCCATGGGCCGCTCTCGCGAGTACGTGGCTCATGGGTGTGTCGAGTTCGCCGAGCCAATCGAGAAGCCAGAGACCGGGCGACGCCGAGCTCCACCACGCCCCAGGGCAGCTCGGCCTGGCGCGCTTCGGCCACGGCCAACCCGCGCTCGTGGTAGCCGGTGGCGTCCATGGCCCGCCCGAGGAAGCCCGCCGCCGCCGTGGCCGCCGCCATGGCCCAGATGACAGCCTGCGCACTCGCCGAGTCCGAGGCCAGCAGCCGGTCGGCGACCTCCAGCACGGCCACGCACCGCCCGTCGAACAGCGAGATCCAGGTACGGATCCCCTCGGCCAGGTCCTCCCCCGGCCGGCCGCGCAGGAGATCCAGCGTCCGCTCGGCGGCGACGGCGTCGCCGTTGCCCCAGTACCTGGTCTCGGCGCGGGCGAGGGCCCACGGGAGCAGCTCGTCGCCGAGCGGGGGCTGCTCCGGCAGTACGGCTGCCGCCTCGGCGCTGCGGCCACGGTATTCGAGCACTTCGGCCAGCAGCGCGTCGGCGTCCACGGAAGGCTCGGCGTTTCTGGCGGCGCGCGCGAGCCGTTCGGCCAGGGCGAGATCGGCCCGGTTGATGGCCTGGCGGGCGCCGGCCCGCACGATGTCGGCGCGTACCACCGCGCCGCCTTCGACCTGCCAGAGCGCGGCCCGCAGCAGGTCGTCGCGACGGCGCAGCGGGGTCTCCAGCAGCGCGCCCGCGAGCCGCCACCACAGCTGCCGGGCCCGGCCGGCCGATAATCGGGCACGCAGCACCTCGCCGTAGAGCGGGTGCGCGAGCCGTACCTGGACGCGGTTGCCCGCGCGCTCGGACACGGCCAATCCGTGTGCCTCGGCTTCGTCGATCGACGCCGGATCCACCAGCTGTGCCAGCAGCGCCAGCGCGAGCGGCTCTCCACACGCCAGCAGCTCCAGTACGACCGGGGTACGCGAGCCGAGCGGGCGCAGGCGATCGGCGAGCAACTGCTGGATCGCGCCACGGGGGCGGTAGTCGCCCGCCAGGTGCCACACGCCATGCGTCTGGCGCAGTGCGCGGTCGGTGATGGCCGTCGACAACAGCTCGCGCAGCGCGAGAGGATTGCCCGCCGCGAGGCCGCCCAGCCTGCGCCGGGTGACCCCGTCGGCGTCTCCCATGAGGGTGTGGTCGAGGAGCCGGTCCACGGCGGCGGCCGGCAGGCTCCCGAGGTCGAGCCATGGCGCCTGGCCGTCCTTCCACAACGTCGTGATCGTGTCGGGGACGGGCGCTCCCGCGCGGCAGGTCGCCACCACGAAGGCCAGGTGCTGGGCCGCGAGATGGCCGATCAGGGCCGCCGATCCCGTATCGAGCAGGTGCGCGTCGTCGACGCCGATGACGACGCGCTGATCCCGGCCGTACTCCCGTATCCGCGCGGCCGCCGCCGCCAGCACCTACGGCGGAAACAGCGGTGCGACCATCTCCGGCCAGGCTCAACTCCGCATGATCGTGCTGCCCGCGCTCAACGTCACCGCCCGGCAGCCCGGTGCCGCCGAGCTCGACAACGACGCCTCGCGGTAGCCCGGCGTCCCCTGCCAGGCCGCTGTCCCTTCCGTTGCTCGGGGGACGGCGGCCTGACGGGGCTGCTCCCGTTCCTGACCGGTCGCCGGTGCCTCACGGTAGTGTGCTTGGCCCGTACCCACGGAGATCACCCAGGACGGACACGCACAGGAGGCATGGTGGGCCTGCGGCCGACAGCCGTCACCCTGGTGATGGTGGCACTGACCGGATGTTCGGTCGTCTCGGCTCCCGGCCGTGAGCCCGGCCCGACTGATCGCGTCACCTCCAGCCCCAGCCCAACCGATCGCGTCCCATCCAGCCCCAGCTCCAGTGCCAGTAGCCCGGTTGCGACGCGCCCCAAGGGCCGCTGGCGGGTGGTCTACCGGCAGAAGGGGCTGGACTACGGTGCCGACTTCCTGGACATCGCGGCCACGGGCGAGGCGGACGCGTGGGCGGTCGGGGAGCGGACCTTCGGCACCGACGGGCACGAGGCGTTGCTGGTCCACTGGGATGGCGAGCGCTGGCGACGGCTGACGAAGGAGCTGCCGAAGCAGGCCCGACATGTCACGCTCACCAAGGTGGACGCATCGGACCCCGGCAACGTGTGGGTCATCGCCGAGGACAAAGAGGGCGGCGAGTCCGGGCTGCTGCACTTCGACGGGCGGCGGTGGTCGTTCATCCCCGATCCGGTGGTCACGTCCGAGGGGGATACCGCGAGTCCGTCAGAGGTGGTCGCGCTGGGTGGGGGGCAGGTGTGGGCGCTCGGCGGCGGGTGGGCTCGGCACTTCGACGGGCAGCGCTGGAGCAGCCAGGCGATCCCCATCGCGACGTACGCCGCCGTCGCCGTGTCCCCGCAGGACATCTGGGCGGTCGGCGAGGTGGACCCGCGGCCGGACGACGCCTACGCGCAGTCGGAGCCAGCCGTCGCGCGCTTCGACGGCCGCACCTGGCGGCGCGTACCGCTGCCCGCGCCCTCGCTGCCCGCGCCATCGGAGTCCGCGCCATCCGAGCCCGCGCCATCCGAGCCCGGGTCGGCGCCACCCGGCTCAGTCGACTCGCGGGTCTCGGCGGTGCTGGCCGTGGCCGCCGATGACGTCTGGGCGGTGGGCGGCTACGAGACGTCGGACGGCGCGTTCCGACCTCTGTCCTACCGGTGGAACGGCACGGCCTGGCGGGCGGTCGCCATCGAGGGCGGGCAGTTGACCGGGATCGCCCGCGACAGTGGTGGCGTGGTGTGGGTCGCCTCCCGGCGGTCCGTCTCCGAGGACGCGAAAGACACGTACCGGTTGCTGGCCGAAGCGGGCGGGCGGTGGTCGCGGGTCACGCCTCCCGCCCCGGTGACCGCGATGACCGCGCTCCCCGGCGGTAAGCCGCTGTGGGCGATCGGCCGGGACGCGATCACGGAGTATCGCTAAGGGCTCGGCTCCTCCGCGCGGGTCAGCACGGGTGGGGTCGGTGGATGGCGTCATGGCCGATCGCGCGGATCAGCACGGGTGGAATCGGTGACCCCGTCCTGGCCGATCGCCCGGCTCAGCAGGGTGGGCTCGGTGATCGGGGACTCGTGGGTGCCCAGGACGGTGCAGGCGTGGGCTCCGGCCGTGGCGCCAAGCCGTACGCGCTGCTCCAGGGGTAGTCCGCGCAACGTACCGTACAGGAAGCCAGAGACGAACGCGTCGCCCGCGCCGTTGCTGTCGGCGACCGGACCGGGCAGGGGCGCGGCCGGGAAGGCGCGCAGCGGCGCGTCCCGGGTGAGGACCAGGCAGCCGTCGGCGCCGCGCGTGCAGACGACCGTGTGGGCGCGGCCGCGTTCGATGATGGCGGCCATGGTGGCGGCCGGGTCGGCGAGCGCGGCGGCCGAGAGGAAGACGAGGTCGGAGCGGTAGGCGAAGTCCTGGTGGTAGTCGTCGACGCCGTTCCAGTCGTGCAGGTCCGTCGAGACGGGCATGTCCAGGTCCGGGTACACGTGGCGGCAGAAGTCGGTGATCGACACGTGCGCGTGCCGCGCGCGGACGCCCTTGTACAGGTGGCTCGGGAGCCGCTCGCCGGGCGTGGCCCTGGGGTCGAACAGCGAGGTACGGCGGCCGTCCGGATCGACCAGCAGGACGCTGCGCCGGGTGCCCGCCCGCGCCGGCGCCCAGGTGAAGTCGAGGCCGCGCAGGGCGTGGCGGATCAGCGCGCCCTGCGGGTCGTCGCCGATCAGGTCGGCGAACGCGACGTCGAGCCCGAGCGCCGCGCAGCCGAGCGCGACACCGGCGCCGGTGTTGCCGATCCGGTCGATGACGGGCGGCACGGAGTAGGTGTCCTCGTACGGGAGGGGCAGCGCGGGCACGTACACGGTGGTGTCGACCCCGGCGCCGCCGAGAACCAGAACATCGCGCATCATCGGCTCCGGGGCGAGCAGGGCGGGCGTACCCCGGTCATCGGTTCACCAGCGGGCCGGAGCCCGTGGAGCCGCGGACGACCAGCTCGGGCTGGAAGACGAGCTCGACGTGCTTGGCGGGCGCCCCGTTGACCTCTTCGAGCAGGGTCTGCACGGCGGCCGTGGCCATCGCGCCGATCGGCTTGCGTACGGTGGTCAGCGGCGGATCCGTGAACGCGATCAGCGGCGAGTCGTCGAATCCGACCACCGACACCTCGCCCGGCACGGCCAGCCCCTTCTCGCGGCAGGCGCGGATCGCCCCCAGCGCCATCAGGTCGCTCGCGCACACGATGCCGGTGCAGCCGCGCGACAGGAGCTGCATGGCCGCCGCCTGCCCGCCCTCCACGGAGAACAGCGAGTGCGCGATCAGCTCGTCGACCGCGCTCGTACCGAGGAGCTGGGCCATGGCCTGCCGGTAGCCCTCGATCTTCCTGATCACGGGTACGAACCTGCGCGGCCCCAGCGCCAGCCCGATCCGCTCGTGTCCGAGGTCCACGAGATGCTGTACGGCCAGCCGCGCGGCGAGCCGGTCGTCGGGCGAGATGAACGGCGCGTCGATGTGCTCGCTGTAGCCGTCGACCAGCACGATCGGCAGCCCGCGGTCGGTGAGCCTGGTGTAACGGTCCATCCGCGCGGTGGTGTCGGCGTGCAGCCCCGACACGAACACGATGCCGCTCACCCCACGGTCCACCAGCAGTTCGGTGAACTCGTCCTCGGGCGCGCCGCCCGGCAGCTGCGTGCAGAGCACGGGCGTGTAGCCGTGCTGGGTCAGCGCCTTCTCGATGGACTGGGCGAACGCCGGGAAGATCGGATTGTCCAGCTCGGGGGTGACCAGGCCGACGAGCCCGTTGCTGCGCTGCCGCAGCCGGGGCGGCCGTTCGTAGCCCATGAGGTCGAGCGCGGTCATCACGGCCTGGCGGGTTGCGACGGAGACACCGGGCTTGCCGTTGAGCACCCGGCTGACCGTGGCCTCACTCACCCCGGCCTGGGCGGCGATGTCGGCGAGGCGCGCGTGACCGGTCATGCGCGCCACTGTACTTTCCACCGAGCCGCCGGATGTGACGCGCTCGGGACGTCGGAGGCGGCGAAGCCGCGCCTGTACACGGAGTACGTCACAGCCTCGCGCCACCCCCTGCTCATGCTCCACAGCCCCTAAGACGGTCCCGACAATGAAAGCTCTTGCCGCAATTTCCCGCAAGCCCTTTCAAGTCACGATTTTTCCGGATGTTTCCGCCATCGGATGCCCAAAACCCCTAGCCGAAACGCGATTGGGCAGAGATCTTTTATGACAAGGGTGGACATGTGGCGTTAAGGCGCGATGTACTACCCCTCCAATCAGCCCCGTCACAGGTGACACGTGCGCAAGGTGTTGGGCCCATGAGCTCGGTCGTTCTCGACAAAGTGACCAAGGTGTACCCGGGTAGCTACCTGGCGGTGGACCGACTGAGCCTGAAGGCCGAAAATGGCGAGTTCCTCGTTCTGCTCGGCCCCTCCGGTTGTGGCAAGTCCACACTGCTCCGGATGATCGCGGGCCTCGAGGAGATCACCGAGGGGGACCTCTGGCTGGACGGCCAGCTGGCCAACCACCTGGCGCCGCGTGACCGCGACGTCGCCATGGTGTTCCAGAACGGGGCGCTCTACCCGCACAGAACCGTACGCGGCAACATCGCCTTCCCCCTGGAGATCGCCAAGTCGGACCCGGCACAGGTACGCGAGCGCGTCACCGAGCTGTCCAAGGCGCTGCACATCGACGACACGCTGGACCGCCGTCCGGGCACCTTATCCGGCGGCCAGCGCCAGCGCGTCGCGATGGGACGGGCGATCGTGCGCCAGCCCAAGCTGTTCCTCATGGACGAGCCGCTGTCCAACCTCGACGCCGGCATGCGCACCGAGTTGCGCATGGAGATCTCGGCCCTGGTCAGATCGCTGAACGTCACCACCATCTACGTGACGCACGACCAGGTCGAGGCGCTGACGCTGGCCGACCGGATCGCCATCCTCAACCGTGGCGTGCTGCAGGACGTCGGCACTCCGGCGCAGATCTACAACGACCCCGCGACGGCGTTCGTGGCGGCCTTCCTCAACTCCCAGCAGCTGAACCTCCTGGCCGCGACCGTACGCACACCGCAGAACCAGTACGTCATGCTCGACTTCGGCCCGCACCGGCTGACGCTCCCGTGGAGCGATCCCCGCGCTTACGCCATCTCCCAGCACACCGGCGGCCAGGTGCTGGTCGGCCTGCGTCCCGACGGCCTGGCGCCCGTGCCCGAGTCGTACGAGGGGCCGTCGTTCTTCGGCCGGGTGCGGGCGCTGGAGTACCACGGCCACGAGTGGCTGGCCTACATCGAGTGCGGTGTCCCGGCCGTACCGGTGCCCGAGCCGCCGGACCGGCGCGCCCAGGTCAACGGCCGCAAGGACCGCTCCACCGGACTCGGCGGGCTGGTCCGCCGGATGTTCTCCCAACCCGAGGAGCGGGAGGAACAGGAAAAAGTCGGACAGAACGTCGGCAGCGGCATCCACCGCCGCTCCGACATCATCGTCCGTCTGGGCGGCCGCCCGGTCTGGCGCGCCGGCGAGCCCGCCAAGGTGGCCATCGACCAGAACCGCCTCATGATCTTCACCCCGGACGGCGCCCGCATCGACCCACCCCGCCGCTGACCGGGTCCGTCCGCGCGCGTCCTCCGCACTGCCACGCCCTGCGCTCCAGTGCGGAGCTCTCCCCTACTACGGCTCCCATCCTGTACGGCGCCGTGCGGAGCACGGTATCTGGCCAGGGAGCCTTGAAGCCGTCTGGCGATCAGTGCGGATCTTGTGCACATGCCGCAACTCGGGCGGCCACAGCCGCATCCAGCCAGTAAAATCGCCCAACAATGTCCGTATTTTCTCCATGCTGGCGACGGCCGAGGATCACCATCGCCGTCGTCCTGGCTACCGTCCTCGGTCTGGGCGCCGCCGTCTACCTGTCGGTGCGCACCGAAGGCTCGCCCCAGCAGACGGTGACCGCGTTCCTGACGGCCTGGCAACGCGGCGACCTGCACGCCATGAAAGCCCAGGTACTGGAACCGCCTCGCGACTTCGACGGCATCTATGACGCCTTCACCAGGGGCTCCCAGGCCAAGAAGATCACCATCCGGGAGACCCGAGTCCTTCCCGAGTCCAACCGGAATTTCGGACAGGCCGCCACCTATTACGCCATGTTCTCCGTCACTCTCGACGGGCCGGTCCCCTACTCCTACGACGGGCACCTCGAGGTCATCGATTTCGACCGCGCGTGGAAAGTCCACTGGACCCCGACGGTGATCCACCCCGATCTGCAGGAGGTCGGCTCCAGCGAGATACGGCAGGTCCGCGTCGTCCCCCAACCCGATGGTTCCTCCCACCTCGTCCTGCTGGAAACGCGAGCCGAGGGAGAGCAGGCAGGATCCCTCTTCGCCGACGAAGGCCTCACACTGGTCGCAACCCTGGCCGACTCGGCCCGACCACGGGTCACCGGCTAGAAGACCACTGCAATCAGGCGATTCGGCTCCGCTGCTTGCGCGGTGGGGGTCGGTGGCGCGCTTGGGTCTGGGACAGGCGGTAGGAGTCGGTGCTGGTCTCGATGGTGTTGCCGGTACGGGCAAGCCCACTCCAATCAGCCGACCCGGCGAAGCGTGTTTGGGAAGTCAGCCCGAGCGCAGCGAGGCCCTTCAGGGGGCGGGCGTCAGCCCGCCTGGGAGGACGTCCGGAGCGTAGCGGAGGGCCATTGTGGGCGGGCGGGCATCAGACGGCCAACCACCGAATCGGGTAACGGGCGGGGAGAAAAACGCCCGGAGCGAAGCGAAGGCCCTTTTTGGGCTGGCCGTGAAGACGGTCAGTGGTGGCCCAGGTGGGCGGAGAGGCGGTCGGTGGTCTGCAGGAGGGCGGCGGCGCAGGCGTCGGCTTCGGCCATGAAGCGTTCGGCCGGGCCGCACACGCTGATGACCGCCACCGGCCGGCCGTGGTGGTCGAGGATGGGGGCCGCCACGGAGGCCGCGCCGCTCTGCCGTTCGGCGATCGACATCGCGTAGCCGCGACGGCGGATGAGCGTCAGGTCGGTGCGCAGGCGGTCGGGGTCCGTGACGGTGGCGGGTGTCAGGCTCTCCAGGGAGCGGTCGAGATAGCGGTCGATATCCGCTTCTGAGAGGAACGCCAGGAATGCCTTGGACGACCCGCCCGCGTGCAGCGGATACGGCACGCCCAGCGAGACCGACATGATCACTTCCCGCTCGGGTGTCGCCTGGTCGATGTAGACGCGGGTGTCGCCGGTCCTGATCGACAAGGTGGCGGTCTCGCCGGTCAGCCTCGACAGGGCTGGCAGTTCGGGCGCGGCCAGCCGCCGTACGTCGATGCGGTCGAGGTAGGCCAGGCCGAGCCGCATCGCCGTCAGCCCCAGCGAGTAGCGCCTGCTCTCCTCGTCGAGCACGACCAGCCCCCGGCTCCTGAACGAGGCCAGCACCCGGTGCACCGCCGCCTTCGACATGCCCAGGCTCTCGGCCAGCTCGGTGACGCCGAGGGTGTCCGTGCCCGCCTCGGCGAACCGGACGAGGATGTCGGCGGCCCGTTCGACGGTGGCGGCGGTCTGGCTGGGCATGGTGGGCCTTCCCCGGTGAATCATGTGTACTGTCGGGAACAGCATTCCTACTATTGGAACACAAGGAGCCACCGGATATGTCGTCGTTGTGGAAGGCCCTGGAGGGCTCGCGCGTGCTCGACCTGGCGCAGCCGATGCGCAAGGGCATGCCGCAGTCCCCCAACCACCCGCCGTTCCGGATGGCGCTGGAACGCCGCCACGGCGACATGGTCAGGTCCGACGGCGGCTCGGCCGCCAACGAGATCATCGTCACGGGCGGCCACGTCGGCACGCACGTCGACGCGCTGGCGCACGTCTCCCAGGAGGGTCTCCTGTACGGCGGGCGGCCCGCTGGCGAGGTGATGTCGCATGAGGGGTTCAGCGCCATGGGCATCGACGGGTTCGAGCCGTACGTGGGCCGGTGCGTGCTGCTCGACGTGGCCGCCGTGCACGGGGTAGCCACGCTGCCCGCCGGCTACGAGGTCACCGCCGACGATCTGGGGCGGGCCGCCGGGGACCTGGAGATCCGCGCGGGCGACGCCGTACTGGTCGGGACCGGCTGGTCGCGGCTATGGGAGTCGGGGGACGACTTCGTCGGTCAGCGGAACGGCGTTCCGGGTCCGGGCGCCGATGCCGGCCGCTGGCTGGCCGCGCGGCGGCCGCGCGTGGTGGGCGGCGAGACCATCGCCTTCGAGCACATCGCGGCGGGCCGTGGCCATGCCACGCTCCCCGTGCACCGGATCATGCTGGTGGAGTCGGGCATCAACATCGTGGAGACGATGCGGCTGACCGAGCTGCTCGACTCGGGAGTCCGCGAGTTCCTGCTGGTGCTGAACCCGCTGCCGATCGTCGGCGCCACGGGGGCCCCGGTCCGCCCGCTCGCCGTCATCGCCTGATCGGGGAGCGGAAATGACCACTCATGTTCAGCGGCTCGCGGGATTCGCCGTGGATTGCCGTGATCGCGGCGTCCCGGCCGAGGTGCGCGACGACGTGACGGGCCGGGTGCTCGACGTGCTCGGCAACTGCCTGGCCGCCTACGCGGAGCCGGCGGGTGACGCGGCCCCGGCCGTGCTGCGGGCCGTACGACGCTGGCAGGGGACCGGGGAGGCGACCGCGATCGGGAGCGGCGACCGGCTGCCCGCGCCGTCGGCGGCGCTGGTCAACGGCACGCTGGCGCACGCGCTCGACTACGACGACACGCATCTGCCGTCCGTACTGCATCCGAGCGCTCCCGTGGTGCCCGCCGCGCTGGCCGCCGCGGAGGCCACGGGCGCGTCCGGCGAGCGGCTGATCGCGGCCGTCGCGGCCGGCGTCGAGGTGTGCAACCGGCTCGGCATGGCCTCCTACCTGCCGGAGGCCGACAACTCGCTGTTCTTCGAGAAGGGCCAGCACGCCACGTCGATCTGCGGCACGCTCGGCGCGGCGGTCGCGGCCGGGCTGCTGTACGACCTGGACGCCGCCGGCATCGCGCACGCCGTCGGGGTGGCGGCCAGCATGGGCGCCGGCGTCCTCGAGGCCAACCGCACGGGCGGCACGATCAAGCGGGTGCACTGCGGCTGGGCGGCCCATTCGGGCGTCACGGCGGCCGTGCTCGCGCTGGAGGGGTTGACGGGGCCGCCCACGGTGCTGGAGGGCCGGTTCGGCTTCTTCCAGGCGTGGCTGGACGGCCGGTTCGACGCCGAGGCGCTGCTGTCGGACCTGGGCGAGCGGTGGGAACTCCTGCGTACGGTCTACAAGCCGTATCCGACGAACCACTTCACCCATCCGGCCATCGACTGCGCCCTCGCCCTGCGTGCCGGCGGCCTGTCCCCCGACGACATCGAGGAGGTGGAGCTGGGGGTCGCGGCTCCGGTGCTGCGGACCATCGCCGAGCCCCTGGCCGACAAGGTCAGGCCGAGCTCGCCGTACCACGCCAAGTTCTCGGGACCGTACACGGTCGCGGCGGCGCTGCACGGCGGCGGCGGGCTGGGGTTGTCACTGGACGACTTCGCCGCCCTCGATCCCGAACGTCTGGCGCTGGCCGAGCGGGTGCGCTGCGTGGCGGACGAGCGGGCGACGGAGATCTTCCCGCACGCGTTCGCGGCCGTGCTGCGGGTACGGCGCCACGACGGCTCGGTGCTGGAGCACCGGGTGGACTCCTCACGCGGCGGCCCGGAACATCCGCTGACGGCGGAGGAGCTCGCGGTGAAGTTCCGCACGAACGCCGGGCGGGCGCTCGACCCCGACCGCGTAGCGACCCTCGTCACAGCGGGCCGCGGCCTGCCCGAGGCCCCAACCGTGGCACCGCTCCTCCGGCTGACGATCGCCTGAGCCACCTGGGTGGGGATCGGCATATGGTGGCATCTCTGCTGCGCCGACAGTAGGCCGGTTACCGAGAGGTGGTCCACCGCGGTCCGTCAGGTGTGTCCTCGACGAGTACGCCGCCGCTGAGCATCGCCGCCCGCAGCGCGTCGGCGGTCTCGTAGCGGCCTTGCCTGCGCAGGTCGTTGCGGAAGGCCAGCAGGGCCTCGACGAGGGCGCGCAGGTCGGCGGTGGTGGCCACCTCGGCGAGCCGGGCGATCAGCAACCGCATGAGCTCCCGGGCCTCGTCGACGCCGCCCGCGTCCTCCTCGGTGTCGGCCGCCCACTTGACCAGCTCGGCCTCCAGGTCGAGGACGGCGCGGGCCGCGGCGACCAGGTCGGGCGCCGCCGCCGCGAGCTGGAAGCGCCGCTCGCAGGAGTGGATGGTCTCCTCCAGCGTCACCTGGGCCGGGGCGTGGACGGCGGCGGCGCGGGGCGAGGGCGCGGCGGTTACGCGACCGCCTTCGGCCAGGCGGCGGACCTCCCCCAGACCGGTGTGGGTGCCCGCGGGCAGGACCTCCTGCGAGCCGGGCCGTCGTACGGTCAGCCCACCGCGGCCCGCCACCTCGACGGTCTCGGCGTCGAGGTCGATGACGACCGCGGTGTGCTCGTCGATGCCGAGAACGGCCGTGCCCGGTGGCAGCTCCCGCTCCATCCGGGACAGCCGCCGCTCGCCCAGGTAGCAGTAGCGGGTGTCGTGGGTGCCGCCTTCGGCGTTGTCGAAGTGCGGGATCAGGACCGCCCGCAGGTCGAGCGCCGCCAGCAGGTCGAGGCCCTCGCGCCAGTG
Organism: Nonomuraea sp. NPDC049158; assembly: GCF_040648335.1. Taxonomy (NCBI): domain Bacteria; kingdom Bacillati; phylum Actinomycetota; class Actinomycetes; order Streptosporangiales; family Streptosporangiaceae; genus Nonomuraea; species Nonomuraea sp. NPDC049158. The sequence goes on from NZ_JBEZDM010000007.1 coordinate 57,388, forward strand.
CGGCTCGGCGCCCACCTTGTAGATCTCATAGACCGGCACCGTCGCGAGCCCGGCCGTGCAGGCGGCGGCCGAGGCCAGCACGGTCACGCCCTGACGGGCGCGGACACGGGCCCGCAGGTCGCCCGCCGTGGGCGCGGCCGTCCACTGATCGAGGGCGTAGGTCGGGCTGCCGGGACCGGAGAACACCCAGTCGGCCCCGGCCGCTCCCGTCGCCACCTCGACCTCAAGACCGACACTCCGGGCGAAGTAGCGACGGGCACGGGCGGAGATGTCGGCCGCGTTCTCCTGGAAGGCGTAGGGGGTGTCGAGCAGCACGGCCCGCGCGCCCGGCCGCAGCCGCCGCGCGGCGGAGCGGTGGACCTCCACCATGGTCGGGCTCGTCTCGCCCGACCCCATGAGCACCAGCAACCCGGGCATGGCTGTCCGCCTCTCTCTTCGCGCCTCCCCACCTACGGCCTTCTGCGAATAGAACGCTTCTGCATACTGCTGGCAGTAGATTGTCGGGGGTGACGGGAAGACACGTCGTCTCGGTCGAGACGCTCATGCTACGGGCGAGCGGTGACAGTAAGTGGGCGTACCGGCACGCCACCGCCGTGCCCACCCCCGGAGAGACCCCCGACCAGGCCGCGCGCCGGGTCAGCGGGATCCCGGCCGACGCGCCGTCCACAGTCGTGCACTCCACGAGCTGGCGCTGCCGTCCCGAGGGCGAGATCGTGCTCACGTACGCCGTCTGCCCGGACCCGGAGCCCTGGCTGCCCGCGATCGACCTGCCCGTTCTGGAGATCGTCGCCGGTGACGCACCCGCGACGCCCACGCCCGGCCGCGTCGAGGTGGCCAATGTGGTGGCCCACGCCATCCGGCACCTGGCGTTCCTGACAACCGAGGATCCCGTCGTACGGCAGGCACTGGCCCACCACCCGGAGATCGTCACAGCCCTGGACCAGCCACGGCGGTGCGTCACGACTCCCTGAGCGCCAGCCGGTCGTCGTCCGTCCGCCCCCGACGAGGTTGCCTCTCCACGAAACCCCAGCCACACGGACCGTCTCCTTCCGCTCCCCCGAAGGGGGTATCCGCCAAAAGGACCCCAGCCACGACGGACCGTCACACGGATCGAGGCGGTCGCGTGACGAACCGCCCTAGGCGGCGCGACGGGACACCCGACGGCCTAACGACTGCATCGGCTTCTCGACGAAGCGGTAAGCCAGGGCGCTGGCCAGCAGGACCAGCACCATGGCCAAGGCAGCCATCCCGATCTGCAGCGGCAGCGGCGACCGCCGCAGATCCCCGCTCACCTCCACGAAGAACTTCAGCAGCGGATGATGCACCAGATACAGCGAGTAGCTGATCAGCCCGAGCCAGGTCAGCACCCGCGGCACCCGCCGCCCCCGCAGCGCCATCCCGCCCGCGAAGGTGGCCGCCGCCAGCGCGATCGTGGTGATCCACACGTCCGGCTCGACCCACCACCATCCCGCCTCGATCGCCCAGATCGGGGCCAGCGCGACCAGTCCGGCGGTCACCGCCACCGGCCACAGCCCGCCCGTGCCGCGTTCCCAGCGGTGGATCGCGGTCCCGGCGAACATGACGCCCAGCACGGCCACGCCCATCCACGGCACCCGGCTGCCGAGGACCAGCAGCGCCACCGCCATCAGGCCCAGGGCGCACGCCGCCGCCGTACGGAATCTGCCCGAGATCACGCACGCCAGCCCGGCGAAGAAGGCGGCCCCGGAGGCGTACGCGACCCAACCGCCCTTCAGCAGCGCCCCGCCGACCAGCAGCCCGACGACCACCGAACCGGCCGCGAACAGCACCGCGAACAGCCCGCTCCGCTCATGCAGCCGGGTCACGAACAGCGCGGTGACGAGCAGGTAGAACACCATCTCGTACGAGAGCGTCCACATGGTGTCGGCCACACCCCCGACGCCCACCACGTCGAGCAGCATCGTCGCGTGCGCCGCCACAGCCGTGCCGTCGCGGGGCACCTCCGCGCGTACCGGCACCCACCAGGCCGCCGCCAGCACCAGGGCGGCCACGGCGAGGTAGAGCGGGTAGAGGCGGAAGGCGCGGCTGACCCAGAACGTCCGCACATCGCCGTGCCGCTCCAGCGACGTCGGGATGATGTAGCCACTGACCAGGAAGAACACCAGGATGCCGTAGACACCGAGACTGAACCAAAAGGGCCGGAGCGCCGGCAGGAACCAGGGCAGCAGGTGCTCGGCGACCACGGCGAGCGCCCCGATGCCGCGCAGGGCGTCGAGCCAGGCGAGGCGCGCGGGGGCGGGGGCCGTGGTGGGTGTGGTCGTGGCGGGGGCGATCGACACCCACCCAAACCTACCCTGACCCGAACCGGTAATGCCCCGTCGTCAGCGATGGCTGGTCAGCGGGGCGTGATGGTCGGCGCCGGCGGGGCCGTGCGGGTCGGTGTGTACGGTGGCCGCGCGCAGTCTGGGCAGGTCGTGGATGAGGCGGTGTTCGGCGGCCACCGCCACGGCGTGCGCGTCCACGAGCGAGAGTTCGTGGCCCACCAGGATCTCCACCTCGGCGTGCAGCGCGTGGCCGATCCAGCGCAGCCGTACGGAGCCGACGCGTTCGACTCCCTCGACGTCGCCCAGGATGGCCTCGGCCTCGTCGACGATGGCCGGGTCTACGGCGTCCATGAGGCGGTGGTAGATCTCACGGGCGGCGTCGCGCAGCACGAAGCAGATGGCGACGGTGATGAGCAGGCCGACGATCGGGTCCGCCAGGGGGAAGCCCAGCGCCGCGCCGCCCGCGCCGATGAGCACGGCGAGCGAGGTGAAGCCGTCGGTCCTGGCGTGCAGCCCGTCGGCGACCAGCGCGGCGGAGCCGATCTCCCTGCCGACCCCGATCCGATAGCGGGCCACCCACTCGTTGCCGAGGAACCCGACCACGGCCGCCCCGGCCACCCACCCGACGGCCCGCATGTCCTGGGGGTGGAACAGCCGCGTGATCGCCTCGTACCCGGCCAGGACGGCGGAGGCGGCGATGATCAGCACGATGGCGATGCCGGCCAGGTCCTCGGCCCTGCCGTACCCGTAGGTGAAGCGGCGGGTGGCGGCCCGGCGGCCGAGTGAGAAGGCGATCGCGAGCGGCACGGCGGTGAGCGCGTCGGCGACGTTGTGCAGCGTGTCGCCGAGCAGCGCGACGGAGCCGGACATGACGACGATCACGGCCTGGACGGCGGCGGTGACCAGCAGCACACCGAACGAGACGGCCAGCACGCGCAGCCCGCGACTGCTGCCTTCCAGGGCGGCGTCGGTCTTGTCGGCGCTGTCGTGGCTGTGCGGCGCGAGAGCATGCCCGGCTTTGGCCAGCAGCCCTCTGATCCCACCGCGCCCGCGCTCGCCCTCATGCCCATGACCGTGTCCATGACCGTGTCCGTGTCCGTGTCCGTGTCCGTGCGCAGGTTCGCCTGAAGAAGCTGAAGAGCCTGAATCGTGCTGACCGGTCATAGCACCTCATGTGCCCAACAAGTCGCGTGCTCTACCGCGCCCGTCAAGCCATCACCAGCCGACGTGGTTCTTTCCGGAAACGAGCGAGCGGGCGATGACCAGCCGCTGGACGTCGTTGGTCCCCTCGCCGATGGCCATCAGCGGCGCGTCCCGGTAGAGCCGCTCGACCACGAACTCCTGCGAATAGCCATATCCGCCATGAATGCGCATCGACTCCAGCGACGCCTTCAACGCCACCTCTGAGGCGAAGTATTTGGCCATCCCCGCCTCCATGTCGACCCGCTTCCCGCTGTCGGCCTGGGACGCCGCCCAGTACGTCAGCAGCCGGGCCGCCTGGATCTCGGTCGCCATGTCGGCCAGCTTGAGCTGTACGGCCTGGAAGTCGGCGATGGGCTGGCCGAAGGCGTTGCGCTCGCGGGCGTAGCCGAGCGCGGCGTCGTAGGCGGCCTGGGCGACGCCGACCGCGCGGGCGGCGATGTTGATCCGCCCGATCTCCAGCCCGCCGAGCACCTGCTGCATGCCGCGCCCCTCGACCCCGCCGAGCAGCGCGTCCACGGGCACGCGTACACCGTCGAGCACGACCTCGCACGTCTCGGTCCCCTTGTAGCCGAGTTTGGGCAGGTCCCGGCTGACCCCGAACCCTTCGGCCGCCGGATCGACGAGCAGCACCGACATCCCCTTGTGCGCGGGTTCGGTGACGGACGTCTTCACCAGTACGGGCAACGGATCGGCGTGGCGGGCGTTGGTGATCCACGTCTTGGTGCCGGTCACGACATAGTGGTCGCCCTCACGTACCGCCCTGGTCTGAATGCCCTGCAGATCCGTCCCGGCCCCGGGCTCGGTGAGCGCGATCCCGGTACGGCGAGCGCCGGTGGCCAGGTCCCCGAGATGGCGCGACTTCTGCTCCTCCGTGCCGTGCCGAGCGATCATCCAGCAGGCCAGCGAGTGAGACCCGATGGTGCCCGCGACCCCCATCCAGCCCCGGGCGATCTCCTCGAAGACCAGGGCGAACGACACCATGTCCGCCCCGAGGCCGCCGTACTCCTCGGGCACGCTGAGGCCGAAGAGCCCCATCGCCTTCATCTTGTCGACGATCTCCGTGGGGTATCGCCCGGAGTGCTCCCACTCGATGGCGACGGGCATGATCTCTTTGTCGACGAAGGCCCGCAGGGTCTCGCGGAAGGCCTTCTGCTCGTCGCTCAGCTCGAAATCCACCGGTTCCTCCTCAAGCGTTACCACGGCCGGGGCCAACGATACGCGCGTCGGAGGATCATCCCCTCGGGCAGACCGTCACCGGTAGACGGTCGGCTCCTTCCGCTTGCCGGGGAACACCATGATCAGCAACTCCACGGCGCCGTCCGGAGGGTAGGGGACCTGGTAGACGCGTTCACGGCCGCGCAGGTGGACCCGGACCCGGTAGGACCCGGGGCCGCTGGTCGTCAGCTTGGGCGACGTGCCCCCCATGCCGTCGCCGAGGGTCAGCGAGCCGGTCGGGCTCTCGTAGGCGACCTCGACCACCTCCTTCCACCCCTTGGTCTCCAGCGGCGGCCGCCGGGTATAGGACTCGGTCGTCACGCAGGCGTACCCGACCTCGTCGGCCGCCCAGATGGCCAGCGCGCCCCGTTCGCTGCCGATCAGCTCCTTGACCAGGTCAGGAGAGGCGTCTTCATATCCGTCCTCCCAGCCGTTGATGGTCCAGAACTCGGTCCACGTGGTGGCGCGGTGCTGCCGGACCGGTTTGATCTTCGGGCGGTGCGCGGGGTGCGCGGCGCAGGCCTTCTCCTCCTTGGCGACGTACGCGTCCTCTTCCTCCTGTTGCCGCCGGCCGGCCAGCTCCTGGGCCCGGGCGACCGCAGGGCACAACGACCCCAGCGCGCCGACCAGCGCCACGTGGGGCGCCTCGCGCACGGCAGGGGCGTTGATCTCACCGCCGTACTGTTCGACCAGACGGCACAGGTCGCGGCCCTGAGCCAGCACCACCCGATCGGGAGCTTCGGCCCAGCCCTCGATGCCATCGTTCATGAAGAAGCCGTAGCCGCGGACCTCGCACAGGAAGTCCTTTTCCGCCTTGGTCAGGTCGTGGACGGTGCCGCCCCCGAAACCAGCGCAGTCGAGCTCGCCTTCACTGCTCACTTTGCCGGGAGGGGCCGCCTGGTCCACGACCAGGAGGGTCGTCATCAGCGTCAGGATCGCGACCGCCGTACGGGAGAAGCGGCCTCTGCGGACGAAGCCGCGGCGGGCCGGGCGCACCGCGAGCAGAACCAGGATCGGCGGCGCCAGGAAGTAGAGGTCCATGCCCGCGTTCCAGCTCAGCATCTCGGACGGACCCCACGCGTCCAGGCATTGCGGGCCCAGCGCCCCGTCGAGCGTGAACAGCAGCAGCTCCGGGACGCGGAAGAAGAGCAGGGTCAAGGCGCCTGAGCGGGCGATGATCCGGCCGAGCCGGTCACGCCCGGTCCGAACACTCAGGTACCAGCAGGCGAAGGCCACGGCGATCATCGGCGCGCCGCCGAACCAGAAAAGGGGGAGAACCCTGAGCAGGCGTTCCGGATACCCGATCAGGTCGTTGATCTGGTTACCCAGGCACGAGCCCACCCCCATCCACGCGTAGCTCCGGCCGCCGTCATCTCCGACCAGAAGCGAGCGGATCCAGAAGAAGACGTCGGGAATCAGCGTCAGTACTAACGCCGCACTCCACAGAATCCATGATCGTCGAGACACGGCACCGACAATAGGGCACCGCGAAGGAAAGTCAGTTGGGGGCGGGCAGCACCGAGGACAGTTTGGAGACCACGGCCACGATGCGCGCGGCGCGTTCGAGTTCGGCGCGGTGGAAGTGCGGTCCCGCCGCGCGGGCGACGACCACGTGCAGCCCGTGGGTGGCGACCGGCAGCAGCATCAGCCGTAGATCGTCGGCCGCCCGCGTGGCGGCCCTGAGCGGTGGCTCCAGCAGTTCGAACACCTCCGGCGCGCCCAGACTGGCGTGGCGTACGACGTCACCCGCCAGCGCGATCGACCACTCGGCGCCGCACAGCCCCGGCAGCGCGTCCACCAGCGTCGCGATCCCCCGCGACGGCTCCGACGCGACGTGCATGAGCAGGTCGTAGTCGGGCGCCGAGCCCGGCAGGTCCTTGGTCGGCCAGACCCCCTCGACGCGTACGCCCGGGACGGCCGAGAGCCGGTCGCGCACCTCGTCCGGCGTCACCTTCCCCGGCCAGGACACCGTGAAGTCGTCCACCGCCCGGCCCGTCTCCCGTTCCAGCACGGTGACCTGCAAAATGTCGGCACCCAACGCACCGAGTGACCGCGCGACCTGGCCCAGCCCCCCGGGCCGGTCCGGCAACGACACCCTCAGTCTGAGCAGCATGACCCGCCCCCTTTCCAGAGGCTCTCACAGTGCCCGTGGAAGGTTTCCAGCATGTTCCACGGATATGTCACGCATGCTGCACTTATATCCAAGGATGAACCGCTAATCCGGGTTTCGGGATAAAGGTTCACCCAGCGCCACCTGCGGCTTTCCGCAGGTGGCGCCCAAGAAGGCGGAGATCAGGCGAAGACGTCCTGCTGGTAACGACCCTGCTCTTCGAGCGCGGCCAGCCACGCCTCTCCGTCCGTCCCGGTCTTGTCCCGGTGGACGGCCAGCAGGGCCCGCCGTACGGCGGGCGCCATGCGCAGCCCGTCACCGCAGACGTACACATGCGCCCCCGACTCCAGCAGCTCCCACACCGCCTCGCCCCGCGCGGCGATCGCGTCCTGGACGAACCGGTACGGATGCCCGGCCACCGCCGAGTAGGCCACGCTCACGTGCACCCCGTCAGCCGACGCCCAGCCCTCCACCTCGTCCCGGTAGAGCCAGTCGTGCGAAGGATGGCGGCACCCGGCGAACACCTCGGCGCGCCCGGTGGCCCCGGTCAGCGCCCGCTCCTCCAGGAACCCCCGCAGCGGCGCGAATCCGGTGCCGGGACCGACGAGGATCACCGGCGTGGCGGGGTCCTCGGGCAGCCGGAACGGCGGCGCGGGCACCCGGATGTAGCCGTAGAAGCTCTCCCCAGGAGCCAGCCCGGCCAGGTAGGCCGAGCACATCCCGCGGTATTCGCCGCTGCCCGACCAGGCAGGACCCTCCACCAGCCCGACCGTGATCCTGACCAGACCGGGGTCGGCCAGTGGCGAGGAGGAGACGGAGTAGTAGCGCGGCCGGATCGGCCCGGCCATCTCCAGGAAGACCGGCAGCGGCAGCTCGATCGCCGGGAAGCGGTCGAGCAGCGCCAGCGGGGATACCCGCTTGGCCAGGATCTCATCGGCGTAGTCGGCGGTCAGCGCGTCGAGCTGGCTGCGCGTCCACGGGCACGAGGTGTGCGCGGCCAGGGCCGCCAGGTCCGACCTGGTGGCCACCTCCTGCAGCTCGGCGAACTCGGTCAGCAGCAGCCCGGCCGTCACCGGCGTGTCCACGGGCAGGTGCGTGGCCCCGCCGGTACGCAGGCGTACGACCTGCTCGCGCGGGACGCGCAGGCAGCGCAGCGCCCACTCCACCAGCTCCGGGTCGTTCTTGGCGAAGGCGGCCACGTGGTCGCCCGCCGAGTAGGTCACGCCCTCGGGCAGCCGCGCCACGATCGAACGCACGCCGGGCCGCGGCGCCTCCAGCGAGAAGTCCCACAGCCCGGCCGGGTCGCCGGTCAGCTCCTCGTTGGAGACCACGGTCAGCGGGAACGCCCGCGCGGACACCACCGCGGGCCGCACCTCCGCCTCGCTGAGCACCTCCATCTGGTAGCGGGGGCCCGCGTCTGCGGCCGACGCGCTGTACTCCTCCGCCGTCGCCGCCCACAGCTTGGCGGTCCACGCCGACACGTCGCCGTCGAAGTCGCCGTCGGCGTCGGCCTCGCCCCGCTCGATCAGGGGTACGGCACCGGCCGCCGTCAGCTTGGCGAAGGCGCGGCGGGGGAAGTCCTGGTAGGTGGGCCACTGGGTGTTGCCGCAGCCCAGCAGCGCCAGCCGTACTCCCGACAGGTCGGGCAGCTCCTCCAGCGCGTCGAAGCGCTGGGCGTTGTCGGGCGCCTTGCCGTTGTAGGAGGAGGCGACCACCAAGAGCAGCCCCTCGCTCGGCGGGACCAGCTCGTCGAGCGTGGTCAGCGTGGTGGCGAAGCCGGCCCGCCCGGCGCGCTCGGCCAGCCGCTCGGCGATGTCGGCGCAGGTGCCCAGGTTGGAGCCGTAGGCGACGGTGAGCGCGACGCCGGTGACGGCGATGTCCTGCTGCTCCTCCACCTCGATCGGCCGGCCGAGCACAGTGGCGCGCTCGTGGGGACGGCGCTCGCGCACCCGGACGGTGAACCCGTCGGGCTTCAGGGTGAGCGTCTGCTTGATCTTCATCTTGTAGACGGCGGGGTCGGAGACGGCGAAGCGCCGCAGGATCATCGCCAGCGCCAGCCTGGCCTCGGTGAGGGCGAACTGGCGGCCGATGCAGGCCCGCTCGCCGTTGCCGAACGGCTTGTAGGCGGCGGGGTGATGGTCGCGCTTGTTCTCGGGCAGCCAGCGGTCGATGTCGAACTCGTCGGGCCGGTCCCACGCCTTCGGGTTGCGGTGCAGCGAGGGCAGCAGGACGATGACCGGCGCCCCCGCCGCCACCTCGTACTCACCGCCGAGCGTGGTGTCCGCGATGGCGTTCACGGTGAAGGCCGGGATCGGGGACCAGACCCGCAGCGTCTCCTCCAGGATCCGGGAGATCACGTCCAGCTTCATGACCGTCTCGTAGGCCGGCGGCTCGTCGCCGGGCAGCAGCCGGTCGACCTCGTCGTAGGCCCTGGCCAGGGTGTGGGGGTCGCGCAGCAGGTTGTACAGCGCGAAGGAGAGCAGGCCGCTGGTGGTCTCGTGTCCGGCGATGAGGAAGGTGAGGACCTGGTCGCGGATGTTGGCGTCGGAGAGCCGGGCGCCGGTCTTGGGGTCGGACGCCTCCAGCATCAGGCCGAGCAGGTCCTTGGCGGCGGCGCCGTCCTCCGCGCGGCGCCGCCTGATCACGTCGTCGACCAGCTCGCGCATCAGCTCGATGTCGGCTCGGTAGGCGACCTCCTGCTTGCGCTTGAGCTTGGTGACGAACGGGAACTGCTGGTTGCGCAGCATCGCCTCGGTCAGCGCGCCGCCCATCGCCGTCAGGAACGGGTGCAGCTGCGGCGAGTCGAAGGAGTCGAACCGGTAGCCGAACCCGGTCAGCGAGATCGTGTCGAGGGTGAGCCTGGTCATGTCGTCGGCCACCGGCAGATCCTGACCCGGACGCCCCGCCCAGGACTCCACGAGCCGGTCGGCGACTTCCAGCATCTGCGGGTAGTACGCCTTCATCGACCGCTGGCTGAAGGCCGGCATGAGGATCCGGTGCGCGTGACCCCAGACGGGCTCGTCCGGCCTGGCCGTGAACAGCCCGTCGCCGGCGAAGTCGCGGACGATCGACAAGGGCGGGTTGATCTCCTTGCGGAACCGCGTCTCGTCGCACGCCTCGGCCACCAGGTCCGGATCGTGGATCACCACGAGGCGCCGGCCGAGCAGGTCGAGCTGGTAGATGCCATCCGGATGCGCCCGCGCGACCTCCTCGAAGTAGGTCATGGGCGAGTGCGCGGGCACCTGGAACGCGTTTCCCACGATCGGCAGCCCCTTGGGGGCGGGGATCTCTCTCATGAGTACTCCTGCTCTGGTAGCCATACACCGTATGGCACACGCTACCATACGGTGTATGGCAGTGAGCGCGCGCAGGGGAACCCCGCTGACCCTCGAGGAGATCCACACCACGGCGTTGCGCATGGTGGACGAGGTGGGCGTGGAAGGGCTGTCGATGCGCAAGCTCGCCGCCGAGCTCGACGTCAATCCGATGTCGCTCTATCACCACGTGGACAACAAGATGGCGCTGCTCACGCAGATCTGCGACACCAACGTCCAGCGCCTCGATCTCCCGCCGGACGAGTCGCTGCCCTGGCAGGAGCGGCTGCGCATCCTCGCGCGCGCCTATCGCCGGCTCACCACCGACCACCCGGAGATGTGGCGCTACGTGTACGCCCACCCGGAGATCACCGCCGACCGGAGGAGCGGCCTGTGGGGCGTGCTGTTCCCGATCCTGGAGGCGGCGGGCGTGCCGCGGGAGGAACAGCGGCGGACGGCGGACGTGCTGTACGGGTTCGTGGCGGGCCTGGTGTTCGCCGAGACGACCGGGCACATCGGCCAGGGCCAGGACGCCGATGAGGCCGACCGCACCTTCGAGGCGGCGGTCGACCTCATCGTCCGCGGTCTGGGCGGCTGACCCACCGTCGGGGGGCCATATCACCGTGATAGGGGTCGTTTGCCATCTATGCCAATCCCTACCAACCGCTAGCTTGACAGGCACCCCCACAAAGGAGTGCACATGCGGAGTAAGCGCTGGCCTCTCTTAGGCGCCACCATCGTGGCAGCCTGCCTGGCCACCACCCCCCTCACCCCCGCCGTGGCGGCCGCCCCGACTCCCGTCCCCTCGGAGTCGACCCCGCCGTCTGTGATCGACTCCCTCGAGCGCGACCTCGGCCTGTCCGAGCAGCAGGTCATCACCCGGCTGGCCAACGAGCAGCGCGCGGCGGCCACGGAGGCCGCACTGACGTCCTCGCTCGGCGCCTCCTACGGCGGATCCTGGCTGACCGCCGACGCCGCCAAGCTCATGGTCGCGACGACGGACCCGGCCACCACCGGCGCCATCGAGGCGAAGGGCGCGCAACCCGTGCTCGTCTCGCGGACGCTGGCCCAGCTCACCGCGGTCAAGGACCAGATCGACCGGGCGTCGGACCAGGCCAAGGCCGGCGCGTCCCTGTGGTACATCGACGTGACCACCAACAGCGTGGTCATCGTCGCCGGACAGCAGGCGGCCGGTGACGCCCTCGCCACGGCCGCCGGTGTCGACCGGAACGCGATCCGCGTGACCGTCTCCGGCGAGCAGCCGCGGACCCTGATCAACATCATCGGCGGCGCTCCCTACTACATCGGCGGCGCCCGGTGCAGCATCGGCTTCGCCGTCACCAAGGGCAGCACCCCCGGCTTCGTCTCCGCCGGGCACTGCCGGGTAGCCAACAACACCACCAACCCGACGGGCACCTTCCAGGGCGCCTCGTTCCCGGGCAACGACTACTCCTGGGTCGCGGCTCCCGGTAACACCGCTACGCCGTACGTACGCGGCGCGGGCGGCGCGAACGTCACCGTCCGCGGCTCCACCGCGGCCGGCGTCGGCTCCTCCATCTGCCGCTCCGGTTCGACCACCGGCTGGCACTGCGGGACCGTCCAGCAGCTCAACGCCACCGTGAGGTACGCGGAGGGCACCGTCACCGGCCTCACCCGCACCAACGTGTGCGCCGAGCCCGGCGACTCCGGCGGCTCGTTCATCTCCGGCAGCCAGGCCCAGGGCGTCACCTCCGGCGGCTCCGGTAACTGCAGCAGCGGCGGGACGACCTACTTCCAGCCGGTCAACGAGATCCTCAGCGTGTACGGGCTGACGCTCCGTACCGGCTGATTCCCACACCCTCACGTGCCCGGTGCCCTCGGCGCCGGGCACGCTTCACGTGTGCCCGGTCACGGCCGGTACGTGACATTCCGGCCGCAGGGGATCACACTGCGCTGGTGCTGAGCCGTCCCCCCACCGAGAGGAGTCATGGTGCGAGTCGTCGTCATCGGTGCGGGGGTGGTCGGATCCGCCGTCGCGGCCGGGCTCACCCGGCGCGGGGCGCAGGTCACTGTCCTGGAGGCACGTACGCCGGGATCCGGTACGACGTCCACCACCATGGCGTGGGTCAACGCCAACAACAAGACACCCAAGGCGTACTTCGACCTGAACCACGCCGCCGTGTGGGCGCACCGCCAGCTCGCGGGCGACTGGTTCTTCCCCACGGGCATGCTCGAGTACGCGGTGAGCGCCGAGCACAAGGAGTTGCTGGCGGCCCGGGTGGAGCGGCTGCTCGGCATGGGCTATCCGGTGGAACGGGTGACCGCCCGCATGGCCCTGACCCTGGAGCCCGACCTGGTGCCGCCGCCCGCCGGCACCGAGTACGTGTTCTTCCCCGGCGAGGGCCACGTCCACGCGCTGCGGCTGCTCGGGCGGCTGCTCGGCGAGGCGCGGGACCGGGGCGCCACGGTCGAGTGCGGGGCCGAGGTCACCGCCATCGACACGACGCCGGCGGGCGCGAAGGTTACGCTGGCCGACGGGCGTACGTTCGTCTGCGACGTGGTCGTCACCTGCGCCGGGCGCTGGACGCAAGGGGTCGCGGCGCTGGCCGGGTTGACCGTCCCGATGCTGGATCCGGCGGTGTCCGGCCGGGTCACCAACGGATTTCTGGTCACCACCTCGCCGGTGCCCGCCCGGCTGTCCCGGTTCCTCACCACCACCGGGCTCAACCTGCGGCCCGACGGCGGCGGGCGGCTGCTGCTGCATTCCCTGCACCTGGACGACCTGGCGGACGACCCGGCGGCCGACGTACCGGGCGCGGTCCTGGATGAGATCATGGGGCTGCTGCCGAACGTGCTGCGGGGCACCGAGGGCGCGACGGTGGAGCGCGCGGTCGTGGGCTGCCGGGCGATGCCCGGCGACGGGCTGACCGTGGCGGGGTTCGCGGACGCGGGGCGGCGGGTGTACACGGTGGCCACGCACAGCGGGATCACGCTGGCGCCGCTGCTGATGGATGAGGTGGCGGGCGAGCTGTTCGGGGAGGAGTCTGCACTGCTGGCGGCATTCCGGCCGGGCCGCTTCACGGACGGCACTGCTGGCCCCGCCCCGACCCCGGCGCGCCGGCCCGGCCAGCAGTAAACCGGACAGGCACCGGCCCTCCCCCGGCCCGCACTTCTCGGGTCCGGCTTGCTTGCCGGTGGTGGCTTGCTTACCGGCGGTGGTTTGCTTTCCAGCGGCGGCTTGCTTACCGGCGGTGGCTTGCTTTCCAGCGGCGGCTTGCTTACCAGCGATCGTGGACCTGGGGGCGGATCAGCTCGTCGTAGACGGCGGTGACCGCCGCCCGGGTCTCCTCCGTGAGCCCGGGGAGCCCGGCCGCGGCGGCGTTGGCGCCGGCCTGCCGTGCGTCGCGGGCCCCGGGGATGACCACGCTGACGCCGGGCTGGTCGATGATCCACCGCAGCGCGAACTGGGCGGTCGTCATCCCCTCCGGCACCAGCGGCTTCAGCCTCGCCACGGCCCGCAGCCCGGTGTCGTAGTCGACGCCCGAGAACGTCTCACCGACGTCGAACGCCTCCCCGTGCCGGTTGAAGGCGCGGTGGTCGTCGTCGGAGAAGCGGGTGTGCTCGTCGTACCGGCCTGACAGCAGGCCGCTGGCCAGCGGGACCCGGGCGATGATCCCGACCCCGGCCTCGGCCGCCGCCGGCAGCACCGCCTCCAGCGGCTTCAGCCGGAAGGCGTTGAGGATGATCTGCACGGTGGCGACGTTCGGCCGCGCGATCGCGGTCAGCGCCTCCGCGCAGGTCTCGACGCTCACGCCGTAGGCGGCGATCCTGCCCTCCTCGACCATGGTGTCGAGCGCGTCATAGACCGCCTCGTCCGCATAGACCGGAGTCGGCGGGCAGTGGAGCTGCACCAGGTCGAGAGTGTCCACGCCGAGGTTCTTCCGGGATCGGTCGTTCCAGGCCCGGAAGTTGTCCAGGGTGTAGGCCGACACCTCCTGCGGCACCCGGCGCCCCATCTTGGTGGCCACCGTCAGGCCGGGGCGCTCCTTGATCAACTGCCCGACGATCCGCTCGCTGCGCCCGTCGCCGTACACGTCGGCGGTGTCGATGAACGTCACTCCGGCGTCGACGGCGCCGTGCAGCGTGGCCAGCGCGTCATCCTCTCCGACCGCGCCCCAGTCGGCGCCCAGCTGCCACGCCCCGAGGCCGACCACGCCGACCTGCCTGCCCGTCCTGCCCAGCTCACGCTTCTCCACAATCCCGATCGTAAGGGCACACACCTCCCCAATAGACAAGACGCAACGGTGCGTCTAATCTAGCTCGCATGGCAAACACACTGCACTCTTCGCTGGTCCGTACCGTGCTCGACCGGCTGTTCGCCGCCGCCGCGCTCGACGACGACGCGCCGCGCGGGCCGCTCCCCGGCGGCTCCCTGGAGGCCGCCACAGCGCAGGAGCGCGCCGACGCCCTGGCGGCCCTGTACCTGCCGATCTCCGCTCGGGGCGGCGACCTCCTCTACGCGCTGGTCCGGGCCGCTCGCCCGGAGACCGTCGTGGAGTTCGGCACCTCGTTCGGGATCTCCACGGTGTACCTGGCCGCCGCGGTCGCCGACAACGGCACGGGCCGGGTGTACGGCACCGAGATGAGCGCGACCAAGGTCGCCACCGCCCGTGCGAACCTGGCCGAGGCCGGTCTCGGCGAAGTGGTGACGATCCTGCCCGGCAACGCCCTGGACACCCTCGCCGACGTGCCAGGACCGATCGGCCTGGTGCTCCTGGACGGGTGGAAGGAGCTGTGCCTGCCGGTGCTCCGGCTGCTGGAGCACCGATTGGCGCCGGGCGCGCTGGTGGTGGCCGACGACGTCACCTTCCCCTCCATGGCCGACTATCTGGGCTATGTGCGCGATCCGGCCAACGGATACGTCAGCGTCGCTTTCCCGGTGGAGGACGGCTTGGAGATCAGCTGCCACACGGGCGGCGCCACAACGTACAGCTGAACAGATCGGCCGGCTGAACGGATCGGCCGACGGTCAGGACGGAGCTTCGGCTCCCCCCGAAGCCGGAGCGTCGGCGTCTTGCGAGGCCGGACGAAGAAGGGCGCCCTCAATTCCGGCGACCAGCATGACCACCACCGACTCGAACAGCACGTCCGGCGGCTCCCCGACGGCCTCCTCGCTGATCCGCCCCAGGTGCGGCCGACCCTCAGCGGGCGGCGCCACCGGTACGGCGGCGGGGAGCAGCCCAGCGGGTGGGCGGTCGTGCCAGGTGTCCCAGATCTCGGCGAACCCGGCCACCTGAAGCACGGTGATCGTCCAGGCACGGTAAGCGTTCTGCTGGTGGTGCTCGACTGGATCGTCTTCGCCGGACTGCGCCCCCGCCTGATGGTGCTACCGGGCACCGAGGGCATGCGGGAGTACCGGGACCTGCGCTTCCACGCCGTGGCGGCGCTCAAGGGCAGCCCGTTGATCCTGGTGGTCGGCTTGCTGAGCGGAGGTGTCGTCGCGGGACTTGAGGCGATCGCCTGACCCGCCGTGCCGACCGGGCGGACGCGTCCTAGCGCTCGCGGTCGTATGCGCGCTGCGCTGAGCCCGGAAGACACCGCTGGCAGTGGGGAACCAGGAACCATTTAGGCGCACGCGCAGGTCGGGGTGCCGTTGGGTGAGCGCGTCGCGCGGCACTTGGGCCTCCTCCGCTAGCGGGGGTGGATGGTCACCGGGCCGAAGACGGCCGTGCCCTCGCCGGACGATCCGGGCGGGGCGGCGGCGAACAGGCCGAGCTCCGCCGAGATCCAGCGGCCCTGCTCCGCCTGGAACCCCTCGAAGCCGGTGACCCAGCCGTCATCAGCGCCGCCGTCATCAGCGCCGCCGTTGCCAGCGCCACCGTCATCGGCGCCGCCGTTGCCAGCGCCGTCACCAGCACCCGCACCCGGCCCCGCATCAGTGCCGTCGCCGGCGCGGTGGCGGAACCGCAGCGCGCAGACCCCCGCGTCGTCGGAGTCGATCCGCAGTCCGACGGTCGCGGTCTCGTCCGGCAGTCGTGCGCTGAACCGTGTCACCTCGCCCTCATCACCGTCCTCATACGTCCGGACCTCGACGCTGACCCCGTCACGGTCGCGCGCCAATCCCACGTACGCGTAACTAGCGCCGAGCACGACCGCTCCGGCCCTGGTCCCCGACCCGTCCGCCGCCAGCCGGAGCGTGGTGGTGAACTGCGCGGCCACCCCGGGCACCTGCTGGCCGAGCACCTGTGGCAGGTTCCGCAGGTTGCCCTGGTCGTTGGGCACCGCGCGCAGTCTCGCGTGACCGTCCCCGTCCAGACGCAGCAGACCGGGAGCCGGATTCGCCTGCCAGTGCCACTGCGGCCGAAGCTCCCCCGCCCGGAAGTCGTCGTCCCGCCCCGGCTCCGCCTGCCCGGCACCGGCCGGGTGAGGGTCCAGCGCCGAAGCGCGGGCCGAGGCTGAGCGAGGGTCCAGCGTCGAAACACGGGCCGAGGCCGGGTGCGAACCCAGCGCCGAAGTCGAGTGAAGGCCCGCCTCCGAAGCGCGCGCCGGGGCCGGGTGTTCCAGGACGGGATATCCGTCCACCCCCATCACCGGCCACCCGTCGTCCCCCCAGCGCATCGGCTGCAGGTGGACTACCCGTCCGAACACGCCTCGGTCCTGGAAGTGCAGGAACCAGTCTTCGCCCTCTGGCGTGGTGACCCAGGCCCCTTGGTGCGGTCCGTTGACCGGCGTGTCACCCTGTTCCAGGACGATGCGGTCCTCGTACGGACCCGACAGCGACCGTGACCGGAACACCGACTGCCAGCCGGTCGCGACGCCCCCGGCCGGGGCGAAGATCCAGTACCAGCCATCGCGCTTGTAGACCTTGGGCCCCTCCAGCGTCGAGTAGCCGGGCAGGGCGTCCCCGTCGATGACGGTGACGGGCGTGCCGATGATCTCGCGAGCGTCGGGCGTCATCTCCACCAGCGACAGCCGGTTGCTGATGCCACTGCGGCTCTTCGCCCACCCGAACACCAGCCAGGCGCGCCCGTCGTCGTCCCAAAGCGGGCAGGGGTCGATCACCCCGGGCCCCGGGAGCAGGAGGTGAGGCTCCGACCACGGCCCGGCCGGATCCGCCGCCGTCAGCACATGAACCCCGTGGTCGGGGTCGGGGTAGAAGATCCAGAACAGGCCGTCGTGATGCCTGATGGAGGGCGCCCACGCCCCGCCGCCGTGCCGGGGCACCGTGAAGTGCTCCGCCGGTGGCACGGCGGGCAGCGCGTGGCCGATCAGCTCCCAGCGCAGCAGGTCCGGCGAGCGCAGGACGGGCAGCCCGGGCGCCCGGTTGAAGCTCGACGCGACCAGGTAGTAGGTCTCACCGACGCGGATGACGTCCGGATCGGGCCAGTCGGCGTTGAGCACGGGGTTGCGGTACGTGAGCCGCCCGGCCGGTTCGTGTGCCATCTGTCCAAGCTCCCGCGGCTATCTGGGAAAACGTTTCCCCGTTATTCTGGCACGCCCTCGGTCGCCGCTCCGGTCCAGATCTGATTCAACAGTTCGGCCCCTCGGCCCGTCTATGCCGTGACGGACCAAGGAAAGGCACAGGCCATTGGATGACATTTACCGCTTCGAGGACTTCGTCGCGGAACGGGCCGATGCCCTGCTGCGCTACGGATACCTGCTCAGCGGCAACCCGCACGACGCGGCCGACCTCACCCAGGAGACGCTGATCCGGCTGCACCGGGCCTGGCCACGGGTGCGCCAGAAACAGGCACCCGAGAGCTACACCAGGATGATCATGGCCAGGTTGCACATCAGCGTCTGGCGGCTGCGCAGGCGCGAGCGGCTCGACTGGGCGCTGCCCGAGACCGCCCAGCTCGACGTGCTGCCCTCCGGCATCGAGCAGGACCTGTGGCAGGCGCTCGCCGGCCTGCCGCGCAAACAGCGGGCCGTACTGGTCCTGCGCTACTACGAGGACCTCGCCGACGAGGAGATCGCCGGGGTGCTCGGCATCTCCCGGGGGACCGTACGCAGCCACGCGTCGCTCGGCCTGGCCAAACTCCGTGCCACCCTGCCCCACCCCTCAGCGATCGACGGGAGCCTCGCATGACCGACCAGTTGGAATCCCACTTGCGTACGACCCTCGGCCACGCCGCCGAGCATGCGCCTAAGGCGCCTTCCGGGCTGCGTACCGAGGTCGTCTCGCGGTCGCGGCGGCGCAGGACGCGCCGGCAGGCCCTCGTCGCGGCACTGGCCGTCACCGCCGTGGCCCTGCCGGTCACGCTGACGGCCACCGGCGGGCAGAAGGGTGGCGACGTCGCCACCGGCACCATCGACGTACGCCACCGCATCCCGAGCGCCATGGACGGCAAGACCCCGCTGGGCGAGCGGCTGGTGATCGACAACCCGTCCGAGGAGCGACCCCTATCCCTCTGGTACGCCAAGGGGAAGCCGGGCACGGTCCTGCTCTGCCAGGCCTACCAGAGCAGGACCGGCGGCACGACGGAGCAGTGCGGCGATCCGCTCGACGACCGGAAGGCCACCAGGCAGGGTTCGACCGAGTCGTTCCCCTATCCGTCCACGGGCGTGGTGATGCACTTCGGCACCGCGCGGCCCGAGGTCGCCCACGTCACCGCCGTGATCAAGGGTGGCGACCCGGTGACCGGGACGATCTACCGGCCGAAGGGCGCTCCCCAGGGCATCTGGACCGTGTCCGCGCCCACGAGCGAGACGGTGACGGCGTTCGAGTTCGCGGATGCCAAAGGCCAGACCGTGGCACGGGTCAAGAACAAGCCCGCCATCTTCCCCGAGGAAAAGGCCCAGCCGGTCGGCCCCGCCGTGCGGATGCCGGGAGGTCTGTCCGTAGGTCTCTACAAGGTGCCGGGCGAGACGCTGCTCTGGAAGCTGAACGGGCAGACCGTCGTCATGAATCTCGTCGAGCCCGACCACCTGATGACCGACATGGGCGGCAAGAAGTACCCCGTGGAGTTGGCTGAGCACGACAAGCGCTGGCTGGGCATCGCCAGCGCGAAGACCGCCCGGGTCACCCTGCTCTTCGGCGACGGCCGGTCCGTGTCGGCCGCCACCCGGCCGGACCCGTGGAACCTCGGCATCCGGTTGTTCGCCGGAACGTACGACCGCGCCCGCACCATCATGTACGAACGCTTCCAGATCATCGGCTACGACGACGCGGGCGTGGAGATCTGGCAGCAGACCCACGAAAAGCGCTGAACGCCCGAAATCCAGGGAGGTTCAGCGGTAGAAGGTTCAGCGCTGAAAGGCGCCGGCGTTCGGGGCGGCGGGCAGGCCCGCGATGTCCGTGCCGCCCGACGCCCGGCCGAACCACGCGGCGCCGAGCCGGACGCCCCGGCCCAGCGCCGGCGAACCGGGCCGCAGGTGAAGGTCCGTACGGGAGACGAAGCGGGGGTCCGCCTTCACCGACTTTGGGCCCAGCTTGAACGCGTACGTCCGCCCCTTGTACACGCCGCCCGCGTCGTCGGCGCCCTTCCCGTCCTCGTACCCGGCCTCACCGCCGACCGAGATCGCGTTGTTGCGCAGCTTGAGTATCGACGGCGAGCAGCCGCCGTGGCAGGACCAGCCGATCGTCTCGCGCGCGGGCAGGTAGACCGAGTTGTGTACCGCGATGGTCCCCGTCACCGGGCCGACGATGTGCTGGGCGCCACGGGTGATCAGGAACGATCCATGCTTGCGCGAGGAGGTGACCACGTTGAAGGCGAACACGTTCCCGGCGGCCGTCTTGCCCTTGCGGGCGCCGAGTTCGGTGAACGTCTCGTTGTCGCGAGCGGTGTTGTGCGTGATCAGGTTGCGGTCGCCGTCGAAGATCTCGATCGCCGCTCCGTCGAAGCCGTAGTCGTTGCTCGCCGCGTAGCTGCCGGTGATGGTGTTGCCCGTCACCGTGTTGTCGTCGCCGTTCAGCAGGATGCCGAACGCCCCGGAGTCGTTGTCGGGCTCGGAGTCGTTCACGCTCATCCGGGCGTTGGAGGTCAGCGTGCTGTCCCTGATGACGTTGCGGGAGCCGCTGGGGGTGACCAGGATTCCGGCGATGTTGCGGTCGGCCCGTACGCCGACGAGCTCGTTGCCGTCGCCGCTCAGCTCGAAGCCCGCCCATTGGCAGCCGGAGGCGCGCAGGCCGCTGATGCGCCAGTGGTTGCCGGTCACGACGACGCAGTTGCCGTCCATGCCGGAGATCTTCGCCATGGGGCCGGTCCCGTACGGCTGGATGACGATGGGTTTGGCCGCCGTGCCCTTGGCGGCCAGGGTGAGCGTGCCCGTCCACTTGCTGCCGCGTTTGACGCTGATCGCGTCGCCGGGTTTCAGGTCGGCGGCGCCGATCTTCTCGAGCGATTTCCAGGGTTTGGTGGCGCTGGTCCCAGCGGCCGAGTCGTCGCCCGTCCGCGAATCGACGTAGTAGGTGGTGCCCGCGCGGGCCAGAGCCGAAGCCGGGAGAGCGGGAGCGAGCGAGGCGATGACGGCCACGGAGAGCAACCTCATGCGAACACACCACTATCTAGTTTAAATCTGAACGATGGGGGGTCGCCCACGCTAGCGCGTCATCGGGTGAGGCGCCAGACACGCAGCGAAGGGCCGTCACCCGGCAACACATCGGTGTCAGAAGCGTTATAAACCCCTGCCGCCCGCATGGGAAGGGGAAGCGGCCGGCCCGGTGCCCTGCGCGCGCACACCAGCAGCGACTCCTCGGCGGCCTCCCGGAGAAAGACCAGGCAGTCGGCGTCGGCGTGCAGCCACCGCAGCCCGCCATGGCGCAGCGCGGGCTCGGCCCGGCGCAGGCCGAGCAGCTCCCGGTAGGCGGCCAGCGTGGCGAGGTCCTGGTCGGCGGGCCGATCCCAGGGCATGGGGGTACGCGCGTGCTCGCCGTTCACCCCCGTCAGCCCGAACTCGCTGCCCGCGAACACCATCGGCGTGCCCGGCAGCGTGGCCTGCAGTCCGAGCGCGACGAGATGCTGCTCCGCCGAGCCGGTCACGGTGCGGATGCGCGGCGAGTCGTGCGAGTCGAGCAGCTGCCAGGAGTGCGCCTGCGAGCGCCACGACAGATGGGAGGCGAAGGCGCGGAACGTCGCGTACGTCTGGAGTCCGTCACGCGACGGCACACCGCCGGGCACGCCGAGGAAGGTCGCCAGTTCCAGGTCGGGCGAGCGCAGCCAGGCCCACACCGGCCGGGTGAAGCCGCCGTAGTTCATCGTGCCGTGCCAGCCGTCGCGGTCCAGGTCGGGCGAGGCGTCATGGCAGTGCTCGGCGATGAGCGCCGCGCCTGGCCCGATCGCGCGCCGCAGCAGGGCGGCGATCTCGTGGTTGTGGTCGTCGCGGCCGCGCCGGCCGGTCATGTTCGCGACGTCGACGCGCCAGCCGTCGAGCGGGCCCAGCCACTTCTTCAGCACGGCCGGGATCCGCGCCCGCACCAGGTCGCCACCCCAGTTGAGCTTGGGCAGCGACTTGACCCCGTACCAGGACTCGTAGTCGCCGGTGTCGGGGTCGAAGTAGAACATCTCCCGCTCGGGCGCGCCCACGTCGGACATCGCGGCGGTGAACCAGGGGTGCGTCCGGCCGCAGTGGTTGGTGGTGATGTCGCCGATCAGCCGCATGCCGCGCGCGTGCAGCGCGTCGGCGAGCCGGTGCAGCGCCTCGTCACCGCCGAGCAGCGGGTCGACGCGGTCGAAGTCGGCGGCGTCGTAGCGGTGATTGGAGCGGGCCGGGAAGATCGGCGTCAGGTAGACGGTGTCCGCGCCGAGCGCCTGGATGTGGTCAAGACGCTCCACGATGCCGTCGAGGTCGCCGCCGTAGAACTGCTGGGACGTGCCGGGGCCCGAGGGGATGACCGGGTCGCGGTCCCAGTCGCGCGGCAGTGCCCAGTCCGGCAGCTCCCGCATCGGCCTTGACCTGGCGAAACGGTCAGGGAAGATCTGGTAGACGATCGCGTCGGCCAGCCACGGGGGCGGCGTCTCGTGGCAGACCAGCCGGAAGTCGGTCGCGTCGGTGACGTCGTGCGCGACGAGCCCGGCCGCGGTCAGCCACGCCTGGCCGCCCTCGGTGTGCAGAGGAAGCGGTAGGGGGTGACCGGGTTGGCGGCGACGAGGTCCGCGCGCCACCAGACGTCCGTCTCGCCATAGCCGCCATCAAAGCCGGCGGTGTCGGGAGAGGCGGTGGTGAAGCGGGGTTCGCCGTCCCGGACCGTACGGACGTGCACACCGGTGATCCCGGCCGACAGCGGTGCCCGCAGCCGGACCGTCACCGTCGAGCCGGGCGCCGGCGCCTGGGTGGAGACGTACAGAGCGGAGCCGTCGTGATGCGGCTCGCCGAGGAAGCGCAATGAGACCTATCCCTTGACGGCACCGGCGGTGAGCCCGGAGACGATGTACTTCTGCAACCACAGGAACACGCCGACCGTGGGGACGGCGGTGAGTAGCGTGGCCGCGGCGAACATGCCGAAGTTGGCGTTGCGCTGGTCCCCCGCGATCATCCCGTACATGCCCACGGCCAGCGTCTTGCTCTCCGGATCGCGCAGGAAGACGTTGGCCATGATGAACTCGCTCATCGTGCCGATGAAGGCCAGCAGCGCGGTGACCGCGAGGATCGGCGTGACCAGCGGCATGATGACCCGCCAGAAGATCTGCGCGTGCGTGGCGCCGTCGACCGTGGCCGCCTCGTCGAGCTCCTTGGGCACGGTGTCGAGGAAGCCCTTCATCAGCCAGGTGTTCACGCCCAGCGCGCCGCCCAGGTAGAGCAGCATGAGCCCCCACACGGTGTTGAACCCGAACGCGGGATAGAGCTCGGTCACCTTGGTGAAGATCATGAAGATTGTCACGATGGCCAGGAACTGCGGGAACATCTGGATGAGCAGCAGCGCCAGCAGCCCGACCCGGCGCCCACGGAAGCGCATCCGGCTGAAGGCGTAGGCGGCGAACATCGACAGCAGCAGGCTGGCGAACGACGACGTCAGCGCGACGAACACCGAGTTGAGGAACCACCTGGCGAACGGATACCGGTCGGAGGTGAACAGGTCGGCGAAGTTCCCGAGGCTGGCCCCGGTCGGCAGCAGGTCGGTGGAGGCCAGCGTGCCCAGCGGGTTGATCGCGGCGGAGAACACGAACAGGATCGGGAAGACCGCGAACGCGCACACCACCAGCACGAACACGTGCCGCAGCGCGAGTCTCATGCGTAGACCTCCTCCTGTCTGCGGGTCCGGCGGAAGGCCACCGCGGAGATGATCGCCACGATCGCGAAGATGAACACCGAGATCGAGGCGGCGAAGCCGAACTGGGCGCCATAGGTGCCGAACGCCAGCCGGAAGGTGTAGGTGATCAGCAGGTCGGTGGCCCCCACCTGCGGGCTCTCCGCCGGGAACGGGCCGCCCTCGCTGGTGAGCGCGATCGCGTTGAAGTTGTTGAAGTTGTAGGCGAACGACGAGATCAGCAGCGGTGTCAGCGCCACCAGCAGCAGCGGCAGCGTCACCTTGCGGAAGCCCTGCCACGACGTCGCCCCGTCGATGGAGGCCGCCTCGGTCAGCTCGCGCGGGATGGCCTGCAGCGCGCCCGTGGTCACCAGGAACATGTACGGAAAGCCCAGCCAGAGGTTGACCAGGATGACCGCGAACCGGGCGGTGGACGGCTGCCCCATCCAGTCGACGTCCAGCCCGAACAGCTGGTTGACCAGCCCGAAGTCGCGGTTGAACATGTCCCGCCAGACCAGCAGCATCGCGAAGGCGGGCATCGCGTACGGCAGGATCAGCGCGATCCGGTAGAAGCGGGTGCCGCGCATGCGCGGATGGTGCAGCGCGAGCGCCACCGCCATGCCGAGCGCGAACGTGGCCGCCACGGAGGCCAGCGCGAACACCACGTTCCACCCGAAGACCCCGATGAAGTAGCCGGAGATCGTGGGGTTCGTCAGGACACGGCTGAAGTTCGCGAAGCCGACGCTCACCTGCCAGCCCTGCGCGAGGTGCGCGCCCGTGGCGTTGACGAAGTAGCCCTGCCCCTCGTCGGCCTTCCATCGGTCGCCCTCGCCCTGGACGCAGTCGCAGCGCGCGTCGTAGACCAGCGCCGAGCGTCCTTCGACCGCGCGGCTCAGTCCGTTCGCCTTGATCAGCCCGCCGCGGGTCGGTACGGCCAGCGCCGCGATCTGCTGCGCCCTGGCCGCCGCCTGCGGGGCCGTCAGCACGGTGAAGCCGGGCGCCCGCAGCACCTTGCCCGTGATGCCCACCTCGGCGCCGGTCACCGGCGCGAGCCCGGCCGGGTCGCCCGCCTGGACCTGCTTGGTCTTCGGGTCCACGAGCAGGAAGACCAGCCGGTCGCCCTTCAGCGCCGTGGTCAGGCTGTACTCGGGCGAGCCGGGCGCCTGCCGGACGGAGCCGGTCTCGATCGCCGTGATGGCGGCCTGCTTGTCGCCGCGGTGGCCGTCGCCGAAGTTCGTGAACGCCGTGCTCACCGTGTAGAGGACCGGGAACACCTGGAAGGCGATCAGGAAGACGGTGCCGGGGATCAGGTACTTGGCCGGGATGAAGCGGCGGGTCAGGTAGAGGTAGGCGATGACCGCGGTGGCCAGGCCGAGGACCGCCAAGGCGGGCCACGACCCGGTGGCGACCAGGGGCGGCGCCGCGTACACCAGGAGCGCCGCCGCCACCGCGAGCACCACGACCCTGCTGACCAGGAACGCCGTGGTGATCTCGCGGCGGGGCCGCGGGGGAGCATGGGATCCCGCGGCCTCACGTACGTCCAGGGTCATGACGTCAGTTCTTGAGCGAGCTGTCGATGGCCTTCTGCGCGGCCTCGGCGGCCTTGGCCGCGTCGCCGCCCTTGACCACCGCCGCCTCGGCGATGCCGAACGGCTCCCAGACGGCCTGCATCTCGGGGATGGCCGGCATCGGCAGGCCGTTCTTGCCCGCGTCCATGAACTTGCCCGCGTCGGGATCGGTCGCGCCGACCTCCTGCAGCGCCTCGGTCAGCGCCGGGGGCCGGGGGTCGGCCGCGTACAGGGCCTTGGCCACGTCCTTGTTGGTCACGTAGTTGGCGACGAACTCCTGCGCCAGGGTCTTGCTCTTGCCCTTGGAGGCCACGAAGAAGGACTGGACGCCGACGAACGGGGTGGCGGGCTTGCCGTCCTTGAACGACGGGACGGGCGTGATGTCGTAGCTGATGCCGCCCTTCTTCACATCGCCCATGGCCCAGGGGCCGGAGATCAGGAAGGCGCACTTGCCGCCGGCGAAGCCGGCGACGTAGTTCTCGTTGGTGATGGACGTCTTGAGCGCGCCGTCACCCTTCTCCCCCAGCTCCTTCAGCTTGCCGAACGCCTTGACCGAGTCGGGCGAGCCGAGCAGCACCTTCTTCGGGTCCGGGTCGCCGGAGGCGGTGGTGCCGAACAGCGAGCCGCCGCCCGCCGCGAAGATCGGGTAGACGTGGAAGGCGTCACCCTTCTGCGCCACCGGCAGGCAGAGCACCTCCTTGACCTTGCCCGCGGCCTTGAGCTCCTTGCCCTTCTTGACCATGTCCTCGAGCGTCGCGGGGGCCTCGGGCGCGAGCTTGGTGTTGCGGATCAGCGCGATGTTCTCCACCGCGTACGGCGCGGCCATCACCTGCCCGTCGAAGGTGACCGCCTTGATGGCGATCTCCGGGAACGCCGCCTTCTGCGCGTCGGTGAGGTTGACCGGGTCGATGGCGCCGTTCTGCACCAGGTTGCCGATCCAGTCATGCGCGCCGACCATGATGTCCGGACCGCTGCCCTGCTGGGAGGCGGTGAGGAAGGTCTGCTGGTTGTCCTTGCTGATCTCCTTCACCTCGACGGTCACGCCGTTCTCGGTGCCGAACTGCTCGGCGAAGGGCTTGAGCGCCTTGACCCGGTTGGGGTCGGCCCAGATCACCAGCTTGCCGCTGCCCTTGTCGGCGGGGGCCGAGGAGGCGGCGGCGGAACCGCTGGGGGCGGCAGAGGGGGTGCCGGGCTGAGAACCACCGCAGGCCGTGGCGGCTAATGCCAGGGACGTGAGAGCGGCCACACCCAGGGCTCGCTTGCGCATGGGACCTCCTGAGGTCACGGAGGGAGCAATTGACCGCTTTCGCGGCTTATGTTTCCGGGACGTTAGCGACTCTTTGCAAAATTTGGAAGAACTTGCGAAAGAGCGTTACCCGATCCAGACGCGCTCGATACTCCCTTGACCTCGCCAACCGAACGCCGAGGAGAAGTGGGGCCCCATCTGCAACTTTCCGCAACTTACACTTGACCCCACTGAACCACGCAGGCCATCCTGCACCAGACATCACGGACAATCCCCGGAAGGACCCCCATGCTCGGCAACGACGACTGGTGGCGGGACGCCGTCGTGTACCAGGTCTACCCACGCAGCTTCGCCGACGCGAACGGCGACGGCATGGGAGACCTGCCGGGCGTGCGTGAACGCCTGGACTACCTCGCCGAGCTGGGCGTGGACGCCATCTGGCTGAGCCCCTTCTATACCTCGCCGATGGCCGACGGCGGCTACGACGTGGCCGACTACCGCGACGTGGACCCGATGTTCGGCACGCTGGCCGACCTCGACGGGCTGATCGCCGACGCGCACGAGCGGGGCATCAGGGTGATCGTGGACCTGGTGCCGAACCACTCCTCCGACCGGCACCCGTGGTTCCAGGCCGGCCTGCGCGACCGCTACATCTTCCGGGACCAGCCCAACGACTGGGAGTCCATCTTCGGCGGCCCCGCCTGGACCCAGGTGGCCGACGGGCAGTGGTACCTGCACCTGTTCGCGCCCGAGCAGCCCGACCTCAACTGGGACAACCCGGAGGTGCGGGCCGAGTTCCGCGACATCCTGCGGTTCTGGCTGGAGCGCGGGGTGGACGGCTTCCGCGTCGACGTGGCGCACGGCATGGTCAAGGCCGCCGGGCTGCCCGACGTGGGGCCGAAGGAGGGCCGTCAGGCCGAGATGCTCGGCGACGAGCGCGTGCCGTACTTCGACCAGGACGGCGTGCACGAGATCTACCGCGAGTGGCGGCCGATCCTCGACTCCTACCCCGGCGGGCGGATGGCCGTCGCCGAGGCGTGGGTGTCCTCCCCCGAGCGGCTGGCCCGCTACGTCGGCCCCGACGAGCTGCACCAGGCGTTCAACTTCGACTTCCTGCTGGCCGACTTCCACGCCAAGTCCTTCCGCGCGGTCATCGAGAAGGCGCTGGCCGAGGCGGAGCTGGTGGGCGCGCCGACCACCTGGGTGCTGTCCAACCACGACAAGCCCCGGCACGTCACCCGCCACGGCGGCCTGGCCAAGGCCAAGGCGGCCACGCTGCTGATGCTGGCTCTGCCCGGCTCGGCCTACCTCTACAACGGCGAGGAGCTCGGCCTGCCGGAGGTGCTCGACCTGCCCGACGAGCTGCGGCAGGACCCGGCGTTCCTGCGCAGCGGCGAGAGCCGCGACGGCTGCCGGGTGCCGATCCCGTGGACCACCGCCCCCGGCCTTGGCTGGCGGGACCCGTGGCTGCCGATCCCCGCCTCGTGGGCGCCGCTGTCGGTCGAGGCCCAGCACGACGACCCCGCCTCCACGCTGAACCTCTACCGGGCCGCGCTGCGCCTGCGCAAGTCCCACCCGGCACTCGGCGGCGGCACGCTGACCTGGCTCGACTCGCCCAAGGACGTACTGGCCATCGAGCGCTCGCCCGGCCTGGTCGTCATGCTGAACACCAGTGACCAGCCGGTGGAGGTGACCGGCGAGGTGCTGCTGTCCAGCGGTCCGCTCAACGCGGACGGCACCCTGCCACCCGACACCACGGTGTGGCTCCAGCTCTGACGCGGGGCTCCGGACAATGGGACAAACTTTCCCCTTGTCCGGCATATCGGGGTAAATATCGTTAGTAGCCTCGATTTGATGTCACGCCTATGGGCGAGTTCTCTCCGCGGCCGCGTCACGCTGGTGGCGGCCGCCGTGGCCACCGCTGTGCTGATCCCCGTAGGGACCGGCACCATCGTCGTGGCCAAGTCCGTGGTCGAGGCGAACGTGTGGCACCAGACCAGGAACACCGCCGAACAGGTGGCGGCCGAGTGGCGCGTGGGCGACCTCCCGCTGGGCGCGACGATGCCGCTGACCGACCCCTCCGTCGACCTGATCCAGGTCGTCACTCCGAGCGGTCAGGTGGTGGCGACGAGCGACGCGGCCCGCAACCTGCCGCCGCTGAGCGACGTCTGGCCCACCGCGGACAACCGGGTCATCAGCACCACGAACTGCCTCCCGAGGCAGTGCGTCCACCTGACGGCCGTCCGCGCGTCGCCGTCCCCGGCCGCAAACGTCGTGTACGCCGGGCGCACCACCCCCGGCCTGCTGGACACGAGGATCCTGGAGGCCGTCGTGCTCACCCAGGTCCTCGTGCTCATCGCGCTGGCCACCTGGACGACCTGGCTGGTCATGGGCCGGGCGCTGCGGCCGGTGGGCGCGATGCGGGTCGAGCTCGACGCGGTCAACGCCAGCGACCTGAGCAGCCGGGTGACCCAGCCGCCGGGCAAGGACGAGGTCGCCCAGCTCGCCAGGTCCGTCAACGGCACGCTGGCCCGCCTGGAGCGCTCCGCCTACCAGCAGCGCCGCTTCGCCTCCGACGCCTCGCACGAGCTGCGTACGCCCATCGCCGGGCTGCGCGCGCAGCTGGAGAGCGCGCAGCTCTACCCCGAGGACACCGACTTCATCGCGCTGGTGGACAGCGCGCTGCGCGACACCGACCGGCTCGAAGCGATCATCACCGACCTGCTGCTGCTGGCCAGGATCGGCTCCCATGTGGACGTGGTGAAGGAGCGGGTGGATCTCGCCGGCCTGGTCCGCGACGAGCTGTCGGCCCGCAACGACCGGCTGCCCGTCAAGCTGATGCTGGACGAGGGCGTCGTGGTGGAGGGGGTACGCCTGCAGCTGACCCGGGTGCTGACGAACCTGCTGGACAACGCCCAGCGCCATGCCGAGAGCATCATCAAGGTGGTGGTCACCCGGAACGGGAACATGGCCGTACTGGCCGTGGAGAACGACGGCGTGGAGATCGCGCGGGCCGACCGCGAGTCCATCTTCGAGCGCTTCACCCGCCTGGACGCGGCCCGCAGCCGCGACTCCGGCGGCACCGGGCTGGGTCTGGCCATCGCGCGCGACGTGGCGGTGGCGCATCGCGGCGAGATCCGCGTCGAGGAGTACTGCGGCGGCGCCCGCTTCGTCCTGAGGCTGCCTGCCGTGTGACATGATCCACCTCCCGTTGGTCACCTTGTGACATGAAACGGTGGATTTACTGGTCGTTTGTCCGAGATCATGGGCACATGACGGAACAAGCGCCGCAAGGTGTGGACCCGCACATCCCTAACGCGTCGCGGATGTACGACTACTTTCTTGGTGGCAAGGACAACTTCAAGGCCGACCGGGATCTCGCCGAACTGGTGATGAGCGTCCTTCCCGAGGTCAGAGAGGGCACGAGGCAGAACCGCAAGTTCATCGGGCGAGTGGTCGAATACCTGTGCCGTCAGGGCATCACCCAGTTCCTCGACCTCGGCTCCGGCCTCCCGGCCGCGGAGAACGTGCACGAGGTCGCCCACCGGTTCGCGCCGGACGCGCGCATCGTCTATGTCGACAACGATCCCGTGGTGGCCGCGCACGGCCGCGCCCTGCTGGCCGACCCGAAGAAGGTCGCCATGGTGCTGGGCGACGGACGTGAGCCGGAGAAACTCCTCCAGCATCCCGAGGTGCTGTCGTTGCTGGACTTCGACCGGCCGGTCGCGGTGCTCATGATGTTCTTCCTGCACCTGGTGCCCGACGAGGACCGGCCGCAGGAGTTCGTGGCCGCCTACCGGGACGCGCTGGCGCCGGGCAGCTACCTGGCCATCTCCCATGTCGGCAACGACGTCGTGCCGGAGCAGGTGGCCAAGATCGTTGAGTTCTACCAGAAGGCCAACTCGCCGTTCTGCCCGCGCCCCGGCACGGAGATCGCCCGGTTCTTCGGTGACTTCGAGCTGATCCCGCCGGGGCTGGCCAGTGGCCTGGGGCCGGAGGTCGGCTGGCCGTTCAACGACCCCCAGGAGACGATCTTCCTCGACGACGAGATGGCGCGGATGGGCTACGCGGGCATCGGCCGCAAGCTCTGACCCGTCTGGCGACGAGTCAGAGCTTGCGGCGACGGCTCAGACCGGCGACATCTCCCGCCGCTCGTCGTCCGCCGCGGGCGGCTCGGGCCGCTCGTCCTCGTCCAGCAGCGTCGACTCGTCGAACGGCGCGTTGCCGGCGAGCACCTCGGCGGCTCGTTCCTTGTCGAAGTCCCCTGTCCAGGTGGCGACAAGGATGGTGCCGACCGCGTTGCCGGCGAAGTTCGTCAGGGCGCGGGCCTCGGACATGAACCGGTCGATGCCGACGATGAGGCCGACGCCGTCGACCAGCGCGGGCCGGTGCGACTGGAGAGCACCGGCCAGCGTGGCCAGACCCGCTCCGGTCACGCCCGCCGCGCCCTTGGAGGCGATCATCATGAACAGCAGCAGCGCGATCTGCTCGCCGAACGCCAGCGGCGCTCCGGTGGCCGAGGCGACGAACAGCGTGGCCATGGTCAGGTAGATCGCGGTGCCGTCGAGGTTGAAGGAGTAACCGGTCGGCACCGTGATGCCGGCCACCGTACGGCTCACACCGAGGTGCTCCATCTTGGCGATCAGCCGGGGCAGCGCGGCCTCGGACGACGAGGTGGACAGGATCAGCAGGAACTCGCGCCCCAGGTAGCGGAACAGCGGCCACATGCCCACCTTGGCCACCATCCACAGCAGCGGGCCGAGCACGAGGCCGACGAACAGCAGGCAGGTGATGTAGAAGGCGACCATGATGATGCCCAAGGCCTTGAGCGCGTCCAGGCCGGTGGCGCCGACGACGGCGGCGATGGCGCCGAACGCGCCGATCGGCGCCGCCCACATGATCATGGCGAGGATGCGGAACACCAGTCGCTGGATGTGCTCGACGGCCGTCAGGATCGGCGCGGCCTTGGGCCCCATGGCCAGCAGCGCGAACCCGACGAGGAGCGCGACCAGCAGCGTCTGCAGCGTCTGCCCCTCGGTGAACGCCGACACCAGCGTGGTGGGGATGATGCCGAGCAGGAAGTCGGTCGATCCGGCGGCGGCCCCCTTGGCCGCCTCGGCCTCCGCGGCCTGCTTGGCCGCGTCCGTGAGGTGCAGCCCTGAGCCCGGGTCGATGAAGTTGCCCACCACGAGTCCGATGATCAGGGCTACGGTGGACATGATGGTGAAGTAGCCGATGGTGAGGCCGCCGACCTTGCCGACCTTGGCCGCCTTGCTGACCGAGCCGACGCCGAGCACGATCGTGCAGAAGATGATCGGGCCGATCATCATCTTGACGAGGTTGACGAACGCGGTGCCGAGCGGCTTGAGCTCCTTGCCGACGTCCGGCCAGACGAATCCGACCAGGATCCCTAGCAGCACCGCCACGATGACGGCCATGTAGAGAAGGTGGGTGCGATCACGACGCATGGGACGGTCTCCGGTCGTATGGACGAGACTGCTAACCATGCGAATATGCGCTCTGTGGTGATGCAGGTCACTATTGCGTAAGTTTCGTACACTGAAGAGATTCCCATGAGCCGATGGACCCTGGCCGGCCAGATGCTGGCCCTGCAACTGTTCGTGGTCGTCCTGACCCTGGTGAGCGCCGCCACGCTCGTCTCCGTGCTGGCCGGCAACCTCGTCACGGCCGAGGCGACGGCCCAGGCCAGGGCGGCGGCCACCGCTGTCGCGGCCTCGCCCGACGTGCTGGCCGCGCTCGACGCCCCGTCGCCGAGCAGCCGTCTGCAGCCGTTCGCCGAGCAGGTACGCGCCCGCACGGGCGTCGACTTCGTCACCATCATGAAGCCCGACGGCACCCGCTACACCCACCCCAACCCGGGGGAGATCGGCAAGCGGTTCCTCGGCCACATCGACCAGGCCCTGCGCGGGCAGACGTTCACGGAGACCTACACCGGCACGCTCGGCCCGTCCGTGCGGGCGGTCGCCCCGGTCCGCGCGAGCGCGAGCGGCCCGGTGCGGGCGCTGGTCAGCGCGGGCATCAAGGTCGAGAGAGTGAGCGCCAGGCTGCGCGGCCTGCTCTTCTGGACCGGGCTCATCGCGCTGGTCGTGCTCGCCCTCGGCGCCGCCGGCACCTGGCTGGTGACCGCCCGGCTGCGCAGGCAGACACACGGGCTCGGGCCGGCCGAGCTGGGCCGCATCCACGAGCACCACGACGCGGTGCTGCACGCCGTACGCGAGGGACTGCTGCTGGTCGGCAAGGACGGCACGCTGACGCTCTGCAACGACGCCGCGCGGCAGCTGCTCGGCCTGCCCGCCGACGCCGAAGGGCGGCACCTGGACGAGCTGGGCCTGTCGGAGGTGCTGGACGCGGGCCAGGAGGAGCGGGTGCACCTGGTCGGGGACCGGGTGCTGGCCGTCAACGGCGCGGCCAGCAGACTGGGCACCGTGGTGACCGTGCGGGATCACACCGAGCTGCAGGCGCTGGCCGGGCAGCTGGACGCCGAGCGCGGGTTCGCCGAGTCGCTCAGGTCGGCCGCCCACGAGTCGGCCAACAAGCTGCACACGGTCATCACCCTGGTGGAGCTGGGCCGCACGGAGCAGGCCGTGGCGTTCGGCACCGCGGAGCTGCGGGCGGCGCAGCACCTGACGGACCGGGTGATGGGCGCGGTACGCGAGCCGGTCCTGGCCGCGCTGCTGCTGGGCAAGAGCGCGGAGGCGGCCGAGCGCGGCGGCGAGCTGGTGATCAGTGAGGACAGCGAGCTGGACGACCTCGGCCTGGACGCCGGGGAGCTCGTCACGATCGTCGGCAACCTCATCGACAACGCGATCGACGCGGCGACGCGGGTCGAGGTGCTGTTGCGGGCCGGTCCGGACGGCTTCCTCATCAGGGTGGCCGACGACGGGCCCGGCCTGATCGCACCCGACGCGTTCCGGAAGGGCTGGACCACCAAGGGCGACGGGCACGGGCTGGGCCTCGCGCTGGTCGGGCAGGCGGTGCGGCGGCTGGGCGGGTCGATCGAGGTGGACGGCTCGGTGTTCACCGTGCGGCTGCCCGTGCCCGAGCCCGCGACGGAGTCGGTCCGATGATCTCAGTGCTCGTGGTCGAGGACGAGGAGATCACCGCCGAGGCCAACCGCATCTACGTGGCCCGGGTGCCGGGCTTCGAGGTGGCGGGCGTGGTGCGCTCGGGCGGCGAGGCGCTGCGGTTCCTGCGGCGTACGCCGGTCGATCTCATCCTGCTCGACCTGTACCTGCCCGACATGCCCGGCCTCGAGGTCTGCCGGGCGGTACGGGCGGGCGGGCTGCTGTGCGACGTGATCGCGGTCACCTCCGCGCGCGATCTGGCCATGGTGCGCTCGGCGGTGTCCCTGGGCATTTCCCAGTACCTCCTCAAGCCGTTCACCTTCTCGACACTTCACGAGAAGCTGACCCGCTATGCCCGGTTCAAGGAGGAGGCCGGCGAGATCGTCGGGCAGGGCGACGTGGACCGGGTGCTCGGCACCCTGCGCGGCCGCTCCGAGCTGCCGAAAGGCATGGCCCGCGACACCCTCGACGTGGTCGTCGCCGAGCTGCGCGGGCGCCCCGCGGGGATGTCGGCACAGGCCGTGGGAACGGCGGCCGGGGTCTCCCGGGTGACGGCCCGCAGATACCTGGAACACCTGGTGGAGCTGGGCATCGCGGTACGGATGCCCCAGTACGGCGGAGTGGGCCGTCCAGAGCTGCTCTACCGGATCCCCCCGGAAAGTTAATTAGGGGGATGCTGCTCGTTCAATCCGTGCCTCTAGCTTCGGGATGCAATCCGTAAGCACTGAGGAGTTCACGTTGCGAGTCCTGGCCGTTGTTCCCGCCCGCGGAGGTTCCGCGGGTGTTCCCCTGAAGAACCTCGCGCCGGTCGGTGGTATCCCCCTGGTCACCCGAGCCGTCCGCGCCGCGCTGCGCAGCGAGCTGATCGACCAGGTGGTGGTCAGCACCGACCACGCGGGAATCGCCGAGGCCGCCAAGGAGGCGGGCGCGCTCGTCGTGGACCGCCCGGAGGAGCTGAGCGGCTCGACCGCCTCCAGCGAGTCGGCTGTCCTGCACGCGCTCGACACGCTCGGCGAGGACCCGGAAGTGGTCGTGCTCGTGCAGTGCACCAGCGCGTTCATCGACTCCGACGACCTGTCGGCGGCCGTGCGCAAGGTGCTCGACGGCGAGGCCGACGCGGTCGTGTCGGGCCTGCCCACGCACGAGTTCCTCTGGACCCCGGCCGGCGGCGGGATCAACCACGACCCCGCGTTCAGACCGCGCAGGCAGGACCGTGAGCCGCAGTTCCGCGAGAACGGCGCGTTCTACGTCATGCGCGCCTCCGGGCTGCGCGAGCACGGCCACCGCTTCTTCGGCACCATCGCCGTGCAGCCGGTGCCCGTGCGGCACGCGATCGAGATCGACGACCCCGAGGACCTGGAGCTGGCCCGCGCGCTGGCCCCGTTCGTGGACGTGCCCGAGCCGATCGACGTCGACGCGGTCATCACCGACTTCGACGGCGTGCACACCGACGACCGCGCCTACGTCGACTCCGACGGCCGCGAGATGGTGCTGGTCAGCCGCTCCGACGGGATGGGCATCGCGCTGCTGCGCCGCTCCGGGGTGAAGGTGCTGGTCATGTCGACCGAGCACAACCCGGTCGTGGCCGCCCGCGCCCGCAAGCTGGGCGTGCCCGTGCTGCAGGGCATCGCCGAGAAGCGGGTCGTGCTGCGCGACTGGCTGACGATCGAGGGCCTCGACCCGGCCCGCGTCGCCTACGTGGGCAACGACGTCAACGACCTGGGCCCGATGGCCGAGGTGGGCTGGCCGATCGCGGTGCCCGACGCGCACCCGCGGGTCCGGGCGGCCGCCCGGGTCGTGCTGTCCAAGGCGGGCGGCGAGGGCGCCGTACGCGAGCTGTGCGACCGGGTCGTGGCGGCCCGGCCCGCGGAGCCCACGCCCGAGGTCAGGGAGCGTCCCAGGTTCGGCCCGGTGGCGGTCGGCGAGGTGCTGGTCGGCGACGGCGAGCCCGTCTACGTCATCGGCGAGATCGGCATCAACCACAACGGCGACCTCGACCTGGCCCGCCGGCTCATCGACGTGGCGGCCGACGCGGGCTGCCAGGCGGTCAAGTTCCAGAAGCGCACCCCGGCGATCTGCGTACCCGAGGCGCAGAAGGGGCAGATCAGGCAGACGCCCTGGGGCGAGATGACCTATCTGGAGTACAAGGAGCGGACCGAGTTCGGTTACGACGAGTACCGCCAGATCGCCAAGTACTGCGACGAGCGCGGCCTGCACTGGTTCGCCTCACCGTGGGACGTGCCCTCCATCGACTTCCTGGAGGAGATGGACGTCGTGGCGCACAAGATCGCCTCGGCCAGCGTCGCCGACCACGAGCTGCTCCGCGCCCTGGCGGCGACGGGCAAGCCGCTGATGCTGTCGACCGGCATGTCCACGCTCTCCGAGATCGACAAGGCCGTCGAGATCCTCGGCACCGACAAGCTGATCATGATGCACGCCACCTCCACCTACCCCCTCCCGCCGGAGGAGGCGAACCTGCGCACGATCACCACCCTCAAGGAGCGCTACGGCGTGCCGGTCGGCTACTCCGGGCACGAGCGCGGCCTGCAGATCTCGCTGGCCGCGGTGACGCTCGGCGCGGTCTGCGTGGAGCGGCACATCACCCTCGACCGGACCATGTGGGGCTCCGACCACGCCGCCTCGCTGGAGCCCTCCGGCCTGGAGCACCTGGTGCGCGACATCCGGATCATCGAGCAGGCGATGGGCGACGGCGTCAAGCGCGTCTTCCCCGGTGAGGAGGCCCCCAAGGCCCGCCTGCGGCGCGTCACCGTCTGACGAGTGCGATCTTGACCACTCTGTCCGTCATCGTGCCCGTGCGTAACGGCGAGCGTTTCATCGCCGACGCGCTCTCCTCACTCTGCCGCAACGCCCGGCGCGACTTCGAGTTCATCGTCGTGGACGACGGTTCGGTGGACGCCACCGGCGCCATCGCCGAGGACTTCCGCGCCGACCTGCCCGGCCTGTCCATCCTGCGCAATCCGGCGCCGGTCGGGCTCGCCGACGCGCGCAACACCGGGCTGTCTGCCGCCTCGGGCCGGTACGTCACGTTCATGGACGGCGACGACTGGCTCGCCCCCGGCTACCTGGCCCGGCTCGTCGAGGCCATCGACGGGCTCGGCTGCGACTTCGTCCGCGCCGACCACGTACAGGTCGAGGGACGTAAGCGGGTCGTGCACCGCGCTCCGCTGGCGCGGCGGGGCGTGGTGCTCAACCCTCGGGACGCGATCCTGCCCGCGAACGTGCGGACCATGGTCGACTACCCCTACGCCTGGGCCGGGATCTACCGGCGCTCGCTGCACGACCTGCTGCACTTCCCCGGCTCGCTGCACACCGCCGAGGACCGGCCGTGGATCTGGCGGCTGCACAGGGAGGCGGCCACGTTCGCGGTGGTCTCCCTGGCCGGGGTGTTCTACCGGCGGATGGTCTCGGGGTCGCTCACGCGGGTGGGCGACGAGCGGCAGTTGCACTTCTTCGACGCCTTCGAGCTGGTGTTCAAGGACCTCGAGGAGGAGTTCCTGCCCAAGGCCGTACGGAACTTCTGCGCGCTGCTCGCCCACCACCTGGAGATCGCCGACCGCTTCACCCCGCAGCTGCGCGCCCGGTTCGAGGAGCGCGGCGCGGAGATGGTGCGCTCGCTGCCCACCGGCCTGGTGGCGGACGTGGTGTCGCGGATGTCCATGGAACGCGAGGCCACCCTGCGGGCCCTGCTGCCCGACCTCCCCCCGAACCCCCACGTGCGGCCGCGCCGCGAACGGGAGGACTCATGACGACCGTCTTCTACGCCTCGACGCTGTTCGGGGCGATGTCGCTGGCGGCCGGGATCGACGACGGCCGCTTCGCCGAGGGGCGCCGGGTCCTCATCGTGTCCAACAACGCGGCGATCCCCGAGGTCACCGTCCCGCTCGACCGGACGCCGGGCTTCGCGGTGCTGCGCTCCCGCTTCGACGAGATCCACTCGTGGAACGACCTGATCGCGCCGCTGCACCCGTCGGACTGGAAGGCCCGCGTCATCGAGGTGCCGATGATGGAGCGGCTGATCCGCGCCCATCTGGAGCTCGACGACGCGACCGAGCTGGTGCTGGAGTCGATCGCGGTGCCGCCCGCCCGGACGATCGCCGGGCTGGTGCGCGACTGCCCGATCACCGTCTACTCCGACGGCCTGATGAGCTACGGCCCGACCCGCGACCCGCTGCCCGCCGAGATCTTCCGCCGCATCACCCGCCTGCTGCACCTGGACCTCGTGCCAGGGCTGGAGCCGCTCCTGCTCAGCGAGTACGGCGTGCCGGCCCAGATCCTGCCGGACGAGGCGTTCCTGGCGGTGGTCCGGCAGGTGGCGACGACCGCGCCCGACATGCTGGCCGGGCAGGCGATGATCCTCGGGCAGTACCTGTCCGCGCTGGAGATCGTCACGCCGGAGGAGGAGGCGGCGCTGCACGAGTCGATGCTGCGCGGCCTGGTCGCCCGGGGCTACTCGACCGTGGTGTTCAAGCCGCACCCGGCGGCCGGGCGCAGGCACGCGCAGCTGCTCAGGGCCGCCGCCGAGCCGATGGACGTGCGGCTGCTGGTGGCCGGGGAGAGCGTCCCGGCCGAGGTGTGCTTCTCGGCGCTGCGGCCCGAGCTGGTCGTGGGCTGCTTCTCGACCGGCCTGATCACGGCCGGGCGCTACTTCGGGCTGCCGGTGGCCTCGTACGGGACCGATCTGGTGCTGGAGCGGCTGGCCCCGTACGAGAACAGCAACCGGGTGCCCGTCACGATCGTCGACGCGCTGCTGCCCCGCATGGCGGCGGACGGCACGATCGAGCCGGCGCCGCGCGGCTACCTGCGGGAGCTGGTCCAGGCCGTGGGTTACTGCATGCAGGCCGAGACCTACCCGGAGCTGCGGCCGGCGGACTTCGACTTCGACCCGCGCTACTTCAAGCGCAAGCGCCTGGAGACGCTCGGCCTGACGGCCAAGCCCACGGCGCTGACGCGGCTGCGCCGCAAGATCCGCTCAGCGATCTGAACGGGCGGCGCCCCCGGAGGCACTCTCCGGGGGCAACGGCTTTTGGGACGGCTTTAGGGACGGCTCTAGGAGAGCGCCCGGAGATACCGGCGCATCCGCCGCTTGGCCCGGTAGCCGACGCGCAGCATGGTGGGCGGCACGTCCAGGCGCATCCTGGCCCGGCGGCGGGCGGCGGCGTGCTCCGGCCCGTCGAGCAGCGACCTGGCCGGGACCCGCGGGCCGCCGGCCACCAGACCGCCCAGCAGCCCGGCCCAGTCGTTGCGCTCCACCGGGTGGAAGTAGTTGGCCGCGCACCACCCGGCGTCGGCGGCGCGGAAGCCGCCGCCGGCCAGCTCGTCGAGCGTCCCCAGCAGCCCGCTGTCCTCGAACACCAGGTTGATCATCTCCGCGCTCACGCCGAAGTCGCTCAGCACCAGCAGCGGCACGTCCTGCGCGATGGCCTCCAGCGCCGCCGTCGAGCTGACGGTCACGAACCCGGCCGCCTGAGCCAGCTGATCGTGCATCGAGCCCGCCTCGAACGCCACCCGCCCCGGCTCGCCGATCTCGCGCCAGAGCCGCTGGTAGTGGAAGCGCTCGTTGTGCGTCTGCCGCTCGTCCTCCAGGGCGCGCAGCTTCACCACCACGTCCAGGTCCGGGCGGCGGGCGGCCAGCTCGGCCAGGGACAGCAGGATGCGTTCGCGATCCTCGCGCTCACGCGGCACCTTGGCCTGGGTGGCGAACACCACCCGGTTCCCGCCGCCGCGCACGGCCCGCGGACGCAGGAACGGCAGCCGGGCCAGCCCGACCGCCCCTCCCCCACCGAGCTGGGCGGCGATCCCGCCGAACTCGGCCACCTCCCGCTCGCTGTGCACCACGAACAGGTCGCACCCGCTGCGGAACAGCCACGCCTTCTCCGTCGCGGGCACCGAGATGCCCGGCAGCCCGGTCACGAACACCGGCCGCGGCCGCAGCCCGGCGAACGCCTCGGCCACCAGCACGTCCACGACCGGCCCCGTACAGGCCACGATGATCGCGTCCGGCCGCGTCCGCTCGGCCAGACGCCGCACCGCCCGCGCCGGCATCAGCGGCGGCACGGGACGTCCGCCCACGGCGGCGGCGATCTGCTCGGGCGACGGCGCGATCGGCGTGCGCACCACCGCGAGGTCCGTCTCGCAGCCGGGTGGCAGGTCGTCGAGCAGGCAGGCCGCCCACTTCAGGTAGGAGTCGGAGTCGGCCACGGCCAGCACTCTCAAGTGGTCACTCCAGTCAGATACGGGCAGAGGCCCAGTCGTATGGGTGAACGCCCGTCTTAACCGGCCGTTCCAGTCACGTACGGAGTAAGCCGGTCATCCGGCGACTCCGGTCAGATGGGAACGCAGGTCGGGGGCCGCCCTGCTGGTCCACCAGTCGTCCGGCACGTCCACCGCCTCGACCGCGACGCCGCGCGGGCCGAGCAGCACGCGCAGCGAGGAGATCGCGGTGGACGGCAGGCTGAGCACCCGCTGGGCGGGGTCGAGGCCGCGCAGCGTCAGCTCGGCGGGCACGCCGGCGTCGTGCACGGTGATCTCGGGCCGCTCGCGGATGGCCGCCACGTCAGCGGGATCCTCGCGGCGGTGCGGGAAGTAGGCGAGCGGCTCCTCGGCGGCCAGGTCCATCAGCCAGCTCAGGTAGCGGTCCCGGTGGACCAGTCCGTTCCTGACCAGAGAGGTGCCGAGCACGACGGTCCGCTCGGCCGGTCCTGGCCCGCCCAGCGGCTGCTCGCGCAGCCAGCCGAAGTCGTGGCGTACCAGATCGACGCCCGCCGCCCGGACGGCAACCGCCAGTTCGTCGGTCACCGGCAGCGCGGTGAAGACCGACACCCGGCTCGCGCGCAGCCTGATCGCCGCCGCCAGCCCCAGGGCCGCGCGCAGCTTTCCCGGGTGGGCCCGCGCCCGCAGCAACGGTTTGTACGGCCCCGCGGCCAGCAGGGACAGCAACCGGAGCGTGGCCAGCCCGTCGTCGACGATCACGATGCGACCCGGATGGGAGACGAGCCAGCGCACCTGCACCCGGCCGGAGAAGGCGTCGCCGACGGCGTGCGGGGCACGCGGCATGCGCTCACGCGGCTCGGCCAGCTCCAGCCCCTCGGGCAGAGCCAGTCCGGACAGCTCCCGGCGAGTGGCCTTGAGCGCCCGCAGCCCGGCACGCGGCACGACGACCGTGGCAGGCCCGAGCAGCCCAGCGCGGTGCGCCTCTATGGCGCACAGCATCTGAAGCGGGGACTCCACCCAGGCCGACGCCTGTTTGCCCACTCTGTTACCCCCGCGGGGTGATAGCCCGATCACGACCGCTTCAAGCTAGCCCGGCCGCCTTAAGCCGCCAGAAACGAGACATGAACAGTGACTCCTCCACCCCGTAAACGGGATGGCCTCGCTACGCCGCGCGGGCGTCGCGAAGGACCAGCCCGGCCCTCTTGATGTTGCTCGCCCCGACTACGTCCGCATTGGCGGTGTATCCGCATTTCACGCAGAGGAAGTCGGCTTGTGTTCGGCGGCTCTCTCTTGACACGTGTCCGCATTCGGGTGCGGGACAGGTGCGGGAGGTGTTGCGAGGGTTCACTGCGATCAGCTCTCGACCGGCACTTTCAGCCTTGTACGCGAGGACACGCAAGAACACCCCCCAACCCGCGTCCAGAATGCTCTTGTTCAGCCCGGCCTTGGCCGCCGAGCCGTTGAGCAGAAAACCACCGGCCTGCCCGGGGTCGGGCTTCGGCTTCGGGGCCTTGGTCATGTTGTCAATCGCGAGCTGTTCGACCGCGAGGAAGTCCGCGCTGCGGACCAGACTCAAAGCGGTCTTGTGCGCGTGATCGGTCCGCCGGCAGGCTCGCGATCGGCTCGCTCACCGTGGCGAAGTGGACGATGCCCATGTCCACCCCGACCTCCCGCCCCGTGGACGGGAGCGGAGCAGCCGGGACGTCGTCACAGGAGAGGATCACATACCAGCGTCCGGCTTCCCGTTTGACCTCAACCGTCTTGACCTGGCCTGCGATCTGCCGATGCCGGTGGACCCGCAGGTGCCCGATGCCCAGCACCCGGACGTAGGTCACAGAGGGGTGGCGCGGTTGGGAGTCCCACCGTGACCCGTCGCCCTCAACCAGGGTGACGGTGTCGAACCAGCCCCAGCCCTTGAATCGAGGGTAGCCGGGCTTCTCCCCGTTTCTGATTCGACGGAAGAACGCCTCGAACGCCTTGTCCAGGCGGCGCAGCGTCTGCTGCTGGGAGGTAAACGCCGACACCGCGCCCACCGCGGGGTCGACCAGCAGGAAGGCGATTCCCGGCCCGGGCGGCCTTGTAGCGGGTGAGCCGATGCAACTCCACCACGGTGAAGACGCGGTGCGGCCAAGCCAGGCGGGAGCCGACGATAGCCGCCCGATTACACAACAGCACCGCCGCCGGCGCATCGGCCTGGGCCGGGGCGGGTATGAGTCGAAGCTGCACGACCGTGGGCAGGCCGTGCCGTTTGGCGGCGGAGCGGCCATCGCGCACCTCCTGTCACAGCGCTATCACCCATCGCACACATTACCGAACGTGATCAAGAGTTTCCATACTGTTTTCGAAAGGAGAGGTGGCGCTTCCACCCGGCCGCGAAGGACCGGGCCTCCTCGCCACTATTCAGATGAACTCGCTACTACTCAACACCGACGGCGTACAGGTACCGCAGCTCGGGTTCGGCGTCTGGCAGGTGCCGGACGACGAGGCCGAACAGGTCGTGACGACCGCTCTGGAGACCGGTTACCGCCACATCGACACCGCCAGCGCCTACGGGAACGAGGAGGGCGTCGGCCGGGCCGTACGCGCCTCGGGGATCCCGCGCGAGAAGCTGTTCGTCACCACCAAGCTCTTCAACAACGACCACGAGCGGGCGGAGGAGGCGTTCGACGAGAGCCTGTCCCGGCTCGGTCTCGACTACGTGGACCTGTACCTGATCCACTGGCCGGTGCCGTCGCGGAACAAGTATCTGCAGGCCTGGCGCGGCCTGGAGAAGATCTACCGTCAGGGACGGGCCAAGGCGATCGGTGTGTCCAATTTCACCGTCGAGACGCTCACCCGGGTCATCGACGAGGCCGACATCATTCCGTCCATCAACCAGATCGAGCTGCACCCGTACTTCCAGCAGCGCGGGCTACGGGAGTTCCACGAGGCCAACGGCATCCTCACCGAGGCGTGGAGCCCGCTGGGGCAGGGCAAGGGCCTGCTCGGCGACCCGGCGCTGGCCGTGCTGTCGGAGAAGCACGGCAAGACGCCCGCCCAGATCGTGCTGCGCTGGCACATCCAGCTGGGCAACGTGACGATCCCCAAGTCGGTCACGCCCGCGCGGATCAAGGAGAACTCCGAGGTGTTCGACTTCGTCCTCGACACCGAGGACATGGCGGCCATCGGCGCCCTGACCAAGCAGGACGGCCGGATCGGGCCCGACCCGGAGACTTTCAGCTGGATGGGGTAAGTCCCTAGGATCTTTCCCCATGAAGGATCTCGCATGGGGCATAGCGGCCACGGGTGTCATCGCTGCAAAGGTCGGGGCGGTCATCGCCGCGGAACCGGGGATGCGGGTGG
Organism: Nonomuraea sp. NPDC049158; assembly: GCF_040648335.1. NCBI lineage: Bacteria > Bacillati > Actinomycetota > Actinomycetes > Streptosporangiales > Streptosporangiaceae > Nonomuraea > Nonomuraea sp. NPDC049158. The sequence continues at coordinate 100,170 of NZ_JBEZDM010000007.1, forward strand.
CCGCCGTCGGCTCGCGTGACCTCGGCCGCGCGCGGGCGCTGGCCTCGGCACTGGACGCCGAGTCGGCGTACGGCTCGTACGCGGAGCTGTGCGCCGACCCCGGCGTCGACGCGATCTACGTGGCCACCCCGCACGCCCAGCACCTGGAGGTCGCCGAGGCGGCGATCGCGGCGGGCAAGGCGGTGTTGTGCGAGAAGCCGCTCGCCGCGTCCGTCGCCGACGCCGAGCGGATGGTCCGCCTCGCGCGCGAGGCCGGGGTGTTCCTGATGGAAGCCATGTGGACCCGGTTCAACCCGCTCATCCAGCGGGTGGCCGCCGATCCCCGGTTCGGGGAGATCCGCTCGGTCCAGGCGTCGTTCGGCTTCAAGGCTCCGTATGACCCCGCGCACCGGCTGTGGGCGCCGGAGCTGGGCGGCGGTGCGCTGCTCGACCTGGGCGTCTACTCGTTCGGACTGGCGCAGCTGCTGCTCGGGATGCCCTCAGAGATGCACGTCACGGGCTCGCTCGCGCCCTCAGGGGTGGACGCGGAGGCGGGCGGGGTGCTGGTCTATCCGGGCGGCAGGCGGGCGCTGGTGGAGTGCTCGCTGCTGGGTCCGTACGCGAACGACGCCCTCGTGGTGGGCACCGACATGCGCGCCCACATCACGGCGCCGTTCTGGGCGCCGGAGCGGGTCGTGCTGAGCGGGCCGTCGATGGAGACGGAGGAGCTCGTGCTCGATCCGGCGGACAACGGGTACGCGGGCGAGGTACGCGAGGTACGGGACGCCATGGCCGAAGGCAGGACCGAATCCGCGATCATGCCACTTGACGAAAGCCTTGCCATGATGGGGCTTCTGGCCGACGCGAGGGAGCAGCTCTCTTAGCTGGCGATTTATCCATTTGTAAGACCCTTGCCTCTTGCATTACCTTTGTGGTCATATGAGGCATACGTCCGGTTTGTCCGTTCGTTGCCAGACCATCGCACAAAGGCATCACAGGACCGTCCTGTGACCGCTGAATCCGCCTCGCGCGGAACCGGGGACCCATCGTCCTTTGGGGTGTATCGGCACGTCACGTGCCGTAGGACAGCTTCCACGTCCGAACCCGTCAGCTAACCCGGTAAGCGGCATGGAAGCAAGGAGTACCCCCTCGATGGCCAAGTCCCATCTTTTTCGTGCCACCAAGTCGACCTTCGCTCACGCCGTCCTCGGCGTGAGCGTCGCGGCCGCCGCCCTCGCCGGCCAGTCCGCCGCCCACGCGGACACCACCACCGCCCACGCCGCCGCGGCTCCGGCACACGCCGCCGCGAAGAGCCACCCGGAGAGCGAGATCAAGGCCAAGGCCACGGTCTCGCGAGTTCTGGCGCTGGCCAAGGCCCAGGTCGGCACCACTGAGAACGCCTACGGTGGCGGCACCAAGTTCCAGAAGTGGTACATGAACTCCCCCCGCGCCCTGGAGACCCTCAGGCGCGACGGCGGCACCCGGGCTGACTACCTGAACGCCGCCTGGTGCTCGATGTTCGTCTCGTGGGTCGGCGACCAGTCCGGCGCGCGCAGCATGGTCGGCTGGGACGCTTACACGGTCGAGCACGCGAAGTGGTTCGCCCACAACAACCACTGGGGCACGACCCCGAAGCCGGGTGCCGTGGTGTTCTTCTCGTGGGGCGGCAGCAAGAGCCTGGACGACATCGAGCATGTCGGGTTCGTCGTCAAGGACAACCACGACGGGACGATCTCCACGATCGAGGGCAACACCGGCAACGGCAGCGTCCAGCAGCGCGTCCGGCCGACGTCCCAGGTGGTCGGCTACGGCTACCCGAGCTACGGCGCCTGACGACTTCCTGATCGAGGGCTCTTCTGCCGACGAGCGCGCGTCCTTCTGGACGCGCGCTCGTCGGCGTCTCCCCTGGCGTGCGACTTCCCTGGCGTGCGTTTTCCCTGGCGCGGCGGTCAGGCGCCGCTCCCCTCGCGCTGCCGTGAGCGGCTCCTCGGAGGCGACGCTCCCGTACTTGCTACCAAAAAGCCCACCACGTTGCGCTTAACAGCGCATGGCTGCCCTATCTGCCTATCAGACCGCAACCCCCCAAGTTTGGGGATGTCACGGGCCTGCCGTCACCTCAGACACTGACGGTGGCCGGACAGCGAGCCGGTTCTCGATACTGGAGGAGGGGACATGTCACCGACGACGCAGCAGGACAACTGGCGCTTCTGCAACAAGTGCTACACCCTTTGGTGGAACGGCCGCCCCGACAACGGGCACTGCCCCGCAGGCGGCGCCCACGAGGGACACGGCAGTTGGAACTTCTACCTCCCGGCGAACCCCGCCGAGCACATCTGACGCAGGACCAGCCCCCCGCCCGATCTCCCCGCAGCGCCACGGCGTCGCGGGGAGATCGGCGTTGGATCCCAGGCGTCAGGGGGAAGATGCTCGGCGGCGACGCGGCGGGCGCCTCAGCAGCCGTCGGTCACGTAGCAGCCCTTCACCTTCCACTTACCGCTGTAGTAGGCGCCGCTGGTGGCCTTGCTCGTGCTGCCCACGGAGACCAGACTGCCCGGGATGTAGGAGCAGGACGAGGTGGAGCAGAAGATCACCCCAGCAATCCGGAAATCTCCCCATCCGGATGCTGGATAGGTGACCGTCAGCGGGCCAGGCCGGTCATCGCGAGCGACAGCAGGCGCTGGGCCATCTGCGGGTGACCCGGCGACTGCTCGCCCGCCCACGCCACCCCGGTGGCCAGCGCCAGCAGCTCCTCCGTGGTGACGTCCGCCCGGACGGCGCCCTGCGCCTGGGCCCGTTCCAGCAGGCGGGAACCCGCCGCCCGCATCGCGGCGCACGAGGCGTGCAGCTCCGAACCCTCGTCCCGCAACGCCGCCATGACCGATTCCGGCAGCCCGCGGTAGGTGGCCGACCCGGCCGCCACCTCCGTGAGCCAGGTGAGCAGCGCGTCGCGCGGCGACGGCTCGGCGAACAGGCCGGCGGCTCGGCGGCCCAGCCCGTCGAAGCGGTCGCGCATGAGCGTCTGGAGCAGCGCCTCACGCGTCGGGAAGTGCCGGTAGAGGGTGCCGATCCCCACGCCGGCGCGCCGGGCGATGTCGCGCAGCGACGCCTCCGTGCCGTGCTCGGCGAAGGCCGCGCGGGCGGCGGTCAGGAGCTGGTCGTGGTTGTGGCGGGCGTCTGCGCGAAGCGCCTCGGGCACGGCAGGACTCTCCTTCGATATTGACAACCGGAGCAGTGCTCCGTAAGTTTCGGAGCGTCGCTCCGCATAATCTACCAAGGAGATGCCATGACCGATCGAACCGTGCTCGTCACCGGCGCCACCGGCCAGCAGGGCGGCGCCACCGCCCGCGCGCTGCTGGCGGCGGGCTGGCACGTCAAAGCCCTGGTACGCGACCCGGACAGCGCGGCGGCCGGGCTGCTGGCGAAAGCGGGCGCCGAGCTCGTACCCGGCGACATGGGCGACCGCGAGTCGCTGACGGAGGCGGTGCGCGGCGCCTACGGCGTGTTCAGCGTGCAGCCGGCCGCCGGGCCACCGCACGGGGTCGCCGAGGAGGTGCGACTCGGCGTCAACGTGGCCGATGCCGCGCACGAGGCCGGCGTACGGCACCTCGTCTACGCCTCGGTCGGCGGTGCCGACAGGGACACCTCGATCTCCCACTGGAACACCAAGTGGGAGATCGAGCGCCACATCAGGGCGCTCGGCCTGCCGGCCACGATCCTGCGCCCGGTCATGTTCATGGAGAACCACACCCGGCCCCACTACGGCGTGACCGGCGAAGGGGCACTCGTCCGGATCATCCCACCGAAGGCGACGGTCCAGCTCATCGCCGTCACCGACATCGGCGCGTTCGCCGCCCTGGCTTTCGCCGACCCGGACCGCTACCTCGGCTTGGCGCTGGAGCTGGCCGGTGACGAGCTGTCCCGCGCCGATCTGGTGGCCGCGATCACCCGCGCCACCGGCCGTCCCGTGAACGTCGAGCCCATCCCGGCGGAACGGCGGGCCGAGCTCGGGCTGAGGGAGAGCGACACGGAGGCGGTGGAGTCGTTCGCGGGCTGGCAGGCGGACATCCCCGCGCTGCGGGCCCTGCACCCGGGGCTGATGGACTTCGAGACGTGGCTGCGGCGCGAGGGCAAGACCCTGTTCGAGGCCCTGTTCACGGCCTCCTGACCGCGCCCTCGGCTCAACAAGTCGCTTGGTTGCCGCATCCCACGTCGAGCAGCTCGCCGCGCTCGCGCAGGTCGGCGATGTACGCCCTGGCCTCGCCCCTGATCTTGGCCTGCTCGCGGGCGGGATTCCGGCGGTGATCTCCCAGCGCGGGTCGCGCAACGGCGCCTGCGGCGAGTCGCCTCCACCTCGGTGCGGGCGACGAGCCGGGCGGGCGCCGTGGGAGTCCATCGAGGTCGAGCTGGGCTGCGGCGCGCGAGGGCGGCCGAACCGAAATCGTGCGGATGTTGCGGGCCGCCGCCGCGGCGGCGCGGACACCCGCGGCGATCGCGAAGGCGACCCGGCAAAAACTTGCCGCCGGCACCCGCAGCGCTTGGCTACCGCAGCTCGACGGTCCGGCCGCGACCGGCGACCCGTCGCAGTTCGGCGGGCTGCCGTGGCTGCGTGCGACCGAGGTTTGGCCGGCTTGCGGGGGCTGCGAAGCGCCGCTGACCTTCTTCGTCCAGGTCGACCTTTCCCGCACGCCCAAGGCCGCACGCGACCCTTTCGGCTTGGGCCTCCTGCAGTTGTTCCACTGCACCACGTGCAACCCTTACCGCCCGTTCTCCAGCGGTGATCTGGTGCGGATCGTTGACCCGGCCGACGCGGTCACCCCCGCGAAGGAACCGGAAGGAGCACGTGTGCTCCCGGTACGGCCGATCACCGGCTGGGGCCTCGCGGTCAAGGACTATCCCTATCGCGAGGCCGACGAGTCGGCGCTACTCCCCGAAGAACGCGAGATCGTATTCACACTCAACCGCCAGGGCGACAAACTCGGGGGTCTGGCCGGCCTGGATACAAGATCCCGACTACCCGCGCTGCCCCCATGGCGACCATCGAATGACACAGCCGATCCTGCAGATCGACTCCAACCATGGCGTCGCACACCGTGGGGCGACAACGGGGTCAGCTTCCTCGTGCAGTGCCCCCAGCACCGTGAGGAAGTCACGTTTCTATGGCAGTGCGCGTAAGCGTCACGACGCGATTTGCCGCCCCTTCACCCGCTCCGCGCCACCAACCCCACCGCCCGTGGTTCCTCGTCCCCGGACTTGCATGAGCGCCCGACTCGCGAGGTTTCCCACCCCATCCGCTACGGCGCCCTGACAGGTCGTCAGTCGAACGCGAGCGCGCGGAAGGCGTTGCGGATGCGCATCAACGGGTCGCGATCGCGGCTGAAGAAGAGCTTGTTGGTGAGCAGGGCAGCCCATCGTCCCTGCTTCGGCGAGAGCCATATGGCCGTACCGGTGAAGCCGTGGTGCACGTAGATGTCCTCCTGAGGGCTCATGCCGGGGGCGGGGGGCCAAAGAAGGCCACGCGCCGGGGTGAGGTCTCCGGTGTGAATTCGCAGCGACTCCGCGACCCCGGCTGGCCCTGCTCATCCGCGACGCCACCGAGCGCGGTTGGCCACGTGAGGTCGAGCGCCACACCGCCATCAGCAACCGCCTGAAAGAGCTCCTGGCCGAGCTCGGCGAGCCCCAGGAGGGTGAACTGCCTGCCTGTGATCCCAGTGCGCCAGTTCAACCATCGAGAGTTTCTCGAGCCTGATCAGACCCCGTCGAAGCCCCGCTGGCACGTGCCGGACCTGGGCAAGCTGACGACCAGCACAGCGCGTTGCCGCCTTCAACGTGGCCGACGGCAGCATCCAGCACTCGAACGTACCGGTGACGGTCAGCGGAAACGTGGCCTTCACCAAGGTCGTCCGCGGAATCTCCCACTCGATGGCGATCGACGACGACGGGTCGTTATGGACCTGGGGCAGTAACGACGCCGGGCAGCTCGGCGACGGAACGCTGACCGACCACACCACGCCGATCAAGGTACAGGGCCTGCCGGGGACGATCGTCAACACCCTTCGTCATGAACGGACTCTGCGTCGCAGCGACTTAGGACTTACTCGTCTAGTCGCCTGGGGCGTCGGGGTCGGTGCTGGTGAAGATGGTGTTCTGTTCTCTGATCCGCCTTTGAGTCAGGGCACGTTGCCATTTCCCGCTGGTGGTGCGGGACAGCCAGCCCGGCCGCACCGGGTGGACGTGCACGGCCGTTAGCGCCAGGTGATCGGCTATCACCTGGCGGATTTCGGTGCAGACGACGGAAGGGTCGTAGCGAGGGGCGATTTCGGCGACGACCACGACATGTTCGTTCTCGGCGTAGGCGACGCACCGGCCGCGATGCACACCGGCCTGCCGGGCGGCGAGGACTTCGACGTCTTCGGGGAAGTAGTTCTGCCCCCGAACGATGATCATTTCCTTGATGCGGCCGGCGATGAACAGGTCGCCGTCGAGTTGGAATCCGAGGTCGCCGGTGTGCAGCCATGGGCCTTCGAAAAGTGCGGCAGTGGCGGATCGGTTGGCGAAGTAGCCGGAGGTCACGCAAGGACCGCTGATCTGGATCTCGCCGACTTGTCCCGGCGCACAGTCGGCTCCGGTCGCATCGATGAGTCTCAATCGCATGTCCTGGACCGGGCGGCCGACGCTCACCAGTGGTTTAGCGGCTGGATGGTGGGAGGCCACCAGCGCGCACCGGCCGTGGTCGGAGAGTTCCATCCGGTCCACGTGGATGATGCGCGGGACGGTTCCCGGTTCGGGAAACGTGATGGGCAGGGTGGCTTCGGCCATTCCATACACCGGGAACATCACAAACTCCGGCACTCCCGCTGAGGCGAAGCATTTGGTGAAGGCTTCCACGGTGGAGGCCTTCACCGGTTCGGCGCCGTTGAACGCCAGCCTCCAACGGGAGAGATCAAGGTTGGACAGAAGCTCGGGGGTGGCGGCGGCCACTATCCGGTCGTAGGAGAAGTTCGGCCCCATGAGCAGGGTTCCGCCGTGGTCGGACAGGAGTTGCAGGACGCGGGCCGGCCGCCGGATGAAGGCCAGCGGGGACAGGACCTGGGCGCTGGCACCGGCCATGAGCGGCGCCAGCAGGCCGAACAGGCCCATGTCGTGGTAGTGCGGCAGCCAGGTCACCATTATGTCCTGCCGGGTCAGGCGCGCGGAGGCGACGATCGCCCGGAGCGCGGCTTGCACGGCCGAGTGCGGCAGCATCACCCCTTTGGGATGGCCGGTGCTGCCCGAGGTGTACTGCAGGAGGGCCAGGTCACCCTCGGCGGCCTCCGGAAGCCGACCGGGTGGCGCGGTCAGGTTCGCGTCCAGCACTACAAGGCCGGGGGACATCCGCTGGAGGACGTGCGCGATGTCGGAGTGGTCCTCATGCACGACGAGGTAACGCATCCGAGCGGCGCTGACAACGAGCGCCAGCCTCTCGGCAGACCGCTCGGGTGTCCCGGCCGCCGCGCTCAGCATGCTGGCTGCGGCACCGGCGCGCACCACGCCCAGCAACCCGAGCAACACATGAGGGCCGGTGGGCAGCAGCAGTCCGACCACCTCGCCCGGTTTCACTCCGGCGGCCACCAGCCCGGCCGCGAATCGCTCGGATTCGCGGTCCAGGTCGGCAGCCGTGAGCCGTTCTCCGGTACCGGGGAAGGACACCGTCACACCAGGATCCAGCAAGGACGCCGCTTCGGCCAGGGTGGCACAGTCCAGAGCTCGGCCCCTGTCGCCTCCACTACTCATCACATGACCTCCTGCAACCGCACCAGGAGCGGCTCGGAGGGGGTGACGCTGGTGCCGTTAGGCGATGCGTCGCCGATGTGAGGGCCTGGTGGAGCATGGAGGCTGAAGCGGTGCAGTACGGTGGCGGCGATCAGCTTGGTCTCCATTGTCCCCACGTGGATACCTGCGCAGAGCCGTCGGCCTGCGCTGAACGGAGTCATCGCGAAGCGGCCGCGCCTGGTGTCGGTTGAGGCGAACCGCTGAGGTCGGAATTCGTCTGGATCGGCGAAGGACGCGGGATCGCGCTGTGTGTCGGCGATGGAGTAGAACACTCCAGTGCCGGCAGGTAGCAGTGTGTCTCCGAAGACCAGGTCGGTCTCGGCTCGGCGCGGCAACCAGAACAGCGGCGGGTGCAGCCGCGCGGTTTCGGAGAAGGCAGCCTCCAAGAGCTGTGAGTCGCCTGGATCCGAGGCAGCGAGATCCCTGCGAACGGCGCTCTGCTCTGTCGGGTGGCGAGCGAGCAGCCACAACAATCGAGCCGAAAGATACGCCGTTGTCTCGAATCCAGCGAGAAGCAAGATCGTGATATGGCCAGCGATCTCCTCGTCCGTCGGAGGACCGGGCAATGCGCGCAGGCGCGCCACCAACCCCGCCACCCCGTAACTCGGCTCGTCTTCCACGGCGTGTGCCCGGTCGACCGCGGTCAACAAAAGCGCGCGAACCCGACGGCGGCTCCGGGCGATTTCACGGATCAAACGATCTCCGCCGGGTGTGCCGAGTTCGAGATCGGGCGCTTGCAGCGTGGTGAACAACCCAAGGAGTTCCGACGCCTCCGAGGCCGACAGCCCCGCGAAGACAGCCGCTGCAACCTCGAATGTCACCATCTTGGTGAAAGCGTGCAGGTCGACGATCTCATCGACGGGCAGTGCCGGGACGACGCGGTTGAGGATCTCGCTGGCCACCGAGGCGTACTCGGCCGTCGCCTTTCGGTTCAGGATCGCCATCAACGCTCTGCGGGCTGCTCTGTGCGGTTCACCGTCAAGGTTCAGCAGCCCTCTGCCGAACCGGTCACCGAAGATCAGATCCCAGCCATGAGCGTGGGACAGATCCGAGTCGGCGGCATTGAAGAAGTGCTCGGCCATGGCCGAGCCCCGTAGGTAGATCCGCGATCCAGGAACTGGGCAACCGCTCATCGGGAAGCCACCGATGAGACACAGATCTGCTCCACTAGGCCGTTGAGGGTCGGGGGGGTCATGAAGATCCGCGGATCCACTTCCTCCTCCAGGCCGAACGCCTCTTCCAGCGCCAACAGCAGTTCCACTCGATCGATCGAATCCAGGCCCAGTTCGGCGGCGATGTGCTCCTCACCGCTGATCGGCCCGGTCAGCTCCGGCCGCATGCTGCGGACCGCTGCCACCAGGACCTCCAGGATTGCTTGGCTGTTCGTTTCCCGGGCACTCAACAGATGCCCTCCCAGACGCAGGGTTTCTCGCCATAAAGTTACCCTGTGTAGATGTATCAAAACTCAGAGTCAAAGGATGGGCATGGGCTCACTGTCGGGTAAGACGGCACTGGTCACTGGCGGATCTCGCGGCATCGGACGGTCCATCGTCGAAAGGCTCACGGCGGAAGGAGCACAGGTCGCCTTCGGCTACCGCCAAGCCACGGATGCGGCCCACGAGGTCGCGGCCGCCACCGGCGCACGGCCGATACAAGCCGATATCGGAGTAGCCTCCGACGTCGCCAGCCTGTTCGACCTGGCCGAGCAGCTTGTCGGGCGCCTCGACATCCTGGTGAACAACGCCGCGGTCTGGCTGCCTAGCGGACGGATCGAAGAGGCCAGCGAAGCAACCTACGAGACAGTGATGGCCGTCAACGCCAAAGGCACATTCCTTGCACTCCAGCACGCGGCAACCCGCCTCGCCGACGACGGCCGCGTGATCAACATATCCTCGATCGGCACACAGCGTCCGGCCCCAGGCAACGCCATCTACGCGGCCAGCAAGGCCGCTGTCGAGCAGTTCACCGCCATCGCCGCTCTGGAACTAGGAGTACGCCGCATCACAGTCAACTGTGTCGCGCCCGGCGCCACCGACACCGCCATGCTCGAGCAATCGCTACCGCAAAAGCTCCACGCACGCGCTGCGCGCAACACCATCCTGGGCCGCCTGGGGACAGGTGACGACATCGCCGGCATCATCGCCTTCCTGGCGGGCCCCGACGCCGGATGGATCACCGGGCAGACCATCAGCGCCACCGGAGGCCTTCTCTGACCCGCATCCACGAGTAGTCACTGAGTTGCGAGCTGAAAGGCCCTCCACTCGGAGCCGCGCCACCATCGCCAGGCTCCGCCGCGAACTGATCTCCGCGCCCGCCCGGATCGTCACCCACGCCCGCTGCCTCAAGATGCGTCTGCCACCCGGTGCACGGTTCCTCAGCATGGTCACGGACCGGCTCGCCCTCCTGCCCGACCCCGGCTGACCAGCACTAACCCGCCCCTTCGATCCCGAAACCCCGAGGCTCGTGGTACAGATCGAAAGCGACCAGAACGACGATCACGGGGTCTTCGCGGATCTGGGTCTGAAGATCGCTCCGCCCTTGCCAGCAGGCATTCACCGGACCCTTCGCCGCATAGCCGGCCACCCAAGGGTCACCAAGCAGACACAGACGTTCATTACTCTACGTGCTTACATAACCACTGTCTGTACTCGACGGTTCCCGCGACAGTGCACTGCGCATGGGACCGGACCTGCGATTCTCCGGGACATCAAATGGACAACGCTCTAGCAGATGACTCGCTCGAAACGTCCACATACGACTACATCGTCGTCGGCTCCGGGCCTGGCGGAGGACCTGTCGCCGCGAATCTCGCCGAGGCCGGCTTCTCGGTGCTCGTTCTCGAGGCGGGTCCGCCCAGCGGCAACGAGGTCTACCGGGACGTTCCCATATTCTTCGCACAAGCCACCGAGGACCCTGAGGTGGCCTGGGAGTACTGGGTTCAGCATAACGACGGGGGCAAAGCCGCTCACGGTGACATGTGGGTCGATGAAAAGGACGGGGTCCTCTATCCCCGAGCGGCAGCTCTCGGCGGCTGTGCCATCCACAATTCCGGCATCATCATGTACCCAGCGCACAGCGACTGGGACGACATCATGGAGTTGACGGGTGACAATGGATGGCACCACGAAGCCATGTGGCAGCACTGGCAGAAAGTGCTCGAATGGCAGGCCGTTTCCTCCAAGAACCCGTTCGCCCAGCTGGATTCTCCGCGAACCGATCCTGGCAGCCTGATCGAGTCGCTCAAGGGCCCGAACTGGTTCCTCAAGTCAATGGAGGGTGCCGAACGTTCGGGGGAGCTCAACGACAAGGACAACGTCGGCACCGCAGGACCCTGGAACCTTCAGATCGGGATCAAGGCCGGCGTGCGCCACGGTGTCCGGGATCGCCTCATCTCCGCCGAGCGAAACTGCCCGATGCTCGAAATCCAGTGCGATGCATTGGTAGAGAAAATCCTCTTCGAGCCCGGGCAGACAGGCCCCAGGGCAGTAGGCGTCCAGTTCCTGAACGGACGTCATCTATACGAAGCTTCACCGAAATTTCAGGAAACGACCGAGGCGGAGCGGGCAACTCTTCGACAGGTGGTCCGAGCTCGTCGCGAGGTCATCGTCGCGGGCGGCACCTACAACAGCCCGCAGATCCTCATGCTGAGTGGAATCGGCCCTGCCGACCACCTGCGGGCCCACGGCATCGAAGTCCTCGTCGACTCACCGTGCGTCGGCACCAACCTGCAGGACCGGCGTGAAATCTCAGTCATCGACCGCTACGCCGTGCCGGAGCTGGCGGAAGATCGCTATGTAGGCGCACTCCTCAAGTCGCTCAGCCCGACAGGACCACGGCTGAGCGTCTGCTTGTCCGGGTGGCGGGCCGACCCAGAGAATTCTCAGCTGGGCCAGTTCGGCATTCCCTGCATCACCTATCGCACCGAGGGCGCCGACGGATCCGCCACCAACTGCGTCACGATAGGGGTGCCTATCCAGTTCCGGGCCCACCACCCCGGCTGGGTCAAGGAGACGATCACACACGTCGGGCAGTCCTGGACCTGGTTGACGCTCATGGGATACACCGGCGACCGGAACGGCTACGTGCGCCTGCGTTCAGGCGACCCAACCCGCTGTCCGGATATCAACTTCCGTGCTTTCGGCAACGGTGCGGGTGGAGAAAAGGACCTTGCCGCACTGACACAAGCCATCGAAATGTGCCGCGAGCTGAATCGCGTCGAACCCGGCGAAGGCGAGATCTTCCCCGGCCCCGACGTCCAGGATCTCGGCGACTTCATTCGTAAGGAGCACTACGGCCACCATCCGGCGTGCTCCAACCCGCTCGGAAGGACCATCGATGACTCGGTCGTCGACAGCTCCTTCAAGGTCCACGGAGTGGAAGGGCTGCGCATCGTAGATGCCTCGGTATTTCCGAAGATGCCCGGCCTGTTCCTTATCGCAGCCGTCCAAACCCTCTCTCAAAAGGCCAGTATCGACATTCTTCGTGATGCAAGCGACTAAAAATCGACGCAACGGTGTGTTATCGGAGCGTCACAACGGAAAGGATCCTCCATGTTCACCAAGCTCCAAGAGCGCAAGATCAACCACTTCTTCAACGTACTCGACCCGGATGGGTCCGGCGCGCTGACCTTGCCAACCATCGTAGCCATCGGTGACCGCTACGCCCGGATCCGCGGCTATGCCCCCACTTCCGCCGAGGCGCAGCGCCTGCGCGCGGCTCTGGAGCACTGGTGGAAGACGGTCCTGTCCCCCATGGACGCCGACGGCAACCATCGAATCACCCGCGAGGAGGTCGCGCAGAGGGTGGCGGCGGCGCTCTCCGACGCCAAAGGAGCCGAGGCATTCCGTGGTGCCGGCGACGCGTTCTTCGAGGTCGCCGATGCCAACGGGGACGGACGCCTGATCAAGGACGAGTATGTGGACATCTTCGCCGTCGGATGCGGGCTGGCGCGGCGAGATATGATTCAGGCGTTCCAGCGCCTGGATCTCCAAGGTCGGGGCTACCTGGACCTGGACGAGTGGCGCAAGCTGGTCGAAGAGTTCTTCACGAGCACGGACGCCGACGCCCCTGGGAACTGGCTTTACGGCACCTACTGAATCGGCCATTGCCGCTGTGAGCGGTGGTGAGCTCGGCGACGGCGAGCTGGCGGCAGAGCGCGATGGAGTCCTGCGGGAGGAGCGCGCCCTCGTCGCCAGGAGGTGCCGGCGGCGCTGCGGACGGTTCGGCCGCTGACGCCGAGCTCCTCGCTCGATTCGCCGATGGCCCACACAGCTCCGGGGAAGATCGGCTCCTCAAGACCGATGCTCATGCCTGCCCACCATCATGGGCCAGGGCCGGAGCTGTGCATGGCTAGGCGAAGGGGAAGGAAGGTTGTCCTCCTGTCCAGATAACCGTGTACTCCACGGCTTCGCCCGGCGGGCGGTGCAGCTCTTGGCGAAGGACCCGTTGCGGATGGCTTGGGGATCGGTGCCGTAGAGGTCTCGGAGGTTGGCGCGGAGTGGCACGCCCGCGGTGTGAGTGAGGAGGTGGCGGGCCGTGACATGGCCGAGCGGGTAACCGACGACTTCCGGCCAGAGGGTCTTTAGCGGGTCATCCAGCGGAAGCTGCTGGTCGTGCCACAAGATGCCGATGACCGACCACGCCGCGACGATCTTGGTGAGACTTGCGACATCCCAGAGAGTATCGGTCCCCACCGCCGAGGTGGGGACGGCGGGATCGGCCAGCCCGCAGGCACCGACGTCGAGAATGGTGTCGGCGTCGCCTGTGGCCCATACAGCGGCTGGAAATACCCCCTCGCGTACACCCCGGTCGAGGAGAAGGGTGATGGCGTTGTGGGTGTCAGCCATTGTGGGTTTTCCCTCAGGTCTGAGCGGGCCAGGTCTGCATGTCAGAGTAGTGAACAGGCAACGGAGCCGCCGAGTATGCGCAGCGTGTCAGGCGATCTGCCAGCGAGGGCAGGGAAGACGCTGTCGATACCCTTCTCCTTACCCTTCCCTACTACCGCAAGAACTGGCGGGAAGCGGACTACGGCGGATCCCAAGCCCGGATCATGGCCAGGAAGCTGTCCGGGTCCTTGCTTGGAACGTAGATCGCCGGCCCTTTCCGCCGAGGGCCGAAGCCGTCGGAGGGCCGAAAGCGCCGGTCTTGGTTCGCGGTGCCTGGGACCGCTACGACGTCTCCTCGTGAAGGATCTCTGCTCACATGTCGATTCGGGGTATGACCGTTCGACGCGTTCGTGAGAGTGACGTTCGTGAGAGTGAAGGAGGCGGATCGTGAAGTTCATGATCGTTGGGAAGGCGAACGAGGCGACCGAGGCCGGCAAACTGCCCAGCCAGGAGCTCGTCGATGCGATGGGTGCCTACAACGAGAGCCTGGCCAAGGCGGGGGTGCTGCTGGCCGCCGAAGGGCTGTACCCCAGCTCCCACGGTGCGCAGATCGCCTACACCAAGGACGGCAAGGCGAAGGTGCTCGACGGGCCGTTCGCCGAGGCCAAGGAGCTCATCGCCGGGTTCTGGCTGATCCAGGTCAAGTCTCGGGAGGAGGCCATCGAATGGGCGCTGCGGGTGCCGGTTCCCGGTGGGCATGAGGGGGTCGGGCTGGATGTCTGGCAGGTGTTCGACGCCTCCGACCTGCCGGACGAGTCGATGACTCCCGAGGCGACCGAACGCGAGGCGGCACTGCGCGAGCGCCTGACGGGTTCCGCCGAACAATAGAAGCCGCTTCCCGCCCGCGAGCCCAACTCTCCGTTTGCGGGCCCGAATCGCCCACCAGGCTCCGGTCCCGGCTTGCGGGGGGTGGGGCGGGCTGGTCTTATGGCCAGGTGATGGCTTCCGATACGCATCGGGCGATCGAGACGGTCTGGCGGATGGAGGCGGCGCGGCTCATCGCCGGCCTGACCGGGCTCGTGCGCGACCTCGTTCTGGCCGAGGAGTTGGCCCAGGACGCGCTGGTCGCGGCGCTGGAGCAGTGGCCGGAGTCGGGGGTGCCGGGCAATCCCGGGGCCTGGCTCATGACCGTCTCCAAGCGCCGCGCCATCGATCTGCTGCGCCGTCAGGAGCGCTACGCGCGCAAGCTGGCCGAGATGGGCCGTGAGCTGTCGGAGGAGCCGGGTGCCGACGAGGAGCTGCCCGGCACGGACGAGATCGAGGACGACCTGCTGCGGCTGGTGTTCACGGCGTGTCATCCGGTGCTGTCCACGGAGGCGCGGGTGGCGCTCACGCTGCGGGTGCTCGGCGGGCTGAGCACCGACGAGATCGCCAGGGCGTTCCTGGTCCCGGAGCCGACGGTGGCGCAGCGGATCGTACGGGCCAAGCGGACGCTGGCCGACAAGCAGGTGCCGTTCGAGGTGCCGCAGGGCGAGGAGCTGGCCGGACGCCTGTCATCGGTCCTGGAGGTCATCTACCTGATCTTCAACGAGGGCTACTCGGCGACGGCCGGTGACGACTGGATGCGGCCGGGACTCTGCGAGGACGCGCTGCGGCTCGGCCGGGTGCTGGCCGGGCTGATGCCCAAGGAGCCCGAGGTGCACGGCCTGGTCGCGTTGATGGAGATCCAGGCGTCGCGCGCGGCGGCCCGGGTGGGCCCGTCCGGCGAGCCGATCCTGCTGCTGGAGCAGAACCGGAGCCGCTGGGACCGCCTGCTCATCCGCCGTGGCCTGGACGCGCTCGAGCGGGCCGAGGATCTCGGCGGCGACCTGGGCCCGTACGTGCTGCAGGCCGCCATCGCCGCCTCTCACGCCAGGGCGCTCACCCCCGAGGAGACCGACTGGCGGGCCATCGCCACTCTCTACGAGGCGCTGGCGCGGATGTCGCGTTCTCCGGTCGTCGAGCTCAACCGGGCGGTCGCGCTCGCCATGGCGTACGGCCCGGCGGTCGGGCTCGAGTTGGTGGACCAGCTGGTCGACGAACCGGCGCTGAAGGGTTACCACCTGCTGCCGAGCGTACGCGGGGATCTGCTGGTCAAGCTGGGGCGACAGGGTGAGGCGCGCGCCGAGTTCGAACGGGCGGCGGCCATGACCCGCAACGCCCGCGAGCGCACCCTGCTGCGAGAGCGCGCCGCCGCCTGCTGATCGCCGTCACAATGATGGCCGCCTCCCTGATGGCCGTCGCCTGCCGGTCGCCGACGGCACACCGTCCGAACGCCGGGACAAACCCAGCACACCGTACGAATGCCGCGACAGATGCCGCGACAGCCCCGACACGCCGTACGGACGCCGCGACGGACGCGGCAGATCCGACCGCGGGCGTGACCACAGGCGTGACCACGAGAAAAGGCCGCAGTGGGTGGGCGACATGCCCAGGAAGCAAACACAAACGAGTCCCTTGTGATGGGAGCGCTCCCAAACGGCCCTTTGCGCCGTAAGTCACCAAAAATCCCCTTTCAGGATGAGAAATCGCACCATTG
Source organism: Nonomuraea sp. NPDC049158 (assembly GCF_040648335.1). NCBI lineage: Bacteria > Bacillati > Actinomycetota > Actinomycetes > Streptosporangiales > Streptosporangiaceae > Nonomuraea > Nonomuraea sp. NPDC049158. The sequence continues at coordinate 116,361 of NZ_JBEZDM010000007.1, forward strand.
GTAACGGTTGCGTTTCAGCGCATTGACGGGCACAGGCCATAAGTGCACCCTTTGTGGGAGCGCTCCCAAGGATTTCCCACCGCGGCCCGGAGCGTGTGCCGCGGTGCACCTCCCCACCCATACACCCGAGAAGGGGTCCACCATGATGAACCGCAAGCGTCGCGGCGGTCTCGCCGCGGCTTCCGCCCTGGCGGCGGCGGCGCTGACCGTCGCATCCTGCGGCTCCGGCGGCACTCCGGCGGCCAGCAACGCACCCGCGTCCTCGGCGGCCGCCGAACCGGTCACGATCCGGGTGCAGACTTTCGGCGGCGGCTCGAACTTCGGCTACAAGAACGCCATCACGAAGTGGAACGCCGAGCACAAGGACATCCAGATCAAGGAAGAGCACCTGACCGACCAGTTCGAGCAGCAGTACTGGCCGCAGATGATCCAGTGGTTACAGGCCGGCAACGGTGCGGGCGACGTGGTCGGCATCGACGAAGGTGGCATGGGCCTGGCCAAGGCGCACCCGGAGTGGTGGGCGGACCTGAAGGAATTCGGCCTGGACTCCCGCAAGGCGGACTTCCCCGCATGGAAGTGGGAGAACGGCCTCACCGGCGACGGCAAGCTGTTCGGCCTGGGCACCGACATCGGCGGCATGAGCATCTGCTACCGCTCGGATCTGTTCAAGAAGGCCGGGCTGCCCGCCGAGCGGGACAAGGTCAGCGCCCTGTGGCCCGATTGGGACGCCTTCATGAAGGTCGGCCAGCAGTTCCAGGCGAAGGTGAAGGACACCAAGTTCGCCGATGGCACGAACACCCTCTACCAGGTGGTCCTGTACCAGGAGGCGGCCAAGAACGGCAATGTCACCTATTTCGACAAGGACAACAACCTCATCGTCGACAAGAACCCGGCGGTGAAGGCGGGCTTCGACTTCGCCACGAAGATGAGCCAGCAGGGCCTGACCGCCAAGCTGCGTAACTTCACCGACGAGTGGGCGGCGGGCACCCAGAAGGGCGCGTTCGCCACGGTCGGTTGCCCGTCGTGGATGCTCGGCGTGGTCAGCGGCAACGCGGGCGACGGCGGCAAGGGCAAGTGGGACGTGGCCGCGGTACCCGGCGGCGGCGGCAACTGGGGCGGCTCCTGGCTGTCGGTGCCGAAGCAGAGCAAGCACCCGAAGGAAGCCGCGGCGGTGGCCGACTACCTGACCAGCGCGCAGACCGAGGCGAGCATCTTCACCGACTTCGGCAACATGCCGAGCAACACGGCGGCGCAGCAGGACGCGGCCGTGCAGAGCGCGAAGAACGAGTTCTTCAACAACGCCCCCATCGGCGAGATCTTCGCCAAGTCGGCGTCGAGCCTCCAGCCGGTCTTCCTCGGCGTCAAGCACGCCCAGGTCAAGAACGCCATCGAGTCGGTGATCCAGGGCATGGACGACGGCTCGGTCCCCTACGGCAAGGCCTGGCAGCAGTTGGTCGACGACGCGGTGAAGGCCGCGGGCTGATCTTCCCCGCCCGGCCCGCCATGAGCGGGCCGGGCTACTGCCGCCGAAAGGTCTCCTATGAGTATCGACACCCTTCCGACCGGCCGTCTCTGGCGTTCCAGACTGGACGTCAAGGTGATGCCGTACACGCTGGTGTCCCCGTACTTCATCCTGTTCGCCGCCTTCGGGCTCTTCCCGCTGGCGTTCACCCTCTACTACTCGCTCTACGACTACGACCTGGCCGGGACCACGAAGTGGACCGGGCTGGGCAACTACGCCAAGCTGCTGGCCGACGAGGACTTCTGGAACGCCGTCACCAACACGGTCGGCATGTTCCTCCTGGCCACCATTCCGCAGTTGCTGCTGGCGCTGTTCCTGGCCAACGCGCTGAACAAGCGGTTCCGGCTGCGCCTGGCGATCCGGATGAGCGTGCTGCTGCCGCTGGTGACCTCGGTGGTCGCGGTGGCGGTCGTGTTCACCCAGCTCTTCGCCCGTGACTGGGGCCTGGTCAACTGGATCCTCAGCTGGTTCGGCATGGACGCCATCAACTGGCGGGCCGAGCGGGTCCCGTCGTGGCTGGCCATCGCCACCATGGTCGACTGGCGCTGGACCGGCTACAACGCGATCATCTTCCTGGCCGGCATGCAGACGATCCCGCGCGACCTGTACGAGGCTGCGGCCATCGACGGAGCCTCGCGGCGGCGGCAGTTCTGGCAGATCACCCTGCCGATGCTCCGCCCGACCATGATCTTCGTGGTGCTCAACTCCACGATCGGCGGGCTCACACTGTTCTCCGAGCCGACGACGTTCTACAACGGCAACGTCGACGGCGGGTCGCAGGGCCAGTTCCAGACGGTCGCGATGTTCGTCGTCAAGCAGGGCTTCCGCGAGTTCGACTACGGGTACGCCGCCGCGGCGGCCTGGCTGCTGTTCCTGCTCATCCTCATCGGCGCGTTGATCAACTTCCTGTTCGTCCGCAGGATCGGGGGCACCAAATGACCAACTGGTCGCCGACCCTCATCACCCGGGTCATGCTGGCGCTGGCCATCGTGCTGTCCGCCTTCCCGCTGTACTGGATGCTGGTCATCGCCTCGCGCACCAACGCCGACGCGGTCGCGGTGCCGCCGCCGTTCCTGCCCGGCGGCAACCTCGGCCAGAACATCGTCGCGGTGCTCAACAACGAGGACGCCCACTTCCTGCTCGGCCTGACCAACTCGTTCATCGTGGCGAGCGTGGTCACCGTCTCGGTGGTCATCATCTCGACGCTGGCCGGCTTCTCCTTCGCCAACCTGTCGTTCAAGGGCAGGAACGTGCTGCTCCTGGCCGTCCTGCTGACGATGGCGGTGCCGCTGCAGCAGATGGGCGTGGTGCCGCTCTACCGGCTGATGGTGAGCCTGGAGTGGACGGGCACCCTCAAGGCGGTCATCCTGCCGTACCTGCTCAACGGGTTCGGCGTGTTCCTGATGACCCAGTACACCCGCCAGGCGGTGCCGATGGAGCTGGTCGAGGCGGCCAGGGTCGACGGCGCGGCCACCCTGCGGATCTGGTGGAACGTCGTGCTGCCGGCCGTACGGCCGGGCATGGCGGTGCTCGGGATCAACACGTTCATGCTGATGTGGAATGACTTCATGTGGCCGCTGATCGTCCTCACTCCGGACAATCCGACCGTCCAGATCGCGATCACCTCGCTGAACGCCAGGTTCTCCACCAACTACACGTTGATCTTCGCGGGAACGGCGCTGTCCATCATTCCGCTCATCGCGGTATTCGTCGCATTCGGCCGCCAGATCGTCGGCGGACTCATGGAAGGTGCGGTCAAGGCGTGACGACACAAGAGGAACAGACGCGTGCCGGGCTGCAATTCCCGACGGGATTCGCGTTCGGCGCGGCCACCTCGGCGTACCAGATCGAAGGCGCGGTCGCCGAGGACGGGCGCGGCATCTCCATCTGGGACACCTTCACCAAGACCCCAGGCCGCGTGCTCAACGGGGACCACGCGGACGTGGCCATCGACCACTACCACCGATACCGGGAAGACGCCCAGATCATGGCGGAGCTGGGCCTGACCGCCTACCGCTTCTCCGTCTCCTGGCCCCGGATCCAGCCCGACGGGTCGGGCAAGGTCAACCAGAAGGGCCTCGACTTCTACAAGCGGCTCACCGACGAGCTGCGGCAGCACGGCATCGACCCCTGGCTGACCCTCTACCACTGGGACCTGCCCCAGGCGCTGGAGGACAGGGGCGGCTGGCCCAACCGCGACACGGCCTACTGCTTCGCCGACTACGCGGCGACCGTGCACGAGGCGCTGAAGGACCACGTGCACACCTTCAGCACCGTCAACGAGCCATGGTGCACCGCGTTCCTCGGCTACGCCTCGGGTGAGCACGCCCCTGGCCGTCGCGAGCCGGAGAACGCGATCAGGGGCGCGCACCATCTCAACCTCGCGCACGGCCTTTCCGTACAGGCGATGGGCGCCAGGCGGGTCGGCGGCTGCGTGAACCTCTACGCGATCACCCCGGCCACCGACAGCGAGGCGGACCAGGACGCGGCGCGGCGCATCGACGGGCTGCAGAACCGGTTCTTCCTCGACGCACTGATGACCGGCCGCTACCCGCAGGACGTCCTCGACGACCTCGGGATGGACCTGGGCTTCATCAGGGACGGTGACCTGGCGACCATCAAGGCGCCGATCGACGTGCTGCTCGTCAACTACTACAGCCGCTTCACGGTTTCGGGAGCACCAGGCGGCAGGGCCTCGGCGGCGGCGGCGCCCACGGATTCCGCCTCGCCCTGGGTGGGCAGCGAGCACGTGTCGTTCGTCGACGGCGGCCGGCCGGTCACCTCGATGGGCTGGGAGATCGACCGGGGCGGCCTGGTGGAGGTGCTGACCAGGGTGGCGCGGGACTACCCGGCGATCCCGATGGTCGTCTCCGAGAACGGCGCGGCCTTCGACGACGTCCTGGAGCACGGCCGGGTGCACGACTCCGAGCGGGTGGCCTACTTCGAGGACCACCTGCGCGCCTGCCGCGACGCGATCGACGCCGGGGTGCCGCTGGAGGGCTATTTCGCCTGGTCGCTTATGGACAACTTCGAGTGGGCATGGGGCTACGGCAAGCGTTTCGGCCTCGTGCACGTGGACTTCGAGAGCCAGCGGCGCGTGCTCAAGGACAGCGCGATCTGGTACTCGGAGATCATCCGGCAGAATAGGCGTCATGAACCGACCGACTCTTGAGGCAGTCGCTGCTCTGGCCGGAGTAGGCCGTGGCACGGTGTCCAGAGTCATCAACGGCTCACCCAACGTGAGCGAGAAGGCCCGCGACGCCGTGCAACGGGCCATCCAGGAGCTGGGCTACGTCCCCAACCGCGCGGCGCGGGCGCTGGTCACCCGGCGCACCGACACGGTGGCGCTGGTGGTGTCGGAGTCCGAGCTGCGCGTCTTCGACGAGCCCTACTTCGCCGGGACCATCAGGGGCATCGGCTCGGCGCTGGCCGAGACGGGCCTGCAGCTGATCCTGGCCATGGCCCAGTCGCAGGAGGAGCACGAACGCCTGGAGCACTACCTGACGGGGCAGCACGTCGACGGCGTGCTGCTCCTGTCGCTGCACGGCGCCGACCCGCTGCCCGGCCGGCTGGAGGCGATGGGCGTGCCGACCGTGCTGGGCGGCCGCCCGGTCGGCCTCACCCCCTACAGCTACGTCGACATGGACAACCGGGCAGGGGCCCGGCAGGCGGTCAAACACCTGCTGGGTCTCGGCAGACAGCGCATCGCCACGATCGCCGGGCCGCAGGACATGGGCGTGGGCGTCGACCGGCTGGCCGGCTACCACGACGCGCTGCTCACCTTGGGCGCGCGGGAGCTGGTCGCCTACGGCGGCGACTTCTCCGAGGAGAGCGGCGCGGCGGCCATGCGCGAGCTGCTGGCCGCCGAGCCGGAGCTCGACGCCGTGTTCGCCGCCTCGGACCCGCTGGCGGTGGGGGCGATGCGGGTGCTCAAGATGGAGGGCCGGGCCATCCCGGACGACGTGGCGGTGGTGGGGTTCGACGACTCCAAGGTCGCCTTGCACGCCGACCCGCCGCTGACCACCGTGCACCAGCCGGCCGAGGAGATGGGCCGCCAGATGGCCCGGCTGCTGGTCGCGCGGATCAACGGCGAGGTGCTTCGCCAGCCCGTGGTCATCCTCGACACCCATCTGGTGCGCCGGGCGTCGGCCTGACCTCGGGATATCCTTTGCCCGACCCCCTGCTTGACCCCCGAGAGAGGATCCTGCCGTGCCCCAGCTCGCCGCCGCCGGATACACCGCGCGGATCAGCCCGCGCGGCGCCGCGCTCAGGACGCTTCGCCACGGCGCCCGCGACCTGATCACGAGCTGGCCCGCCGAGGGCCCGGTCCCCTATTTCGCGGGTACGATCCTCGCCCCCTGGCCGAACCGGGTGGGCGGCGCCCGCTACTCGTTCGGCGGGCGGACGCACGAGCTGGCGGTGAGCGAGCCCGAGCGCGGCCACGCCCTGCACGGGCTGGTGTCCGGCGTCGACTGGCAGGTCGTGGAGCTGCTGGCCGCCGAGGACCACCACGCCTTCGTACGCCTGGCGCACACGATCACCCCCACGGCCGGTTACCCGTTCACGCTGACGCTGCGGGTCCTGCACCGGCTCGACGAGCACGGGCTGACCACCACGGTCACCGCCCGCAACGACGGCGCCGAGGCCGCCCCCTACGGCTGCGGCCCCCATCCCTGGCTGCTCGGCGACGACCTGGAGCTGCCCGCCGCCAAGGTGCTGGTCACCGACGCGGAGCTGCTGCCCCGCTCCCTGGACGACGTGTCCGGCTCCCCGTACGACTTCCGCGAGGCCAGGCCGCTCGACGGCGACGTGATCGACCACGCGTTCACCGGGCTGGCGGCCGGCGAGGCCCGGGTCGGGGGCGTACGCATGACGTGGGACCCGGCCGTGCTGCCGTGGGTGCAGGTCTGCACCAGCAAGCAGCTCGGCTACGAGGGCGTGGCCGTGGAGCCCATGACCTGCCCGCCCGACGCGTTCAACTCCGGCACCGACGTGGTGGTGCTCGAACCGGGCGGCGAGCACGTGGCCGGCTGGACGATCAGCGCCGCATAACGGGCTCAGGACAAGCTGGACGATCAGCGCGGCCTGACCCCACAATCAGGTCTCGTGGACAGCAGGACGAAACGGCGTCTATCGCCCGCCGAGCTCGACGATCTCGCCCGGCGCGCGCTCGGCGCGGGCGTGACCCGATCCACCGAACTCACCGACGGCTACGCCAACGCGGTCTGGCGGCTCCTCCTCGACGACGGCCGCGACGTGGTACTCAAGCTGGCTCCCTCCCCCGAGCTGGACCAGCTCAGCTACGAACGCAATCTGCTGCGGATGGAGGCGGCGGCCTGCGAGCTGGCCGTCGCCGCGGGCGTGCCGGTGGCCACGCTGCTGGCCGCCGGGTTCGACGATCCGGTGCTCGGCGGCGACTACCTGCTGTTCGGGACGCTGGACGGCGTGTCGTGGAACGACGTGAAACCGGACGGCGACGACGCGCTCCGGCGCGAGCTGGGCCGCCACCTGGCCAGGTTCAATTCGGTGACGGGCGAGGTGTTCGGCTACCCGCACGCGGGCATCACCGGCCGTACCTGGCGCGAGGCGTACCTGGCCATGGTGGGGGCGCTGCTGGCCGACACCGAGCGCTACCCGACGCCGCTCCCCCGGCCCGTCGCGGAGATCGGCGCGGTGCTCGCGGCCGCCGCGCCCGTGCTGGACGAGGTGACCACACCGCACCTCGTCCACTTCGACGTCTGGGCCGGCAACGTCTTCCTGGACGTCTCCGGGACGCCCAGGATCCAGGCGATCATCGACCACGAGCGGGCGTTCTGGGGCGATCCGCTGGCCGAGTTCGTCACGCCGACCATCTTCGGCGAGCTGCGCGACGACGACCCGCTGCTGGCCGGGTACCGCGAGGTGACCCCGCTGGAGCTCACCCCCGCCGCGCGGACCCGGCTCGACCTCTATCGTGCCTACCTCTACCTGATCCTGCTGGTGGAGAACGGGCCGCGGCAGTACCCCGAGTCGGAGTACGCGCGGGCCCGCGACCTGTCCACCACCTCACTCACGGACGTCCTGGACCGCCTCGTAGGAGGTGCCCCCGGCTCCCGCGCCTAGCTTGCCGCACTGTCCCGCGCCCACGCCGGCGACCTTGTTGGGCACGTCCAGGTCCACCGGCGCGGGCGTGTTGCCCGTACAGGCGAGCGCGCCCTTGACCGTGGTGCCCGACAGGATCGGCGCCGTGTTCGAGGTCAGCAGGGCCGCGCCGCGGATGTCGGCGGCCACGACGGCCAGCGCCCCGGCGCGGTCGACCGTCAGCGCGCCGTCCACCCGCGCGCCGAGAACCTGCACCGAGGCGGCCCGCGAGGCGTTGAGCGCGCCGGACAGGCGGCCGCCGGTGACGACCACCGAGGCCCCCGCCCGTACGGTCACCGGGCCGCTCACCTGCGCGTGGTCCAGGCAGGTGACGCCGTCGGCGACGGTCAGCGGGCCGCGCTGGGCACCGGTGAGGGTCCTGGTGCAGGCGGGCGGCGGGGCGATCGTGGTGACCGTGAAGCTGCCCGCCTTGCCGTAGTTGCCCGAGCCGTCGATGGAGCGGTACTCGATCGTGTGCCGCCCCCTGGGGAGCTTGCCGTACACCAGGGAGTCGATGGTCGTCCCGTCCTCGGTGAACGTCCACGGCAGCTCGGAGGAGGTCGGCCAGCCGAAGTAGTTGAACCAGCCGTCGCCGTCGACCCTCGACTCCGAGACCACGTAGCCGCCCTGGTCGTCGGTGCCGGTCAGCTTCATCGAGAACGGCCCGTTGTAGACGTAGGTGTCGCCGGACCTGACGAGCGGCCGCGACAGCTCATAGCCGGTCTTGGGCGAGGTGGCGTCGACCGTCCAGGTCAGCGTCCGGTCGCCGACCGTGGCGGTGAGCGTGTGCGTGCCGTCCGACGGCTTCAGCTCGCCGAGGTCCAGGTCGCTGTCGCCCTCGCCGACCCGCTTCCCGTCGAGCGCCCACGCGACCGCGGGAACGCTCGCCGCCGGGTGCGTGGTCTCCACGTACACGACGCCGGTACGGCCCAGCGGCCGGTCCACCGAGGTGGCGGAGACGATGCCGGGGGTGACGCCGTCGGGCGGGGTGGTCAGGGACGTGTCGACGGTCCAGGAGCGGGAGGCGGACATCGCGGCCCGGATGGCCGGGTCCCTGACGAAGGTCGTCGGGTCGGTGACCGTCGCCTTGACCGTGTGGGTGCCCGGGGTGAGGCCGAGCTCGCGTAAGTCCAGGGCCGTGCCCTGTTCGGCGGGCCGGTCCGTGCCGTCGACGTTCCAGGTGACGGTGAGCGCGTGGCCGTTCGGGCGCATCGGCTCCACCCAGAGCACCCGGTCGGCGCCGACGGGCGCGTTCGACGGGGTGGCGTCCTGGATCACCGTCGTCTTGCCGGTGATCCGCTGTGCCATCACCTCCCGGCTCACCTGGTCGTAGTAGTAGCCGAGCGTCTTCATCATGGAGTGCCGGCTCGGCCGCCAGACGCCCGTGGTGGCGTACATGCCGCCCTCGTAGCGGCCGATCGGGCCACCGGACTCGCTGGGCTCGCCGAGCCAGCGCCACCACTTCTTCTTCTGGTCGAGCATCTGCTGCTCGGTCAGCAGCGTGTGGTGGGCGGAGGCGGGCTCGGGCCCGGTGTACGGGCCGCCGGGCACGCCGCGCTGGTAGTAGTCGTACTCGTCCTGCAGGCCGCCCAGGGAGTGGCCCAGCTCGTGCGGGCTGATCAGGGCGGACATGGAGTTGCTGCCGGAGGCGGTCGCGTAGGAACCGCCCGCGCCGCCGTACGTCCCGCTGTTGGCCAGCGCGAGGATCTGCCGGTTGGCCGAGGTCGTGCCGGTGACCAGGTTCGCGTAGCGGGTGGCGGCCGTGTTGTCCATGGTGATCAGCCGCTGGACGCTGCCGGGGTTGCACTGGCCCCAGAAGCCCATGCTGAGCGGGGTGGTCTTCTTCGGCGAGGTCAGGGCGGGGTCGCAGCTGACACCCGACTCGCCGGAGACGATGTCCACCCGGTAGACGTTGATGTAGGCGCGGTAGGACTTGTACGGCTCGATGGACCACATCACGTTGAGGTGCCGGTCGACGTCCGCCTGGAACTTCGCCTGCTCGGACTCGGTGTAGCCGTCGCCCATGATGACCAGGTTGAACCGTTTGGCGGGCGTACCGGTGACCTGGACCGGCACGACGGTGGCAGCGCCGGGCGCGGCGGCTGCCTCTGCGTTGGCTGGGGGGATGTATAAGACGGCGGCGGCCAGGACCAGGGCCGCGGATCTACGCATGATCCGCATTATCGGCCCGTTGTGTGCCGGCGTCTCATCCCAAAGCCGATAAATCTGGTCAGGCTGAGGGGAGTTCGGCCAACAGGACCGGCTGGGTGGTGGGCTGCTTGGAGCCGCCCGCCGGTTCGACCGTGAGGCCGATGCGCTCGTCCCCCTTGGCCGCCCCGGTCAGCATGGGCGTGGTGACGCCATCGGGGCGCCGGTCCAGGAGTCCCGCTGAGCGGATGCCGTCCGGGCCCATCAGCCACAGCTCGTACACCCTCGACTGGGGAAGTTCGGGCAGGCCCGACGACGTGAACACCATCCGGCCCCGCGCGCGCGACACCACGACGGTGCCGCTGCCGCCCGCGGTGACCGGCAGCCGTACGGTCCGGACATCGGGCGCGGCCAGGACCGCCGCGACCTCGCCGTCCCTGGCCTGAAGGTTCCCCAGGTCGCGGCGGGCGTCGAACCCCACGACGCCGAGCGCGACGGCCGCCGCCGTGGACACGGCCGCCAGCCCGGCCACCACCCTCCCCCGCCCCCGGCCTCGCCGCAGCGGCTGGCTTGAAGGCCCTCCCACTTCCCAGACGGTCACGTCCCCCGGCGAGTGCGTGGGAGCCTGTGGCGTGCGGGCGACGGCCGTGAGGACGCGGGTGCGCAGGGCGGCGGGGGGTGGCTCGGCGACCGCGAGGGCGAGCAGGACGGCCGTCTCGCGCAGCCGCCGCACCTCCGTCCGGCACGACGGGCATTGCGCCATATGCGTTTCGAACAGCACCCCGTCGCTGTCCGGCAACGCGTGCACGGCGTAGGCGCCGGAAAGGGTGTGGAGCTCATCGCTCATGTCGCACTCCACGTCGGTCGGGGTCACGTCATTACTTCGCTAGTACTTCGGCGTTTCGGACGTGCCGGATGGCAGCGGGCAAGTGCATTTCTCCATAGACAGAGTTAAACTCAATACGTGATGAATTCCTGTGTGATCGCGGGCGGCGGCCCGGCGGGCGCCATGCTCGCCCTGCTGCTGGCCAGAGCGGGTGTCGAGGTGACCCTGCTGGAGAAGCACGCCGACTTCCTCCGTGACTTCCGCGGCGACACGATCCACCCGTCCACGCTTCAGGTGCTGGACGAGCTCGGGCTGGCCACGGAGTTCCTGAAGATCCCCCACCGCAAGACGTACGCGTTCACCCTGCTGACCGACGACGGGCCGATCCAGCTGGCCAGCCTTCGCGGGCTGCCTGGCAAGTACGACTACATCGCCTTCGTCCCGCAATGGGACTTCCTGAAGCTCGTCACGTCGGCCGCTGAGAAGTACCCGACGTTCCGGCTGCTCATGAACGCCGAGGCGTACGGGCTGATCCGCGAGGACGGCGCGGCCCGCGGCCTGCGCTACCGCGACAAGTCGGGCGAGCACGAGATCAGGGCGGAGCTGACCGTGGCCGCGGACGGCCGCGGTTCGACGCTGCGCGCGGCGGCCGGGCTGGTGCCGCAGGAGTTCGGCGCGCCGATGGACGTCCTGTGGTTCCGGCTGCCGCGCGTCGAGAGCGACCCTGAGCAGACGTTCCTGCGGATCTCCACCGGCCACGCGATCGTGGGCATCAACAGGGAGACCTACTGGCAGCTGGCCTACCTCATCCCCAAGGGCGGCTATGACCGGCTGGCCGGACAGGGCATCGACGCCTTCCGTGAGCCGGTGGCGCGGCTGCTGCCGTACCTGGAGGGGCGCGTCGAGCAGATCGCGAGCTTCGACGACGTCAGCATGCTCACGGTGGCGCTCAACCGGCTCCGCCGCTGGTACCGGCCCGGTTTCCTGGCCATCGGCGACGCGGCGCACGCGATGTCACCGGTGTTCGGCGTCGGCATCAACCTGGCGGTGCAGGACGCGGTCGCCACGGCCAACCTGATCGCCGAGCCGCTGAGGTCGGGCCGGCCCATCCCGGAGGCCACGTTGCGCCGGCTGGAGCGCCGCCGCATGCTGCCCACCAGGATCACCCAGGCCGCGCAGCGCGTGGCTCAGGACCGGCTGCTCGGCCCGACGATCGACAGCCAGGTGGGGCCGCCGCGCATCCCGGCGACGCTGCCGCGGAATCCCCTGTTCAGCGGGGTGATACGGCGCTTCCTCGGGTTGGGGGTGCGCCCCGAGCACGTACTGACACCCGAACTCTGACCCGCCCCGCGGGGTCGCTTTCTCACAACGTGGACATCGGGGTCGGTGACGCCGAGCCGGTAGCATACCCTCGTATGTCGTGAGCGCACTGAGCAATCCCGAGGAACTCGATTCCTGGCGAGCCCTGCCGGCGGCCCAGCAGCCTGACTGGCCCGACCGCAGCGAGCTCGAGAAGGTCGTCGCCGAGCTCGGCGGCCTGCCCCCACTCGTCTTCGCCGGCGAGTGCGACCAGCTCAAGGAGCAACTGGCCGCCGTCGCCCGAGGCGAGGCGTTCGTGTTGCAAGGCGGTGACTGCGCCGAGACGTTCGCCGGGGCGACCGCCGACAATGTGCGCAACAAACTCAAGACGCTGCTGCAGATGGCCATCGTGCTGACGTACGCCGCCAAGGTGCCGGTGGTCAAGATCGGCCGCGTGGCCGGGCAGTTCGCCAAGCCGCGTTCCAAGGGCACCGAGACGCGCGACGGCCAGGAGCTGCCCGCCTACCGGGGCGACATGGTCAACGGCTTCGCCTTCACCCCTGAGTCCCGCAGGCCCGACCCGTGGCGGCTGCTGAAGGCCTACCACTCCTCGGCCGTGACGCTCAACCTGGCCCGCGCCTTCACCAAGGGCGGCTACGCCGACCTGCGCCAGGTGCACGCCTGGAACCAGGACTTCGTGGGCGAGTCCCCCGCCGGCCGCCGCTACGAGCAGCTGGCCAGGGAGATCGACCAGGCGCTCGCGTTCATGCGCGCCTGCGGGGCCGACCCGGAGGAGTTCCACACCGTCGAGTTCTACTCCTCGCACGAGGCGCTGATCCTCGACTACGACCGGGCGCTCACGCGCATCGACTCGCGGACCGGCAGCCCGTACGACGTGTCGGCGCACATGGTCTGGATCGGCGAGCGCACCCGCCAGCTCGACGGCGCGCACGTCGACTTCTTCTCCCGCATCCGCAACCCCATCGGCGTCAAGCTCGGCCCGACCACCACGCCCTCCGAGGCGCTGGCGCTGGTCGAGAAGCTCAACCCCGAGAACGAGCCGGGCCGGCTCACGTTCATCACCCGGATGGGCGCCTCCAAGATCCGCGAGCACCTGCCCGCGCTGGTCAAGGAGGTCACCGCGGCGGGCGCGCAGGTCGCGTGGATCTGCGACCCGATGCACGGCAACACGTGGGAGGCGCCGAGCGGCCACAAGACGCGCCGGCTCGACGACGTGCTCGACGAGGTGACGGGCTTCTTCGAGGTGCACCGCTCGCTCGGCACGCATCCCGGAGGCATCCACATCGAGTTCACGGGCGATGACGTGACGGAGTGCGTGGGCGGCGGCCACGAGATCGTCGAGGACGACCTCTCGCGCCGCTACGAGACGGCCTGCGACCCGCGTCTCAACCGCGGCCAGTCGCTCGACCTCGCCTTCCGGGTGGCGGAGCTCTACCGCTCCAGCTGAGTACGTGAACGGCAGCCCCGGGTCGGGCCGGGGCTGCCAGAGGATTCTTCGGTCACGCCTGTCCGCGATCTTCTATGATCGGCCTGACAAAGGTGAGAATTCCTCAACTATTGGGAGAAATCGTGGACAGCGCCCCCGATGGCGTGGACCCGAGCGTGCCCAACATCGCCCGGATGTACGACTACTTCCTGGACGGCAAGGACAACTTCGCCTCCGACCGGGAAGCGGCCGAGCAGATCTTGAAGCTGTTCCCCGACACGAGGGACTCCGCGAGGGCCAACCGCGACTTCCTCCGCCGGGCCGTACGCCATCTGGTCGACTCCGGCGTCGACCAGATCGTGGACCTCGGCGCTGGTCTGCCCACCCAGGGCAACACGCACGAGATCGCGCCCGAGGCGCGCGTCGTCTACGTGGACTACGACCCCGTGGTGTGCGCGCACGGGCGGGCTCTGCTGTCCAGGGGCACGAACGTGGAGTTCGTCCAGGCCGACATCAGGGACACGGACCCGCTGCTGGAAACTCTGGCAGAGACGATCGACTTCGACCGCCCGGTGGCGTTCCTGATGCTGGCCGTGCTGCACTTCCTGCCGGACGAGGCCGCGTACGGCATCGTCGGCAGGCTGCGCGACGCGGGGCCCGCGGGCAGCCGGCTGGTCATCAGCCACGCCGTGGACGCCGCGCCCGACTCCACCCCGCAGGCGCTGGAGATCTACAAGCAGGCGACGGCCGCGCTCAACCTCCGGACACCCGAGCAGATCGCCGCCTTCTTCGAGGGCTACGAACTGGCCGAACCCGGCCTGGTCTACCCCCAGGACTGGCGCCCCGACCCCGGCGATTCCCTGCTGGGCGCCAAGGCCGTCACCAACGTCGGCTACGCCGGAGTCGGCCGCAAATCATAGGCGCCGCCCTGTGGAACGAGAAAAGCCCCGCTGGTATGGCGGGGCTTCGTGGTGCGGCGGTCAGTTCTGGTCGGCCTTCTTGAGCTCCTCGTTGAGCTCGGTCCTGATCGCGTCCATGTCGAGCGCGCGAACCTGGCTGATCAGGTCTTCGAGCGCGGGCGCCGGGATCGCACCGGGCTGCGCGTAGACCACGATCCCGTCGCGGATCGCCATGAGCGTCGGGATCGAGCTGATGTCGAAGCCCTGCGCCAGGGCCTGCTCCGCATCGGTGTCGATCTTGCCGAAGGTGATGTCCTCATGCTTGTCGGACGCCTTCTCGAAGATCGGCCCGAACATCTTGCACGGGCCACACCACTCGGCCCAGAAGTCGAGCAGGACGATCCCCTTGTCGGCGATGTCGTTGAAGTTCGTCTCGGTTACCTCGATGGTCGCCACAAGTGGCTCCTCGTATCGTCGCGTGAAGTCTGTATGTCATCCCAAGGTGCAAAGCTGTCAACCACGTACCCGCCACCAGCATTCCATGCTCCCGCCACCGGGCCTCACATATCGGGCGCCGGGATTTCCGGCGTGGGCGTGATGGCGTCAGAGGAGGCCCGCGCCGTCCAGTTGGGTGTGGAAAGCCTTCTTGCCGGGGTGGGCGGCGCGGAGCCGGGCGACGTAAGAGGCGAACTCGGTCTGATCGCCGGTGCGCTCGAACAGGGTTCGCAGCGTGAAGAGATACTGGATCGCCTCCTGGTAGCCGGGTCTGCTGGCCCGGCTGACGCAGGATTCGGCCAGTTCCCGGTAGATCGGGATGGCGTCCTGGGGATGGGTCTGGGCGCGGGCGTTGACCACGCGCATGCGCAGGTCAGAGGCGAGTCCGTACGTCTGGAGGACCTCCCAGGCGCCCGCCACGTCCTCGTTGATCAGCAGCACCTCGGCCAGTGTGGGGGCCATGGCGGGCGACGAGCGGAGGTGCGCGATGGCCTTGGCCTGCCACGGGGCCGCGTCCGGGCCGGCCTGGCGGGTCAAGTTCTGATAGGTGTGCGTGGACGGTGAGAGGGTGAAGAGCTGCCAGCGGGTCTCGAGCGCCTGCTCGGTCCGTCCTGCGTGCTGATGGCAGTCGAGAGCGAGGGTGAGGAGCTGCTGATCGCGGCCGTAGCGGCCGATCCCCTGGGCGATCCAGGCCAGGGCTTCGTCGTGACGCTCCTCGCCGATCAGGAGACGAGCGATCTTCGCGATGTCGCCGCCGCCGGCGGCCCGCTGGGCGAGCATGGCGATCACGGCGTCGGTGCCGCCCTCGGCGCGGGCGAGCGACTCGCGCAGCGCGGCCACCTTGTAGTCGCGGATCCGGTCGGCGAAGGTGCCGTTCAGCAGCTCGTGGCAGCGGCGCAGGCCCAGATCGCCCAGTGCGGGAGCGTAGCCGGGCAGCGAGGTCTCGAAGGTGCACCAGTTGCTGATCAGCACCTTGCCCATCAGCCACTCCGCCAGCTTCACCGGGTCGGGCGAGCCGGCCAGGCAGGCGTCCCGATGCATGCCCTGGACGCGCTCGAGATCCTCGACGAGCTGGCCGCCATAGACCTCCCCGGTGTCCAGCACCTCCTCGATGAGGTCGATCGCGCGGACGGTCAGCTCGCGTGCGGTGTCCGGTGACGGCTCGATCAGGTCGTCGATCTCGTCGAGGATCTCCTCCAGGTCCTCGAGATCGGGATACCACTCGCCCTCGTGCCAGGCGTCGCAGACATCCGCGGCCTCGGCCAGCAGGTCCGCCATGACCGATTCCAGGTCGGCGAGGAGGTCGGTCGACTCCTCGCCGATGATGGTCTCCGCGAGCTCGGTCCGCAGCCGATCGGCGAGCTCGGGGTCCGTCGCGGCCAGAGTGGCGAGGCGGCGGGCCAGCCAGTCGGAGTCCTGGGTACGCAGCAGCGCGTACAGGTCGGGCGCGGGCCGCACATCGCCCATCCGGACCCAGGTCACCGCCGCGGCGGCCGCGTGGGCGCACAACTCGGGATCCAGGCACTCGCAGACCGCGCGCATCCCGCTCGCGGTGAAGGTGACCGTCACCGAACGCCCGCTCACCAGCGCGGCGACCGACGTCCCCTTCTCGGTCAACCCCGCGACCATGCCGTCGGCGACCAGCGCCAGAGCCTCGGCGAACACCAGCTCGCTGACCTGGCTCCGTACGGCTTCCTCGTCAACCTGGATGAGCGCCATGATGTCGATTATCCCGCAATGATCAACTGTGCTCGCCCCGGGGCGGGGGGCACCCGATGTCCACGTCACGGGCGGCCCGTACGGAACGCGGGCCGCCCGTGACGAAAGGATCAGCGGCCCGGCAGGGTGAGGCCGATGATGAGCGGGTCGTGGTCGGTGGACCGGAAGGCGTCCGGCTTGTACAGGGACGCCGGGTTGAACTCGGTGTTGTAGTCGAGAATGCGCGGCTCGTCCGAGTTGATGTGCCAGATCGTCGCGCTGGTGACCCGCTTGAGCAGCTGCCGGCCGACCAGCGCGTGGTCGAGCTCTCCGGCCAGGCCGTCGAACAGGTAGCTGTAGCGCTGCCGCGCCGGCACGAACCTCTTGGTCAGGCTGGTCAGCCCGCCCGCCTCCAGCGTGTGGATCGGGTCCTCCTCGCCGTAGGCGTTGAGGTCGCCGAGCACCACCGGGTTCGGCAGGTCCTTGACCAGGCCGAGCAGCGCCTGCGCCTGCTTGACGCGGGTGGCGTTCCAGCAGCTCTGGCCGTCGCCCTGGTCGGCGTCGGGGCCGTCGGCCGGGCAGGTGCCCTTGGACTTGAGGTGGTTGACGACCATCGTGAACGGCTGGCCGCCCGCCTTCCTGCGGAACGTCTGGATCAGCGGCGGCCGGCTGAACACCGCGTCCTGCGAGGCCTGGGGAGCGCCGACGGGCGTCAGCTTGGCCGGCTTGTAGATCACCGCGACCTGGATGGCGTCCGTGCCGGGGTACGGGTGCTGGAGCGCCGCGTACGTACCCGCGCCGACCTCGGCGTTGACGGCGTCCACGAGGGCTTGGAGCGCCGTCTGACCGTTGTTCTCGACCTCCATGAGGCCGACGGCGTCGGCGTTGAGCCCCTTGAGCGCCGCCACCAGCTTGGCCAGCTGCCGCTGCTGCTCCACGGCGTTGGTGGCGCCGCGCGAGCCGAGGGTGGTGAACCAGTTCAGCGTGTTGAACGAGGCCACCTTGACGTTGCCGATGACCGGGAAGGGCCGGGGCGTGCGGGGGTTGGTGTTGTGGTAGTCGATCGGCTTGGTGGGCTGCAGGCGGTAGAGGCCGAACCCGTAGCCGAGCACGCCGGTGATGCCCGCGGCCAGGTCGCCGGTCCGCACGATGGGCGGCAGGGTGGCCGGATTCTCCCTGCTGGAGCCGTCGTCGATGAGCAGCGAGCGCCGCTTGTTCAGCGCCGCGTCCACGCCGGGCCGGTCCGTCGGCTGGAACAGCCGGCCGCCGGAGGAGACGGTGACCTCGCCGTACCGGCCCAGGTTGTAGTGCTCGCTGACGGTCAGCGGCTGCGGGAAGGTGAGCAGCATGTTCTCGACGGACTCACGCCCGTCGTCCGGCAGCTTGTACGGCTGAGCCGCCACCGAACCGGTGCCGCAGACCTCCACCGCGGTGACCGGTGACAGTTCCGTCCAGCCGTTGTACTCCGTCACCTTGCCCGTCACGAGCACCCGGTCGCCCGCCGCGACGTCCTTGACGGTGTCGCGGGCGTAGGCGAACAGCCCTTCGGAGGTCTTCGGGTCGGCGTCCGGCTTCGGGTCCTGCAGGAAGAAACCGCTCAGCTGGTCGCCGCGCTGGAAGTCACCGGTGACGATGCCTTCGACGGTGACGGTCTGCCCGGCCAGGGGGCTGGCGTCACCGCTCCCCTGCACCTCCGAGATGCGCCGGCTCGGCGGCGTGTCGCACGCGGCGGCCGGTGCGGCGAGCGCCGGCGTGGCGGGGAGGGCGGCCGCCACGACGAACGCGACGAGAAAAGTTCTGGATAAAACACGCATGACCAGCACTTTAGAGGGAATTGCGGTCACAGATTTCCACCAAAAAGTGGCTAGAACATTAAATCATCGAACCTTGACATTGCCCTGGTGCGGGTATGACGACTGTATGGACTGGGTCACCTGCGCCTATTCGGCAGCCTGCTCGGGAATCGCCCACCAGCCGTACGACCGTTGCCTGGCACACCTGCAACCGGACGAAGTAGCCGAGACCCTCGACGAGATGGCTCCCGGCCGCCTTCTCGACCTGCGCGGCACACCGATCAGCGGCGCGCTGCTCAGCAGGATCATCGAGGTGACGGGCGGTCGGCCCGGCCGGGCCCGGCTGGACCGGGTCACGTTCACCGGCGACGTACGGCTGTCCGGCGTGACCTTCGCCGGCGACGTGTCGCTCGACGGCGCCCGCTTCGAGCGGCTGGCCTCCTTCTTCGGCGCCCGGTTCGAGGGCAACGTCTCGCTGGCCGGGGCCGGGTTCGCCCGCGAGTTGTCCTTCCACGGCGTCCGGGTACGCGGCCACCTGTCCCTGGACCGGGCGGTGATGTCGCGTGACGCGCTGTTCAGCCAGGCGGTGTTCGGTCACGGGCTGTCGTGCGAACGGGCCAGGTTCGACGGCTACGCCACCTTCGACGGGGCCGCGCTGGGCGACGGCGCGAGCTTCCGCGGCGCCAGGTTCGGCCGTACGCTCTCCTTCCGCAAGGTCAGCGGCCCTGCCGGGTTCGACACCGCGCACTTCGCGGCCGACGCCTACCTCTCGGTCACCGGGCGGCTGTCCGCCTCGCGGGCCCGCGCCGACGGCACGCTCGACGTGGCCGTCGCCGCCGGCCGCGCGAACCTGCGGCGGATGGAGGTCACCGGCGCGACGACGATCCGGCTCGTCGACTCCGATGCCGATCTGGAGGGGTCGGTGCTGCGCGGGCCCGCGATCGTGACCGGGCGCGGCCGGTCCGCGCTGACCTCGCTGCGGCACGTCGACGCGGCCGACCTGGCGCTGTTCGGCCTCGACCTGTCGGGCTGCCGGTTCGCCGGGCTGGCCCGCCCGGCCGCGGTCCGGGTCAAGAACTGCACGTTCGCGCTGACCCCGCGCGGGGTGCGGGTGAGCCTGCACTGGCCGATGCTGCGCTGGTTCTCCCGGCGCAGCGCGCTGGCCGACGAGCACACGATGCGCGGCTGGGCTCCCCCCGCCCCCGCGCCGGACAAGGGTCCGGCCCACCGGCCGGCCGCGCACGCTCCGACGGCGCAGGACCCGCCCGCCGGACCCGACCGGCTGGCCGCCCTCTACTCCGGGTTGCGCGTCCAGGTCGACGACGTGGGCACCTCGGCCGACTTCGCGTTCGCCGCGATGGAGATGCGCCGCCAGGCGGGCCGCCGGTGGTGGCTGTCCCTTTCGTGGCTGCTGTGGGGGTACGGCATGCGGATGGGCCGGGCCGCGGGCTGGCTCGTCCTGCTGATGGCGATCACCGTGGCCGCGCTGTTCTGGACCTCGACCTCACACGCCGAACGCGGCGCCGAACAACCCGCGCCCGCCGCCCACCCCTAGCGGCCGTCCAGGAGGAGACGCCGTCCGTCACAACTCGTCGAGGACCTTGCCGATGGCGGCGAAGTGCGTGGAGCGCCAGCCGCCGCCCATGATCTTGCGGGCCATCTGCTGCATGGCGCCATCGGGGTCGAAGCCCTCGTGGTCGAGGAAGAGCCTGGTGCCCGTGCCCTCGGGCTCCAGCCGCCAGGTGACGGTCCAGTCGGCGTGCTTGCGATCGCTCCAGCTGATCTTCAGCAGCTTCTCCGGCTCCAGCTCCAGCACCTCGCAGTAGACGATGCCCTCGAAGCCGGTCTGCTTCACCGGCGTGGTGGTGAAGGTGAACCGGTGCCCCACCTCCGGGCTGAAGTCGTTGGGCATCAGCCAGCGGGCCACCAGTTCGGGCTCGGTCAGCGCCCGCCACACCTTCGCGGGCGGGTGCCCGAGGAACTGCTCCAGCCGGATCGAACGCAGGTCGTCAGACATCCCGGTCTTCCCTTTCATCGTGATCCATCTCGTCGAGCAGACCGCTCAGGCCGGAGAGCTTCTCTCTCCAGAAGCGTTCGTACGGCGTGAGCCACTCACGGATCTCCATGAGCGGCGCCGCCTCCAGCCGGTAGAGCCGTTCTCTCCCCCGGCGCGTCTCGGCCACCAGCCCGGCATCGCGGAGCACCTTGAGATGCTCGGAGACGCTGGGACGGCTCATGTCGAACCGCTCGGCCAGCCGCCCGGCCGGTTGGCCGCCCTCATCGAGCAGCAGCCGCAGCAGCTCCCGCCGGGCCGGGCTGGCCAGCGCGGTGAACACGTGGTCGGCGGTCATGCCTGGGTGGCCACGAAGCCATTGCCGTCAGGGTCCTGGAACAGCAGCTGGCGCCCCCACGGCTCGTCGGTGGGGCCCTCGAAGGGCGTGCCGTGCTCGCGCAGCCGCTCGGCGAGCGCGTCGACGTCGGCGCAGGCGACCACCAGGCCGCCGATGGGGGCCATGTCCGGGAACCAGGAGGCGAGCAGCAGCGTGGTCTCGGCCCCCTTCGGGGCGACCGTGAGCCAGCGGCCCATCGGGAACGGATTGTCGGTGCGGGTCTCGAAGCCCAGGACGCCGCCGTAGAAGGCGAGCGCCCGGTCCTGGTCGGATACGGGCACGGTCACGGTCGTGATGCTGGAGATGGGCATGTGGGCCACTATATGTAGGAATTTCCCTACGTATCAAGTCATCAGGGAGATCCCTGATTACGTACCGGGATCCGCCTTCGTAAGATGGGAGGCATGCGGATCGACGACTACGTGGCCGAGCTGGGCAGGTCGCTGGCCGGGCCGCCGGGGCCCAAGCAAGACCTGGTCGTCGAGGCGCGCGACAGTCTGACCGACACCGCCGACGCGCTGGAGGCCGAGGGCCTGGTCCGGGCCGAGGCCGAGCGGCTGGCGGTGCGGCAGTTCGGCGCGATCCCCGAGATCGTGTCCGGCTACCAGCGGGAGCTGACCGTCGCGGCCGGCCGGATGCTGGGCACGCTGCTGCTCATCAGCGTGCCGATGACCGCGCTGATGTGGTCGGTGCTCTGGCGCTTCTACCCCATGGACCCCACCGCCTGGACCAACAGGCCCGTCTGGTTCTCGCCCGTCTCGCGGGCGCTCGACATCCTGCAGCTGGGCACGGGCGTGTTCGGCGGGCTGTCGCTGTTCGCGCTGAGCCGGGGCGGCCGGTGGCGCCTCAGGCCGCATCTGGTGACCAAAGGGCTGGGGATCGTCGTCTGGGCGATGCTGCCGGTGGTCGGCGGGCTGAGCCTGGTGCTCAACTATGGAGCCGATCTGCCGCAGGGCGTCGACTTCTTCCTGCCCACCGTGCTCGCCAACCTCGTGACGTCGGCCTGCTGGGGCCTGCAGCTCTACGGCGCGACGCGCTGCCTGCGCCTCACCCGGGCGGTCTGCGCCTCACCCGGACTGCCTGACCCCCGGCCGTAGCACTCCGCCGATCACACTGGCGAACTCCGCCCAGGCCGACCGCTCCCCTTCCAACTGCTTCCTGCCGGAATCGGTCAGGCGATAGGTGCGCCGCTTGCGCCCCCCGACCGTGGCCCACTCGCTGGCCAGGTAGCCGATCCGCTCCAACCTGCGCAGCGCCGGATAGACGGTCCCGGTCGGTACGTTGAGCGCTCCCCCGCTGCGCGCCTGCAGGGCCT
Source organism: Nonomuraea sp. NPDC049158 (assembly GCF_040648335.1). Taxonomy (NCBI): domain Bacteria; kingdom Bacillati; phylum Actinomycetota; class Actinomycetes; order Streptosporangiales; family Streptosporangiaceae; genus Nonomuraea; species Nonomuraea sp. NPDC049158. The sequence continues at coordinate 138,313 of NZ_JBEZDM010000007.1, forward strand.
CGATGATGGCGTAGCCGTGCAGCGGCTCACCCTCCAGCACGGAGAGCAGCAGGGCGTCCATGTGGCCGCGCAGCGCGTCGGGGTTCATGGCTCCGATCCTAGATAACCCTTCGTTGAGTAGCCAGTCTACATGTAGGCCGTCTATATGTAGACTGGCTATAGGTAGGCAGGCACAACGAAGGGGGATGGCGCATGGACGCGCTGGAACTGGCCCGGTTACAGTTCGCGATGACCGGGAACCTGCACTTCCTGTTCGTCGTGCTCACGCTGGGGCTCGCGCCGCTGGTGGCGATCATGCACACGCGCTGGGCACTGGCGGGCAGGCCGCTGCACGAGCGGCTGACCAGGTTCTGGGGCCAGGTCTATGTCATCAACTACGCCTTGGGCATCGTCACCGGGCTCGTGATGGAGTTCCAGTTCGGGCTCTCGTGGAGCGGGCTGACGCACTACGCGGGCGACGTCTTCGGCGCTCCGCTGGCCATGGAGACGCTGGTGGCGTTCTTCCTGGAGTCGACGTTCCTCGGCCTGTGGATCTTCGGCTGGGGACGGCTGCCGAAATGGGCGCACCTGGCCTGTATCTGGCTCGTGACACTCACGGCGTACGGCAGCGCCTTCTTCATCATGGCGGCCAACTCCTTCCTGCAGAACCCCGCCGGAGCCGTCGTCAGAGGCGACCGGATGGAGCTGGTCGACATCGGTGCGCTGTTCACCAACAAGACGCTGATCTTCTCCTTCCCACACGTGATCGGGGCCGGGCTGTTCACCGGGGCGATGGTGCTGGTCGGGGCGAGCGCCTACCAGCTGCGCCGCCGTACGTCCGAGGTGGAGTTCTTCACCAAGTCGCTGCGCACGGGGGTGACCACGGCCGCCATCGGCATCTTCCTGACCGTCGGCTTCGGTTACGCCCAGTTCGCCGGCATCCAGGAGGGCAAGTTCGAGGGCGACACGGGGGCGGTGCCGCTCGGGATCATGATGGAGGTCGGGCAGCTCCTCGCGCTCGTCGTGCTGTTCCTGATGCTGCCGCTGATCCGCGTCCTGCCGCGCTGGCGGTGGACGCATCCGCTGCTCATGCTGATGACGCCGCTGCCGTTCGTCCTGGCCATCATGGGCTGGCTGGCCAGGGAGGGCGGGCGGCAGCCGTGGATGATCTGGCGGAAGCTCACCGTCGCCGACGCCATGACGCCCGGCCTCACCCCGCCGATGATCACCGGCTCACTGATCGCCTTCGTGGGCGTGCTGGTGCTGCTGGCGATCGTCGACTACGTCCTCATCGCCAGGGTGGTCAGGCGCGGGCCGCGCGAGCTCGACCTCGGCGCCGTCCGCGAGCCCGCCCTGACCTACTAGGAGTCGTGACATGGAACTGATCTGGTTCGCCTGCTTCACGCTGCTGCTGGCCGGATACTTCGCGCTGGAGGGCTTCGACCTGGGGGTCGGGCTCCTGCTGCCGGTCCTCGGCAAGTCGGCCGACGGCAAGGATCGCATGGTGGCGGCCATGGCCCCGTTCGTGCTGGCCAACGAGGTGTGGCTGGTCGCGGTCGCCGGGACGCTGTTCGGCGTCTATCCGGCGCTCGAGGGCGAGGTGCTGTTCGGGCTGTATCCGGTGGTGGTGGCCATGCTGCTGTCCTGGATCCTGCGGGACGCCGGGCTGTGGTTCCGCCGCCGGATCGGGGGCACGGCCTGGCGGGGCTTCTGGGACCTGATGATCGCGCTCGGCTCGCTGGGGCTCTCGTTCGGCTGGGGCGTGGCCCTGTACGCGGCCGCCACCGGGTTCGGCTCGTCCCTGCTGAACCCGGCGGGGTTGATGCTGGGCGTGGTGGTGACGCTGCTGCTGGCCTTCCACGGCTGGACGTTCCTGGCCTGGCGCTCCCCCGGCCTGGCCGGTGCCACCCGCTCGGGGCGCGCGCTGGCCGTGTCCGGAGTGGTGGCCGCGATCCCCGCCCTCGGGGTGCTCCTGGGCAGCATGCCGTACCTGCTGGAGCACACCGCGCCGGCCGAGACGCTGAATGTGCTGAGTGTCATGACGCTGCCGTTCGCGCCGATCGTCATCATCGCGCAAGGATGGGTGTGGCGCACTTTCCGTCCTGGCGAGGACGCCGTCCGGATCCCGTCGTTCTTTTGAGGGCTCGTGCACAAAGATCTCCTGCGGCTCATGCGGGTCGAGCAGTCGGTGCGGCGCCACCTGGCCGTCACCTTCGCGGCGGCGATGGCGGCCGGGCTGCTCGTGCTCGTACAGGCGGAGCTGCTGGCGGGGGTCCTGTCCGGCCGGTTCACGACCGTGGCGCTGGCGGGCCTGGCCGCCGTGGTGGGCGTCCGCGCGCTGCTGGGGTGGACGCAGGGCATCTTCGCCGGCCGTACGGCGACGGGCGTCAAGTCCGCGCTCCGGCACCGGCTGCTGGCCAGGCTGCAGGAGCTGGGTCCGGCCCGGCTCGCCGGTCACCGCTCGGGTGAGCTGGTCACGCTCACGGGACGCGGCCTCGACCGCCTCGACGCCTACCTGACCGGCTACCTGCCCTCGATCGCCGTCGCGGCGGTGGTGCCGCTGGCGATACTCGTCCGGCTGTTCGCCGCCGACCTGGCGAGCGCGGTGATCGTGCTGGTCACGCTGCCGCTGATCCCGCTCTTCGGGGCGCTCGTGGGGATGACCACCAAGGCCGTCACGGAGCAGCAGTTCCGCGCGCTGTCGCGGCTCGGCGGGCACTTCCTCGACGTCGTACGCGGCCTGCCCACGCTGCGCGCCTTCGGCCGGGCCCGCTACCAGGCGACGGTCATCCAGCAGGTGGCCGAGGCGCACCGCGCCACGACCATGCGGACGTTGCGGGTGGCGTTCCTGTCGTCGCTGGTGCTGGAGCTGTGCGCGTCGCTGTCGCTGGCCCTGGTGGCGGTGCCGATCGGGCTGCGGCTGCTGGGCGGGTCGCTGGACCTGTCGACGGCGCTGCTGGTGCTGCTGCTGGCTCCGGAGGCGTACCTGCCGCTGCGGGCCATGGGCACCCGCTTCCACGCCTCCATGGAGGGGGTGGCGGCGGCGGACGCGGCCTTCGCCGTACTGGACGCCGAGCCTGCAGCCGTCAGCGCGGCCATGTCTCGGAAGCAGAAACCCCCGGAGGGCGCCACGCCCCGGAAGCGGCTTCCGCAGGGCCCCGCGGCCCCGTCGATCCGGCTGGAGGACGTCACCGTCCGCTACCCCGGCCGCGACGACCCGGCGCTCGAGCATGTCTCCCTCACCATCGAGCCCGGCGAACGCGTGGCCCTGGTCGGTGCGAGTGGCGGCGGCAAGAGCACGCTCCTGCACCTCATCCTTGGCTTCGTCGAGCCGTCCGAGGGCAGGGTCCTCGTCGACGGCACCGACCTGCGCGACCTCGACCTGGACGCCTGGCGCGACCGGCTGGCCTTCGTCCCGCAACGCCCGCACCTGTTCGCCACCTCGGTCGCCGGCAACATCCGCCTCGGCGCGCCGTCCGCCTCCCTGGAGCAGGTACGGCAAGCCGCCGCGGCCGCCTACGCCGACGACTTCATCCAGGCCCTCCCCGACGGCTACGACACGGCGGTGGGCGAACGGGGCGCGAACCTGTCCGCCGGCCAGCGGCAGCGCGTGGCCCTGGCGCGGGCCTTCTGCCGCCCGGACACCTCGGTCCTGCTGCTGGACGAGCCCACGGCCCGGCTCGACGGCCGCAGCGAGGCGGCCGTGGTGACGGCCACCGCCGACCTGGCCCGGGACCGCACCGCGATCATCGTGGCGCACCGGCCGGCCATGATCGACCTCGCCGACCGGGTCGTCCGCATCCACGAGGGCCGAGTGATCGCCGACCGCTCCCGCCTCGGTACGGGTACGGGCCGTTCCGACCTCGGTACGAGCGCGGGCCGTTCCGACCTCGGTACGAGCGCGGGCCGTTCCGACCTCGATACGGGCACGGCCCATACCGACCTCGATACGAGCACGGCCGTGAGGGGAGAGCGATGAACCGGCGCATGGGCCTGCGGCTCTCCTGGGCGGTGCTGGCCGGAGCGGCGGCCGACCTGGCCGGGCTGGGGCTGATCGCGGCGGCGGCGTGGCTGATCACGCGGGCCGCCGAGCAGCCGGAGCTGGCCGCGTTGAGCGTCGCCATCGTGGCCACCAGGGCGTTCGCCACCAGCAAGGGCGTCTTCCGCTACGCCGAGCGGCTCACCGGCCACGACGTCGCCCTGCGCGCCCAGGCCGGCACCCGCGAACGCCTCTACCAGGCCCTCATCCCCCCGCAGCGGCCCCGGCACGGCGGCGCCGACCTGCTCAGCCGGATGGTCGACGACACGGAGGCCGTCCAGGACCTCCTGGTGCGCTGCCTGCTCCCCGCCACGGCCGCCGCGCTCGCCGGCCTGGCCGCCGTGGTCATCGGCCTCACCTTGCTCCCCGTAGCGGCCCTGGTCCTGCTGGCGGGGCTGGTCGTGGCGGGCGTCCTGCTGCCCGCCGCCACGGCCGCCGCCGCGCGCCGCTGGTCGGCCAGGATCGCCCCCGCCAGAGCCGCCCTCGCCGAGCGGGTGGCCGACCTGGTCCACGGCTCCGCCGACCTGGCCGCGTACGGCGCCAGTGACCGCGCCCTCGCCCAGGCCCGCGCCGCCGACGAGGCCCTGGCCGCGCTGGAGCGCCGCCAAGCCCGCGTCCACGCCACCGCCCTGGGAGCCGGCACCCTGGTGCAGGGCCTTACGGTGGCGGCGATCGTGCTGCTCGCCCAGGCCGCCGGGACCGACCGGGTGGCCATGGCGGTGCTCGCCCTGACCGCGCTGGTCTCCTTTGAGCCGGTGCTCCCGCTGGCGGCGGCGGGCGAACGCCTGGCGGGCATCCTGGCCGCGCTCAGACGCCTGCGCGAGGTGAGCGCCACCCCACCCGCCGTCACCGAGCCGGACACCGCTCCCACTCACCCGCCAGCCCCCCTCCCGCAGTCGCCGCTGACGGTCGAGATCGACGACCTCGTCGTACGGCACGCGCCGGAGCAGCGGGCGGCCGTCGACGGGGTGTCGCTGAGCCTGACCCCCGGCAAGCGGGTGGCCCTGGTGGGGCCGAGCGGGGCCGGGAAGAGCACTCTGCTGGCCGCGCTGATGCGCCTGGTCGAGCCCGAGTCCGGCGAAATCCGGCTCAACGGGGTGGACATCCGGCGGCTGGCCTCGGACGACGTACGGGCCATGATGACGGGGCTCACCCAGGACCCCTACATCTTCCAGACCACCCTGCGCGCCAACCTGCGGCTCGCCGGCCCCGAGGCCGGTGACGAGGAGCTGCGGCAGGCCGTACGAGATGCCCGGCTGGAGGAGTGGGTCGAGCGGGCCGGGTGGGAGGCCGAGCTGGGCGAGGACGGCCGGACCGTGTCCGGCGGGCAGTTGCAGCGGCTGGCCCTGGCCAGGGCGCTGCTGTACGACCCGCCGGTGCTGCTGCTCGACGAACCGGCCGAGGCGCTGGACGAGGAGACCGCCGACGCGCTCATGGCCGACCTGCTCGACGTGACGCACGACCGCACCACCTTGCTGGTCACCCACCGGCTCAGGGGCCTGGAGCAGGTGGACGAGATCGTCGTGCTGGAGGACGGGCGCGTGGTTCAGCGCGGCCACCACGACGATCTCGTCACCAAGCCGGGCTACTATCGCGACCTTTGGGAGTCGGAAGTCCTGACCAGACGATGATCGCCGGGCGTCAGCGCACTTCGACCTCGACGATGCGGGTGTAGTCGTTGGCGCCGTTCGAGGCCAGCGCGACGATGCGGACGGCGTCCGCCGTGACCGGCGCGAAGTCCGAGCGGGCGTTGCCGGCGGTGTTGCCGCGCACCTGGGCGACCGTCTGCCACTGACCCGCCACCTGGACCTGGACGTCCCAGTCGCGCAGCCCGAAGGTCGAGGCCGGGTACCGTTCGGTGCTCAGCGTGTACAGGTCCACGCGGGAGACCTGCTTGGCGCCGCCCAGCGCGATGGCCACGGTGTCCGGCCAGGCTCTGGCGGTGGCGTCGTTCCAGCCGTTGCCCCCGGCCCAGCCGTTGGAGCCGCTGTCACCGTCGGCGATGCTGCAGGGCGGGTAGTTGGCGTTGACGTGCTGGGAGGAGGCGGTGACCTGTCGCCGGAGGGCGAGGTTGCCGCCGTTGTCGAGCTTGTCTGGGGTGACCACCTCGACGGGTACGGCCAGCGTGCGGTCCCCGGTGCGCAGGCGCAGGCCGTACTGGCCCTCTGGGGTGGTCGGCGGGACGGCGACCAGCAGTTTCGCGCCGAGTTCGTAGCCGGGGGGCAGGTAGCTGGACAGGATCGAGCGGGAGGCGCTGAGCGGCTGGTCGATCTCGACCCGCATGTCGGAGTAGGCGGCCTTCTTGGCGTCGCTGCGCATGCCGATCTCGATCTTGGCCGGGCAGGCGGGGTCCACGCCGAGCGGCGCGATGAGCTTGTCGGCGCCCGCGATGGGGGTCAGTTTGCCGGTGCCCTTGGACTTGCCCGGTCTGACATTGATCGAGGTGACGGAGGCGGGCTGCTGCTCAGGAGGCTGAGCGGCGGGTGAGGGATCCTGCTGCGGAACGGCCGCGTTCGCGCCCGGCCCGGTCAGGACCGTGACGGCGGCGACGGCCAGCGCGGCGGTGAGGTGTCGCATGATCATTCCTTCCGGGGTCAGAGGGCCTGGAGGCCGGGGGTGCCGTCGAGGGTCACGAGGCTGGCCCTGGTGGAGACGGGCGCGCCTGGCTTGTCGACGTACGGGACGACCTTGAAGTCGGCCCGCCACTGGCTCCGGGTGACCTCGCAGGAGACGTAACCGCGCTGGTAGCTGGAGAACCTGAGGTGCGGGTTGGTCGGGTCGCTGCCCCCGGCCGGCAGTCCGGTGGTGGCGCTGCCGTTGCCGCCGCTGCTGACCGAGGTGCCGACGAACTCCACGCCGACCGTGCGCGAGGCGGGGTCGTCGAAGTTCGCCTTGAGCTCGCCGGCCAGGTTGTAGTGGATGTCGCCGGTCAGCACCACGGGGTTGCTGACCTCGCGGTCGATCATGCCGTTGATGACGCGGTCCTTGGCGGCCTTGTAGCCGTCCCAGAGGTCCATGCTGAGCTTCTGGGCGGGTCCGGGGTCGTAGTCGAGCTGGATCATGGCGATCTGCTGGGCCAGCACGTTCCACTTGGCGCGGGACCTGTCCATGCCGTCGAGCAGCCACTTCTCCTGCTCGGCGCCGAGCATCTGCCGGGCCGGGTCGAGCCGGTCGGCGCAGTCGATCTGCTGGCCGTCGCCGCAGACCTGGTCGTCGCGGTACTGCCGGGTGTCCAGCACGTTGAACTCGGCGAGGTCGCCGAAGGTGAACCGGCGGTAGATCCGGGCGTCAGGGCCCTGCACGGCGGGCACCCTGATGGGCATGTTCTCCCAGTAGGCCCGGAAGGCGTTGGCGCGGATCACCAGGTAGTCCTGCTCGGTCACCTCGCCGCCGGGGCCGTACTTGCCCGCCCAGTTGTCCAGCACCTCGTGGTCGTCCCAGGTGACGATCCACGGCGCGCGGTGGTGCGCGGCCTGGAGGTCGGGGTCGCTCTTGTAGAGGCCGTACTGGATGCGGAAGCGGTCGAGGGTGTCGCACTGCACCCGGTACTGCTCGGGCACCGGGGTGTTGCGCAGCCCGCCGGTGGGCACGATGCCGTACTCGTAGATGTAGTCGCCGAGGTGGAAGACCACATCGGGCTCCTCCTCCGCGAGGTGGCGGTAGGCGCTGTAGTAGCCGTCCTGCCACAGGGCGCACGAGGCGAAGGCCAGCTTCAGGGCGTCGGGCCTGCTCCTGGCCGCCGGGGCGGTCTTGGTCCGGCCGACCGGGCTGATCTGGCCGCCGGTGCGGAAGCGGTAGAAGTACTCGCGGCCGGGGCGCAGCCCCTTGGCGTCCACGTGGACCGAGTGACCGTACTCGGGCGTGGCCCACGCGGAGCCGTGCCCGGCCCGGCGGGTGAACGCCTCGTCCTCCGCGATCTCCCAGTCGACCTGGATCCTGCCGTACGGCATGCCGCCGAGCGGCTCCAACGGACTGACGGCCAGGCGCGTCCAGAGGATCACCCGGTCGGGCAGCGGATCGCCGGAGGCGACACCTAACTGGAAGGGGTAGTCGGCCCTGGCGCTGGCCTGGGCCGTCCACGGGTCGGCGAGGTTGGTGGTGAAGGCCAGGGCAAGGGCGGAGCCGCCGATCCCGAGGAAGGATCGGCGTGAGGGACGATGCATGGGCTTCCTAAGAGCTGGGGGGTCGAAAGCCCTCACTTTTTAGCAAGCAGCCAAGCTCCTAACAAGACTTAGGTTAAAAATCACAGGCAATTGTGTTAAATCGTCCTACTCCTAGAGGCTTCCTGTGCGGTTACTGTGACTTCACCACGGCGTGCGGCTGCAGCAGCTCGTGGATCTGCTCCATTTGCGCCTGGGCCAGCGGCCCGTGCCGCAGCGCGCCGGCGTTCTGCTCGGCCTGGTCGGCCGTCCTGATGCCGGGGATCGGCACCGTGCGCCCGCTGCGGGCCAGCAGCCAGCCGAGGGCGCCTTGGGCGAGGGTACGCCCGTCGGAGGTCAGGATGTCGCGGATCGCCTCCAGCATGGCGAGGAACTCGGGGGCGGGCCGGCCGTCCTTGAAGAAGGTCATCCACTGCGGAGAATCGCCGCGTACGTCGTCCATCGGCAGCCGCGAGTCCCGGCCGTACTTGCCGGTGAGCAGCCCCATCGCCAGCGGCCCCCGGTTGACGGAGGCGAGCTCGTGGGTGTCGCACACCGCCAGCATCGCCGGGGTGTCGTGCAGGACGTTGAGGTCATGCTGCACGGCGGCGCAGTGCGGCCCTTTCGCGAACGCGGCCGCCCGTTCGGGGTCGTTGGTGCTCCAGCCGTAGGCCCGGATCAAGCCCTCCTCGACGAGCTCCTCCAGCGCGGCGATCATTTCGTCCACCCGCTCCGGCGGTGCGTCCCCGACGTGCAGCTGGTAGAGGTCGATGTGATCGGTTCCCAGCCGCTCCAGCGACGCCCGGCAGGCCCGCCGGATGTATCCGGGCGAGGTGTCCTCGCCGGTGAGCGTCCGCGTCGCCGCGTCGAAGGTGAGGCCGAACTTGGTCGCGATCACCACCTCGTCCCACCGTCCGGACAGCGCTCTCCCGAGCACCCGCTCGCTGTGTCCGGTGCCGTACACGTCGGCCGTGTCGAAGAAGGTGACCCCCAGGTCGAGCGCCCGGCGCACGGCCGCCACCGACTCCTCGTCGTCCACCTGCCCCCATCCGGCCGGCTTGCCACGGGCCATGAAGGGGCCGCCGATCGCCCATGCCCCGAACCCGATCGCACTCACCCGCAGGCCGCTACGTCCCAAGATCCGGAATGAATCAGTCATCTCGCACTCTCCCTGGAAATGGCAACAGGGAAGACGCTGCCAGCTGGAGTGGACTCCAGGTCAAGTACGTCGATCATCGGTCTCCTTCGAGCCGGGGCTTCCGCCGGCGGGGGGAGCGTGCGAACCGGCGCTAGACGCCGGCCTGTGCCAGGACGTTCGCGAGTCCGGACGCGTCCAGCTTGGTCGAGATGTACCAGGCGCTGCCCGCGCCTGCCTGGTGCCGGGTGACCGCCGGGCCGCCGCCGACGTAGGTCACGGCCGCCGTGGCGCCGGTCAACTGGACGGTCTCGCTCCAGAAGGCGCCGACCGTCCCGTCGGACAGTGCGACGGGGCCGGTCAGGGGACGGAACTCCTCGACGCGGACGCCGAGCAAGTCGCGCAGCGCGCCGGGATAGCCGCCCAGCCGGACGCGGGTGTCGGGGTCGGCGACGCCGCTGAAGTACGACACGATCAAGGTGCCCCCACTCTCGACGTACGCGGTGAGGTTGGCGACGGCCTCGTCAGAGATCAGGTACAGGGACGGCATCAGCACCGCCCGATAGCGCGAAATATCGTGAGAAGGGTGGACGAAGTCGGTGGCGAGGCCCCGCTGCCACAGCACCCGGTGCGCCTGCTCCACCGACGCGCGGAAGTCCAGCCCGGTCACGGGCAGAGCCGGGTTCCGCAGCGCCCAGGCGGCCTCGTCGTCCCAGAGAATGGCCACCTCGGCCTCGGCGGGCTGCGCAGGCGGAAGGGCACTGAGCGTCCGGCCCAGGTCGGCGATCTCGCGGAAGACCCGGCTGTCGGCGCCCGCGTGCGGGACCATGCCCTGGTGCCACTGCTCCGCCCCGCCCTGGGAGGCGCGCCACTGGAAATGCAGCACTCCAGTGGCCCCGCGGGCCACGTATTCCAGGCTGCGCCGCGTGTGCTCTCCCGGTTCCAGCGGGAGCGTCCCATCAGGGACGTACATGGCCGCGACGCCCTGCTCCATCAGCAGCCACGGCTTCCCGCGCGCCCAGGAGCGGGCCAGGTCGGAGGCGAAGGCGACCTGGGCGAGCCCGCCGTCGCCGGGCTCGTCGGTGTAGTGGTCGATGCCCACGAGATCGACCTCGGCCGACCATTTCCAGTGGTCCAGCGGCGTCCATCCCGCCATGACGTAATTGGTGGTCACCGGCTGCCGCCCATGGACGCGCAGGATGTCACGCTGCTCGCGGTAGTGGGCGAGCAGCGCGTCGGAGCAGAAGCGGCGGTAGTCCAGCAGGTGGGCGGGGTTCGACCGGTACTGGGTGGTCCGTGGTGGCATGATCTGCTCCCACGCCGAGTAGTGCTGGCTCCAGAACGCCGTGGTCCACGCGTCGTTGAGCGCGTCGAGGGACTTGTGCCGCTCACGCAGCCAGGCGCGGAAGGCCGTCGCGCAGTGATCGCAGTGGCAGGTCGTGCCGTACTCGTTGTGCACGTGCCACATGGCCGTCGCCGGGTGGGCGCCGTACCGCTCGGCGAGCGCCGTCGCGATGCGGCGCGAGGCCGCCCGGTACGCGGGCGCGTTGACGCAGTACGTGTCGCGACTGCCATGGGTGAGCCGGGTCCCGTCGGCCCGCACCGGCATCGCGTCCGGATGGGCCAGGCCGAACCAGGGCGGCGGGGAGGCCGTCGGGGTCGCCAGGTTGACCTGGATGTCGTTGTCGTGCAGCAGGTCCATGATGCGATCGAGCCAGCCGAAGTCGTAGACGCCCTCCGACGGCTCAAGCCGGGCCCAGGAGAAGACCCCCACGGTGGCGAGGTTGACCTTCGCCTCCCGCATCAGCCGGACGTCCTCCAGCCAGACGTCCTCTGGCCATTGCTCGGGGTTGTAGTCTCCGCCGAAATACATGCTCTCTCCAACTAGGGGGTTACGGCCGCTGATCAGTCGCTGCCGGTTACGAAACTCTGGATGGCCACGACCGCGCCACCACGGGCCCATTCGCGGAAGTCGTCCACTTCGATCAGCACGTCGACCGAGTTCACCCGGCCGCGCCGGTTCGCGCTGAGCGCCCGGTCGAGACCGTCCTTGGCGACGCGGGCCAGCTCCACGCCCTCACCGGCCACGATCACCGTCTTGACCATGGAGAACGTCGCGACGTGGGCGATGAGCCTGCCGAGCGCGTCCGCGGCTTCGGCGACGACGGCGAGGCACACCTTGTCCCCTTCCGTGGCCAGGCGCATCACCTCCTCGTACGTCACCGGCCGCCGCAGTCCCTGCCCGGCGGCGGCCACGATGGACTCGCTGGCCAGGTAGGCGGAGGCACAGCCGCGGTGGCCGTCCCCGCACATCGGCCCGCCCGCGTTCAGCACCAGGTGGGCGAACATGCCGAGGTCCGACTCGGCCGCCGTCACCAGATGATCGTGTACGACCAAGGCGTAGCCGACTCCCGCCCCGATCGAGACGAGCGCGAAGTCGCGCAGCCCGCGGGCCGCCCCGAACCAGTGATGCTGGTGGCCCAGCGCCGCCACGTCGTTCTTGACCACGCACGGGATGCCCAGAGCCTGCTCCAGCAGTGACTTGAGCGGCACCTGCCGCCAGCCGAGATACGACGAGTCGACCAGCCGCTCACCGCCGAGCTGGACCGCCGAACGGGCGTCGCCGCCGAGCGTGACACCGGCCCCGACAGGCGTCCGCTCGCCGCCGGACAGCTCATCGAGCAGCCCCCTGATCTGGCGGCACACGGCCTGGGGGCGGCGGTCGGAGATCGGCTCGTCGCGGGCCGCGACGATCTGGGCGCGCAGGTCGGTGACGACCGCGTGGACGCGGTCCGCGGTCAGCTTGACGCCGAAGAAACAGTGCTCGCCCGCGGCCACGTCCAGGGGGCGGGTCGGGCGGCCGTTGACCGGGTCGTGGACCACGTCGCCTTCGACGAGGAGCCCGGCGTCGACCATGGGCTTGGTCAGCCGCGTCAGGCTGCCGGTGGACAGGCGCAGGGTCCTGGCCAGCGCGGTCCTGGACTGCGGACCGTGGATGATGAGCTCCTTGACGATGGAGCGTGCCGCGTCGGGCAAGACGTCCCACATGCCGCACCATCCTTGAGGCTCCACCCGCATCAGCGCCAGCCCTCTCACTTGATTTCGCGGCAAAGCTAGCATGTCCACTACGTCACAACGTGTTCACATAACACGCAAGAAATCTGTGCACAAGTAGTGACATGGCTCTCACCTTCTCCCTAGGTTGGCTCTGTTACAAAGCCAGCCCGCTTTGTAGGAAGAAGGCACGAATGCGTATCACGAGGCTCGCCGGCTCGATCGCGGCGCTCAGCACGGCCGCCGTCCTCGCGGCCTGCTCGTCGGGCACGTCCGGGAGCACCAGCACGCCGACAGCGGCCAGTGGGCCGGTCACGCTGGAGTTCTGGTGCTGGGGCACCACTCAGAAGCCCAAGGTCGAGGCGTTCAACAAGTCCCATCCGGACATCCAGGTCAAGCACACCGACGTGGGAGGCGGCACGGACACCGCCGCCAAGCTGCTCACGGCGACCCGGGCGGGCAACGGCCCCGACGCCGCCTGCCTGGAATACGAGACCCTGCCTTCCATGATCGTGGCCGGTGCGCTGGCCGACATCTCCGCCCACACCGGCGACGTCAAGACCGCCTTCAGCCCGGAAGTGTGGAACTTGACCAGCTTCGACGGCGCCGTGTACGGAGTGCCGCAGGACGTCGGCCCGATGGTCCTGGTCTACAACAAGAAACGCTTCCAGGAGCTGAAGATCGAGCCGCCGGCCACGTGGCAGGACTTCGCGAAGGTCGCGGCGGACGTACGCGAGAAGGACCCGGAGACCTACCTGGCGACCTTCGCACCCGCGGAGTTCGGCAACTTCGCCGGGCTTGCCCAGCAGGCCGGCGCGTCCTGGTGGAAGGTCCAGGACCAGACGTGGACCGTAGGGATCGCCGACCAGGCCTCCCTCGCGGTGGCCGACTTCTGGCAGGGGCTCATCGACAAGGACCTCGTCAAGGCCGAGCCGCTGCTCACCCCGGAGTGGAACAACAAGCTGAACAAGGGCAAGATCCTCACCTGGCCGAGCGCGCTGTGGGCGCCGGGCGTGCTGTACGGCGTCGCGGAGAAGCAGGCGGGCGACTGGGCCATCGCGCCGCTCCCTCAGTGGAAGGAGGGCGACGACCGGGTGGCCTTCCAGGGCGGCTCCGCGCTGACCGTCACGAAGACCTCCAAGCACGCCGAGGCGGCGGCCACGTTCGCCAAGTGGATGAACACCGACAAGGCGGCGAACGCCGTCCAGATCGAGCTGGGCGAGTACCCGGCGTCGCTGGCCGGGCAGGAGGCCGCGAGAACCAGCGCGCCGCCCAAGCTGACGGCGAACCAGAAGGACTACTGGGACATCGCCACGAAGGCGGCTCAGCACACGATTCCGCACATCAGCTGGGGCCCGAACGTCAGCACCGCCGGCAGCGCCTTCCAGGACGCCGTCGCCACCGCGGTCCGTGATCACACCCCACTGCGGGACGCGCTGACGAAGACGCACAACCTCGTGGTGGCGGACATGAAGACCACCGGCTTCAAGGTCGCCGGCCCATGACCGCCCTGCCCAGGGCGGAGCGCAGGTCCCGGGCTCCTTATCTCTTCGTGGCGCCCGCCGTGCTGCTCTTCGTCGCCTTCCTGGCGGTCCCCATCGGCTACGCGATCTACCTCAGCGCGCGCGGCCTGAGGCTGACCGGCAAGGGCATCTTCGGCACGCGCGAAGAGGTCTTCGTCGGGCTCGACAACTACGTCAAGACGCTCACCGACCCCGGGTTCTTCGCCGGCTTCGGCCGGCTCGCGCTCTACGGCCTGATCAGCGTGCCGCTCACGCTCGGGCTGGCGCTGCTGTTCGCGCTGCTCCTCGACCACGCCGGGTCGCGGGCCAAGAGGTTCTCCCGCACGGCGATCTTCATCCCGTACGCCGTACCCGGCGTGACGGCTTCGCTGCTGTGGGGCTTCATGTACCTGCCCTCGACCAGCCCGTTCAGCTACCTGACCCGGGAGCTGGGGCTGGGCGAGATCCCGTTTCTCGGGGCGGGCGGCATCTACCCGTCGCTGGCCAACATCGCGGTGTGGGGCGGCGTCGGCTTCAATATGATCATCATCTTCACGTCGCTGCGCGGCATCCCGTCGGAGCTGTACGACGCGGCGCGCATCGACGGCGCCTCCGAATGGCAGATCGCCTGGCGGGTCAAGATCCCGCTGGTGGCGCCGGCCCTCGTGCTCACCGGGTTGTTCTCGCTGATCGGAACGCTGCAGGTGTACGGCGAGCCGACCACCGTGAAACCGATGACGTCGGAGATCTCCGGGGACTGGGTGCCCCTGATGCACATCTACCGCGACGCCTTCGTCCGCGACGACCTGGCGCTGGCCTCGGCCGCTTCCGTCCTGCTGGCGGTGGGCACGCTCGTGGTCTCGGTCCTGCTCCTGAAGGTCACCCAGAAGCGCGCGTTCGGAGGTATGCAATGAGCGCCGCCAACAGCGTGCTCACGCACCGGCGCGCCCAGATCCTGCCCACCATCGTCCTGCTCCTCGGCTCGATCTATTGCCTGGTGCCGGTCGCCTGGGTGCTGGTGGCCTCGACCAAGTCGAGCGGCGAGTTGTTCTCGACGTTCACCTTCGCGCCGGGGACGGGCCTGCTGGACAACCTGCGCGACCTGTTCACCTACGGGAACGGCCTCTACCTGCGGTGGACGGCCAACAGCGCCCTGTACGCGATCGCCGGCGCCGCGGCCTCGACCCTGATCTCGGCGCTGGCCGGGTATGCCATGGCCAAGTACGACTTCCGCGGCCGGAGCCTGCTGTTCTACGCCATCCTGGCCGGCGTCCTCGTGCCCGGCATGACGCTGGCCATCCCGCAATATCTGATCATGTCCGAGCTCGACCTGGTGGGCGGCTACTGGTCGGTCCTGCTGCCGAGCCTCATCTCCCCGTTCGGCATCTACCTGGCCAGGGTCTACGCGATGGCCTCCGTCCCGGACTCGACGATGGAGGCGGCCAGGATCGACGGAGCGAGCGAATATCGCATCTTCGGCTCGATCGGGATGCCCATGATGGTGCCCGGCATGGTGACGATCTTCCTGCTGCAGTTCGTCGGGATCTGGAACAACTTCCTGCTGCCCTTCATCATGCTGTCGGACGAGTCCAAATTCCCGATCACCGTGGGCCTGTACACCGTGCTCAGCAAGGGTTCGGGCCAGCCCACCCTGTACGGCATCGCCATCGTGGGCGCCGCCGTGTCGGTGATCCCGCTCATCGTCCTGTTGCTGAGCCTGCAGCGCTTCTGGCGGCTGGACCTGCTCAGCGGAGGACTGAAAGGATGAAACCGCCGTCCATGGAGATTCTGCACTTCAGAGCCGCCGGTGTGTCCGTGGTGATCGAGTGTCCGCCCGATGCCCTGCCCGCGATCCTGCACTGGGGTCCGGACCTGGGCCCGCTCGAGGACGAGGCACTGGCCCACCTGGCGGCCGATCTCCGTCCGCGGCTCGACGTCAGCGTCGACGTGCCCGTACGGATCCCGCTGGTGCCCGAGGCGCGTACCGGCTGGATGGGCCTGCCCGGCCTGTCCGGGCATCACCAGGGACAGAACTGGTCCCCCGCCTTCACCAGCGTCGCCTACCAGCGGACCGGGCAGTCCCTCACCGTCACCGCCAGGGACGAGCACGCCCGCCTCGGCCTCACGATCATCATCGAGCTCGGCGACTCAGGCCTCCTGCGGGCCCGGGCGGACCTGCGCAATCAGTCCCAGTCCCCCTACACCCTGGACGCGCTCAATCTCGCCTTCCCCGTGCCCGGAACCCCCACGGACCTCCTCGACCAGGCCGGGCGGTGGGCCAAGGAACGCATCCCGCAGCGCCGCCCCCTCACCACCGGCATCCACCTGCGCGAGAACCGCCGCGGCCGGACCGGCCCCGACGCCGCCACCGTCCTCTTCGCGGGCACCGCCGACCTCGGCTTCCGGCGCGGCGAGGCCTGGGGCCTGCACGTCGGCTTCAGCGGCAACCACCGCCACTACGCCGAGCGCACCTCCAGCGGCCGGACCATGCTGGGCGGCGGCGAGCTGCTGCTGCCCGGCGAGATCATCCTGGCGCCAGGTGAGAGCTATCGGAGCCCCTGGCTCTACGCCACTTACGGGCGCGGCCTGGACGCCGCGGCCCGCCGCTTCCACGAGCACCTGCGCGCCAGGCCCGCGCACCCGTCCGGGCCCCGGCCCGTGATGCTCAACACGTGGGAGGCCGTCTATTTCGAGCACGACCTCGACCGCCTGCTGGAGCTGGCCGGACGGGCCGCCAGGATCGGGGTCGAGCGGTTCGTGCTGGACGACGGCTGGTTCCACGGCCGCCGCGACGCCCGGGCCGGGCTCGGCGACTGGACCGTGGACGCCGCCGTCTGGCCGGACGGGCTGACGCCGCTGGTCAAGCGGGTCAGAGAGCTCGGCATGCAGTTCGGGCTCTGGTTCGAGCCAGAGATGATCAATCCGGACTCCGACCTGGCCCGCGCCCACCCCGGCTGGATCATGCAGACCGGCGACCGCCTGCCGCCGCTCGCCCGCGATCAGCAGGTGCTGGACCTGACCAACCCCGAGGCGTACGCGTACGTCAAGACGCGGCTGCTCGCCCTGATCCACGAGTACGACCTCGACTTCATCAAGTGGGACCACAACCGCGACCTCGTGGACGCGGGCTCCACGGCGAGAGGCGGCCGGGCCGCCGTCCACGCCCAGACGCACACCGTCTACCGGCTGCTCGATGAGATCAGGGCCGAGCACCCGCGCCTGGAGATCGAGTCCTGCTCGGGCGGCGGCGGCCGGGTGGACCTCGGCATCCTGGAGCGTACCGACCGCGTCTGGGCCAGCGACTGCATCGACCCCGCGGAGCGCCGGCAGATCATGCGCTGGACCGGGCAACTGCTGCCGCCCGAGCTGATCGGCAGCCACATCGGCGCCGGTCGCTCCCACACCACCGGCCGCCGCCACGATCTCGCCTTCCGCGCCGCCACCGCGTTCTTCGGCCACTACGGGATCGAATGGGACCTCACCACGCTCACCGACGGCGAGCTGGACGACCTGGCTTCGTGGGTCGCCCTGCACAAACGGCACCGCCACCTGCTGCACACGGGCGTGGTGGTCCGCGTGGACGACGCTCCCGAGAGCGTGCAGGCCCATGGCGTCGTCGCCGCCGACGCCTCCGAGGCCGTCTATGAGATCGCCATGCTGGACCGCCCGTCCACCTGGCCGCCGGGCCGGCTCCGGCTGCCCGGGCTCGACCCGGCGACCGTCTACTCTGTGCGCCCGCTCATGCCCGTGACCTCGCACGGGACCGCCCCGGCCTGGACGACCGGCGACTTCGCCCTGCCCGGCTCCGCGCTGGCCGGCTCGGGCATCGCCGTGCCGCCACTGTTCCCCGACGAATCCGTGCTGGTCCACCTCGTCGCCAGGAGCCGCTGAGAAGGTCGCGGACAATCCCGAGCCGTCACCGGGCAGCGCCCCACTGCTCCTTCGGCCGGGCGGCTACTGCGACTTCACCACCGGCACGCCCTCGCTCGCCTGCACCAGCACGAACCCCTGGCCCTGGAAGGCGAGCTGCATCGCCTCACCGCTCCCCCGGCCGATCAGCGCGCCGACCTTGATCGTCCGGTTCACGCCGACGTGCAGGCCGGTGCTCCAGCAGACGGCCGACTGCCCGTCCGCGTACGTCGGCATGGCCGCGGCGTCCAGCAGCACCGGCGTGCCGTGCGTGGTGACCGCCACCCACCCGGTGCCGGTGAGCGTGGTGTTGAACAACCCGCCCGCCGCGACGCCCGCGCCCTGCACCCGCTGGATGTCCCAGGTGAGCTGCGGCTGGAAGGCCAGCAGGTTGCGCCCGTTGACGGTCAGCCCCTCGTTCTCCAGGTAGAACAGGTGGATGTCGTCGGCGTTGTCCGCGAGGTAGAGCAGGCCCTGGCCGCGTACGCGCATCAGCGACGCGCCCTCACCCGTCACGGCCTTCTTGAGCAGCTTGCCGATGCCGCCCGCGCCCTCGTACTCGAAGTCCATCTGGCCCTGGAAGGCCACCATCGAGCCCTGCTTGGCCAGCACCTCGTGGGGCAGCTGGACCCGGAGCATCTTGCCGTTGGCCAGGGCGAAGCCGGCGGGAACCTGGCGCGGATCGAGGTTGTCGAAGACGGAGCTGCGCATGATCGACCTTTCGGTGAAAGAGGTCCCGCCAGCGTAGTGACTCCAGGATCAGGCCAGCGGCTCGTCGCCGAGCTCACGCAGCGCCAGCGCGGCGTAGCCCCGGAGGTCGCCGTAGTTGAACGCGATCTCCTCGTACGCGGCGTCGTCGCGGCCGGCCCAGCCCCGCAGTTCCTCCGCGACCCGGCCGTCCGCCTCCGAGCCCCGCAGCCGGGCCTGCGCGACGGCCGCGCCCCAGCGCACCACGTCGCGGGGATCGTCGAGGGCGGCGTCCAGCGCTGTCGCCGTTTCGGGAGCCGTGCTGAACGAGCCGAGCAGGCCGATCGCGACCAGGGCGGTGGCTGCCACCGCCGGGTGCTCGTCGGCCGCCGCCCTGAGCAGCGGCGGCAGGCCGGCGGCCCGCTCCTCGGGGTACCAGGCCAGGGCGTAGGCCGCGGCGGCGCGCACCGGGGCGTCCGCGTCGGCGAGCAGGTCGCGGAACAGCGGCAGCCCGGCGCCGACCGCGTCGTACGCCATCAGCGCGAAGTACGCGAACAGCCGCTCCTCCTCGGCGGGCTCAAGCGTCTGGAGGTACTGGAACAGGGCGACATCCTCGCCCCAGTCGTCGTCTTCGTCCTCTTCGTCGTCCTCGTCTTCGTCGTCCTCGTCGTCCGTGAACTGCTTGCCGGCGGCCAGCAACAGGTCCCCGCCCGCCGCCGTGGCGCGATGGTCGTCGAGGGGATAGCCGGACGGCAGGAGCTGCTCGCCGTAGCCGATGGCCAGCTGCGTCAGCAGGTGCAGCACGGCCGGACGGTCCGGCGTCTCGGGGTCGGCGAGCAGTTCCAGCAGGAACGGCACCGCGTGGGCGCTCGCCTCGTAGCGGGTGCCCTGGTGGAAGATGTTCCCGTACAGGCTGTGCAGAGCCTTGTCCCGGATGCCGGGATCGGGAGAGCGCAGGGCGCGGATCTGGTCCGGTACGTCCTTCGCGCGGCCGTAGGCGTGCGTCAGGTCGGCCCAGTCGATCGTGTCGAGACTCGCCAGCATGCGGACATGCTGGCATATGGCGCATGCCGGTGTCCGGAAGTCCGTGACACCGCATTCCCTGGGGGCAGGTGCCCAGTACGTACCGAGGACGTACAGGGAGGCATCATGCGGAGCAAGCAGTGGACCGTGCAGATCTACATCAGCGAGGACGACACCGATGAGCGCACGCTGGCCCGTGCGGTCCTGTCCGCCGAGGACAGCGGGTGGCATGAGAGTGTCGGCGTGGCCAGGCGCAACCCCGATGACCGTGCCGTGCCGGAGATCGGCGACGAGCTGGCCGCGGGGCGGGCGCTGATGGACCTGGCCGACAAGCTCCTCGGCGACGCCGCCGAGGACGTGGCCACGCTCGGCGGCCCGATCGAGGCCCGTTGACCACGCGAACGCACGAAGGCGTCCGGCAGGAAGCCCCCCCGGACGCCTTCACGCTCAGCCCTCCGAAGGTAGGAGCAGCCGGAACTCGGTCCGGCCCGGACCGCTCCGTACGTCCACCGAGCCACCGTGCGCGACCACCACGGCGCGGACGATCGCCAGCCCGAGCCCAGCCCCTCCGGTGGCGCGTGACCGGCCCTGGTCGGCGCGGGAGAACCGCTCGAAGATCTCCTCCTCCAGCCCGGCCGGCACGCCGGGACCGTCGTCCTCGACGGTGACCTCCACCGCGCCCGGCAGCCTCCGTACGGCCACGACGACCGTGGTGCCGTCCGGAGTGTGGACGCGGGCGTTGCTCAGCAGGCTCGCGATCACCTGGTGCAGCCGGAGCGCGTCGCCGGTCACCGTGACGGGGTCCTCCGGCAGCTCCAGCCGCCAGCGGTGGCCGGGCCCCGCGGCCCGCGCGTCGCCCGTGGCCTCGATCGCCAGGCGGGACAGGTCGACCTCCTCCCGGGCCAGCGGCCGTCCCGCGTCGAGCCGGGCCAGCAGGAGCAGCTCGTCGACCAGCTCGCTCATCCGCCCCGACTCGGCGTCGATCCTGCCGAGCGCGTGCCGTACGCCGTCCGCCATCGGCTCGTCGCCGCGCAGGGCGAGCTCGGCGTGCCCGCGGATCGCGGCCAGCGGGGTGCGCAGCTCGTGGCTGGCGTCGGCGGCGAAGGCGCGCAGCCGCTGCTCGACGGCGTGCCGGCGGCCCAGAGCGGCCTCCACGTGGCCCAGCATGCGGTTGAACGCGGCGCCGACCTGTCCCGTCTCGGTGCGCGGGTCGGTGTCGGGTACGCGTTCGGCCAGGGTCACCTCGCCGCTGGCCAGGGGCAGCTCGGCGACCTTGCGGGCCGTCGTGGCGATGCGTTGCAGGGGGCGCAGCGCCAGCCGTACCCACAGGGCGCCCGCGACCCCCGTGACGGTCAGCGCGCCGGCGAACATCACCAGCTCGAACAGCCACAGGCGGTTCAGCGTCTCCTCGACACCGTGCAGGGACAGCCCGGTGATCATGACGTCGCCGTCCCGGCCCGGGGCGGCGACGAGCCGGTAGTCGTCCAGCTTGGACAGGTCCACGGTCTGCGGCGGCCCCCCGACCGGCAGCGCCGCCAGGATCGCCTCGTCGTCAGGGCTGAGTCCGGGGTGGGTGCCGTCCCGCTCCGACACCACCGCCGCGTGGGTGACGCGCCCGCCGACCAGCCGCGCGCCGAACGTACCCCGTGCCTGTCCCCGCGTGTCCTCGCCGTGCTCCAGGCTCGCGGCGAACCGGGGGCCGTCGGCGGCGATCTGCTGGTCGACGCGGGCGAGCAGGAACCGCTCCATCGCCACCGACGTGGCGACGCCGATGGCCGCGCACGACAGCGCGAGGAGGACGAGCAAGCCGGCGATCAGCCGGGCCCTGAGCGTGCGAGGGGCGAGGTTCACGGCTTGAGCACGTACCCGACGCCGCGCACGGTGTGGATCAGCGGCCGGCGGCCCGCGTCGATCTTCTTGCGCAGGTAGCTGATGTACAGCTCCACGACGTGGGCCTGGCCGCCGAAGTCATAGGACCAGACGTGGTCGAGGATCTGCGCCTTGCTGAGCACCCGGCGCGGGTTGCACATGAGCAGCCGCAGCAGCTCGAACTCGGTGGGCGTCAGCTCGACCGGCGTACCGGCCCTGCTCACCTCTCTGGCCTCCTCGTCCATGGACAGGTCGGCCACCACGAGCCGGTCCTCGGTGCCGGGCCGCGCCATGCCCGCCCGGCGCAGCAGCCCGCGCAGCCGCGCGAGCACCTCGTCCAGGCTGAACGGCTTGGTCACGTAGTCGTCGCCGCCCGCCGTGATGCCCGCGACCCGGTCCTCGACCGCGTCCCGCGCGGTCAGGAACAGCACGCACAGCTCGGGCCGCAGCGCCCGGAGCCGGCGCATGAGCTCCAGCCCGTTCAGGTCGGGCAGCATGACGTCCAGGACCGCGGCGTCCGGCGCGAACCCTTCGGCCGCGCGGATCGCGGCGGCCCCGCTCGCCGCGGTGCGCACCTGCCAGCCTTCCTGGCACAGCGTCTTCTCCAGCACTTCGAGGAGGTCCGGCTCGTCGTCCACGACGAGCACGCGGATCGGTGTGCCGTCCGGGCGCAGCAGGCTGTTCATGTTTCCTCCTCTTCGTCACAAAATACGAGGTTCTTCTGAGAATCCTCTGAAGGGCTCCGTTCATAGGGAAATCAGAGGTTCGCCGGGCACGGTCTACTCCCATGACCACTCTTCACGCACCGGCTCGGGCCGCTCTTGCCGCGCCGCCGCGCCGCCGCCTCCGGCCCGAGCCCGTGCTGGCGGCCGTGGTGGCCGGCGCGGTCGCGGTCGTCGTCCTGTGGTGGCGCGGCACGCCGTCCGTGTCGGGCCTGGACGGCTGGCTCACCGAGAGCGGCCGCGTCACGGGCCTGCTGTCCGGGTACGGCATGGCCGTGCTGCTCGGGCTGATGGCCCGCGTCCCGGCTCTGGAGCGCGGCGTGGGCAGCGATCGGCTGGCCCGCTGGCACGCCATGGGCGGCCGGTACGTCATCGGGCTGGTCACCGCGCACGTCCTGACGATCATCTGGGGGTACGCGGTCGCCGACCAGGCCGGGGTGGTGGACGAGGCCGTCACGATGGCGCTGTCCTTCCCCGACGTGCTGAAGGCGACCGTGGCCTTCCTCCTGCTGCTCGGGGTGGCCCTGGTGTCGGCCCGCGCCGCCCGCCGCAGGCTGCGCTACGAGACCTGGTACTACCTGCACTTCTACACCTACCTCGCGGCCTGGCTGGCGTTCGGGCACCAACTGGCGACCGGCGCCCAGTTCACCGGCGATCAGGTGGCCCAGTACGCCTGGTACGCCCTCTACCTCGGGGTGGCCGCGCTGCTGATCTGGTACCGCTTCCTCGGCCCGGTCCGGGTATGGGCGCGCCACCGGCTGCGGGTGGCCCACGTCAGCGCCGACGCGCCGGGCGTCGTCTCGATCCATCTCACCGGCCGGAACCTGGCGCGGCTCGGCGCCGAACCGGGCCAGTTCTTCCGGTGGCGCTTCCTGACCCGTGAGCTGTGGTGGTCGGCCAACCCCTACTCGCTGTCCGCCGCGCCGGACCGTGGCGGGCTGCGCATCACGGTCAAGGCGCTGGGCGACCACAGCGCGGCGCTCGCCCGGATGCGGCCGGGCACCCGGGTCATCGCCGAGGGGCCGTACGGCGGCTTCACCGCACGTCTCGGCCGCGCCCGCAAGTCGGTGCTGATCGCGGGCGGGGTCGGCATCACGCCGCTGCGCACGCTGTTCGAGACGCTGCCCGGGCGGCTGACGCTGCTCTATCGCGCGCGTACGCCGGAGGAGCTGCTGTTCCGGGACGAGCTGGAGGAGATCGCCAGGGTACGCGGGGACGCCCGGCTCTACTGCTCGGTCGGGCCGAGGTCCCCGGACCTGTTCGACGGGCTCGACCGCCTGCTGCCCGACCTCCGCGAGCACGACGCCTACGTGTGCGGGCCGCCCGAGATGACGCGGGCGGCGATCGGGGCGCTGCGTGCGGCGGGCGTGCCCGCCCATCGCATCCATCACGAGTCGTTCGAGTTCTAGCCCCAGCCTTCAGTCCGCGTTCTAGTTCCCTTTTCAGGAGGTTCCCGCCATGCGGAGAGCGCTGCTCGCGGTGGTCGCCACCGCCATCGGCCTGGCATTGCTGCTGTCGTTCAAGCCGCACGACGTCACCGGGGCCACCCAGCCACCCGCCGCCCTCGCCCAGACCCAGACGTCCGCGACGCCGGCGCCCACCTCGTCCACCTCGTCCGAGGGATCCGCAGGTGCCCGGACGGTCGACGGCGACGTGGCCGACACGCGCTGGGGCCCCGTACAGGTGCGGATCAGCGTCAGCGGCGGCAAGATCTCCGACGTCCAGGTGCTCCAGGCGCCGAACGAGAACCGGCGCGACGTCGAGATCAACGACAGGGCGCTGCCGGTCCTCCAGGAGGAGGCCCTGTCCGCCCAGAGCGCCCAGATCGACTCCGTCTCGGGCGCCACGTACACCAGCGACGGCTACACCCGCTCCCTGCAGAGCGCCATCGACCGGGCCGGGCTGTGACCCGCCACGTCGAGCACGCGATGGGGACCGTCTTCTCCTTCGACGTACGCGACGCCGACCCCGACGCCACCGCCAGCACGACCGCCCGCGCCGACGATGCGACGGCGGGGGCGGTGGCGCGGGCGGTCGCCTGGCTGCACCACGTGGACGCGGTCTTCTCCACCTACCGGCCGGACAGCGCGATCAGCCGCCTCGGCCGGGGCGAGATCGAGCTGTCCGGCTGCCCGCCCGAGGTGGCCCAGGTGCTCTCGCTGTGCGCACAGGCAGAACACGACACGAACGGATATTTCACCATCTACCCCGGTGGCCGCCTGGACCCGTCCGGCCTGGTGAAAGGGTGGGCGATCGAGGAGGCGTCCCGGATCCTGTCCGAGGCGGGCGCGCGCCGCCACTGCGTCAACGGCGGCGGCGACATCCAGCTCGGCCCCGGCCCCTCGCCGTGGCGGATCGGCATCGCGCACCCCGCCCGGCCCGGCGCCCTCTGCACCGTGGTCACCGGCCATGACCTGGCCATCGCCACCTCGGGCAGCGCCGAGCGCGGCCCGCACATCCTCGACCCCCACACCGGGCGCGCCGCCGACGCGCTGCTCTCCATCACCCTCGTCGGCCCCCGCCTGACCGCCGTCGACGCCTTCGCGACGGCGGCGTTCGCGATGGGCGACGCCGCCCGCGACTGGGTGGAGGAGACCTCCGGCCTGGAGGCGTTCGCGGTGACCGCGAGCGGCGACACCTGGCGGACCAGGGGCTTTCCCGCTCTCTGATTCCTCTCCTCGCCCCGGCGGGTTGTGTTGGCGGCGCAAGCTGGTTTAAAGTACAAACCAGTTTGAGGCTAAGAGGAGTTGTCATGGTAGACGACGGCGAGCGAGCCCCCAGCCCGGAGGAGACTCTGCGCCTCATCGAGGAGCAGCGAGCCGCCACGGTGCGAAGGTTCAGGGGTGATCCCCTGTTCCTGTACGTCCCCTGGGGCGTGGCCTGGTTGATCGGCTTCACCTGCGTCTTCCTGCACTACGGGCTGGACGGCAAGCCGTACGCGCCGATCTCGCAGATGCAGGCGGTGGCCGTCCTGATGATCTCCATGGTGATCGCGGGCTCTCTATCCGCGTACGAGATCACCAAGATGAACATCGGCGTCCGGGGCGAGAGCTCGGCCAGGGGCGCCATGTATGGCTACACGTGGTTCGCCGGGATGGTGGTGATGTCGATCATCGCCATCCGGATCAGCCCGATGCTGCCGGAAGGAGAGTCCGGTCTGCTCTGGGCGGGCGTCTCCATGCTGGTGGTGGGCGTCATGTACATGGCCGGCGGCGCGATCTTCCTGTACTGGCCGATGTTCTTCGTCGGCGTCGGCGTGACCGCCGTCAACGGCCTGGGCGTGCTGCTCGGCCCCGGCTGGCACGCGCTGCTGACGGCGGTGCTGCTCGGCTTCGGGCAGATCGTCCTGGGCCTGTGGTGGCGATGGAGGCAGTGCCGGTGACGGCCGGTGATGTTCCGGAGCTCGATCCGGTGATCCACGCGCAGGCCAGGCTACGCGTCGTGGCGACGCTCAACGCGATGGGCGGGGGCGACGAGATCGCCTTCCCCGCACTCAAGGATCTGCTCGGCATGACGGCCGGCAACCTCTCGGTCCACCTGACCAAGCTCGAGGAAGTCGGCTACGTCCAGATCACGAAGACGCACAAGGGCCGTACCCCGGTCACCTATGTCTCGCTCACCAAGCGCGGCCAGGTCGCCTTCGACGACTACACCAAGGCGATCCGCGCCCTACTCGACTCCGCAGGAGGCACTCCATGACCATCCTCGCCAGAACGGTGGAGGTCACCCGGCGCTACGGCGACGTGCTGGCCCTCGACCGCGTCTCGCTCGACATCAGGGCGGGAGAGCTCGTCGGCCTGCTCGGCCCCAACGGCGCGGGCAAGTCGACGCTCATCAACCTGTTCGTGGGCCTGCGCAAACAGACGTCCGGCACGGTCGAACTGCTCGGCGGTTCCCCGCAGGATCCGGTGGTACGCCGAGGCATCGGGGTCACGCCGCAGGAGACGGGCCTGCCCGAATCGCTGCGAGTAGGCGAGATCGTCGACTTCGTCTCAGCCCATTATCCGGAAAAAGCCGATAAAGGGGAGTTACTCGCCCGGTTCGGCCTCGACGACCTGGTCAAGCGGCAGATCGGTGGCCTGTCCGGCGGCCAGAAGCGGCGGCTGGGCGTGGCGCTGGCCTTCGCCGGCAACCCGCGGATGGTCTTCCTCGACGAGCCGACCACCGGCCTCGACGTGGAGGCCAGGCGCGCGCTCTGGGACGGCGTCAAGGACTTCCATGAGGGCGGCGGCACGGTCCTGCTCACCAGCCACTACCTGGAGGAGATCGAGGCCCTGGCCCAGCGGGTCGTGGTCGTCGGCCACGGCCGGGTGCTCGCCGACGACACCGTGCGGGCCGTACGCGACATGGTGGGTGTGCGGCGCGTCTCGCTGGTCGCCGAGGACCTGCCCGAGCTGCCCGGCGTACTCGCCAGCGAGCGTGCGGACGGCCGGATCAACCTGGTGACCACCGACCCCGACCGGCTGGTCGTCGAGCTGGTGCGGAGCGGCACGCCGTTCTCCGGTCTGGAGATCAGGCCGACCTCGCTCGAGGAAGCCTTCCTCGCCATCACCGCCAAGGAGACCGAACATGTCTAGCCTGATCCTGGCCCACACCCGCTATCTGATGCTGGAGCAGCTCCGGGTGCCGATCGGCCTGGTCGCCAGCTCGTTCTTCCCGGCCGCGTCGATGCTGGCGTTCGTGGTGCCGTTCACGGGGGACGATCCGGTGGCCGCGACGCGGGCGACGGGGTCGATGATGATGATCGGCGCCATGTCGGCCGCGCTCATGGGGCTCAGCATCACGGTCGCGCAGGACCGCGAACTACCGTGGAACCCCTACGTACGCACGCTGCCCGCTGGACCGTTCCCCCGCTTCGCCGGGCGGATCCTCACGACGATGGCCACGATGCTGGTGTCGACGATCCCGGTGGTGCTGATCGCGGCCCTGTTCACCACGGCGACCATCACGGTGCCGAACCTGCTGATCGGGCTGCTCGCGCTGCTCGGCGGGGCGGTGCCGTTCATGCTGATCGGCCTGTTCCTGGGCTTCGTGCTGGCCTCGAAGGCGGCCATCGGCGTGTCGCAGGTCGTGTTCTTCCCGATCGCGATCCTGGGCGGGCTGTTCCTGCCGCCGCAGATCATGCCGGACTTCGTGCAGAAGGTGTCGCCGTTCGTGCCGAGCCGTGGCGCCGGGGAGCTGATCTGGGCCGTGACGACCGGCACCTCGCCGAACATGATCGCGGTGATCATGCTCGGCGTGTGGACCGTGATCGCGGCGCTGGCCGCGGGCTGGGCCTACCGGCGCGACGAGGGCCGCCGCTTCTCTTGAGATGAGATCACCTCGAACGGGGGGTGTGCCGCCGAGTCCGCAGCGATCTCGACGGCACACCCGTCCGTGAGGGGGTCCGGTTATTTCTTCTCTTCGAGGGTGACGGAGACGTTACTCGACTTTCCGTCCCTCATATAAGTGATCTGAACCTGTTGGCCTACTTTGAAACCTCTGACCTGGCCAACAACTGTATCTCCGCCCTCCACCGGCGTGTTGCCGATCTTGGTGATGAGGTCGCCCTGCTTCAGCCCGGCCTTGTCGGCAGGGCTTCCGGAGGTGACCTGGCGGATCAGCGCGCCGGGCACGTCGCCGGTGGCGTCGGTGACGCTCACGCCGAGGAAGGCGTGAGTCACCTTGCCACCGCTGATGAGCTGGTCGGAGACCTGCTTGGCGGTGTTGACCGGGATGGCGAAGCCGACGCCGATGTTGCCGCTGCTGCCGCCGTTGGTGGCGATCGCGCTGTTGATGCCGATCACCTGACCGGCCGCGTTGACCAGCGCGCCGCCGGAGTTGCCCGGGTTGATGGCCGCGTCGGTCTGGATGGCGTCGCCGAGCGTCGTCGCCCCGCTCTCCTGACCCTGCTGCTGCTCCCGCTGCTGGCCCCAGCCAGGCGGAAGCTGCTGCTGCTGGTCCTGCTCGCCGCCGACGGTGACCGTGCGGTTGAGCGCGCTGACGATGCCCGCCGTGACGGAGCCGTCGAGGCCGAGCGGGCTGCCGATGGCCAGTACGGCGTCGCCGACCTGGAGCTGGTCGCTGTCGCCGAGCGAGGCCTTGGTCAGGCCCGAGACGCCGTCGGCCCTGATGACCGCGAGGTCGGTGGACGGGTCGGTGCCCACGACCGACGCCTTGGCCGTCTTGCCGTCGTTGAACTTGACGGTCATCTGCCCGCCCTGCCCGGCGCCGACGACCACGTGGTTGTTGGTGAGGATGAGCCCGTCATCGGACAGCACCACGCCCGAACCCTCGCCGGTCTGCCCCTGGATCATCACGACCGAAGGCTGCACCTTCTGCGCGACCTGGGCCACGGTGAGCTGGTTGGAGGCCGCCTTGAAGACCGGGCTCGGCGCGGAGACGACTGTGGTGTCCTGGAACGCCGTGGCGGCGACGGCCCCCACCGCGCCGCCGCCCACGGCCACGGCCGCCAAGGCGAGCCCGGCGATCGTCTTGCGCCCGACGGAGAAGCCCCGCCTGGGCGGCTTGGGAGGCGGAGGCTGGTTCATGATCACGGTGTCTCGCCGGGGAAAGCCCCCGGCGGAGGGCGGCTGGTCGCCGAACTGGCTCCAGCCGCCGGCGCCCTGCTCGCGAGGCTCGTTCGCGTTCATCGTCATCTCCTCAAGTACCGATGACTCAAGAGTGCCAAGGAGCGCGTAAGTGCAGGTTAAGCCGGTGATCAGAACTGTATGAGAGGGTTGACGGCAGCCTTATCACAGCTGGTCACGGCCCGGTTATCCGCGTGAACCCGGTCAGAAATTTACCTTGGACGGCAACCACACAGGTCAAGGTCGGTTTAATCAGCCCTCACTCGCTCGAGCGAGTCGGCTCCTCGCGCGAGTACCAGGGTGGAGAGTTCGGCGAGGATCGGGTCAGGACCCAGGGTACGGATGGGGATGTGGTGCGCGGTGGCGGCCAGGGCGTGCAGGCGTGGCGGGGTGAGCGGCCGGACCGCCCAGCACACCAGTTGCGCCGCGCGTTCTTCGCTGCTGGGGGTGCGGGCGAGCTGCTCGTCGGTCGCCGGGGCCGGTGGATCTACGGCCAGGAACGCGACCGGCGCCACCTGGGGATCTTCGCCGAGCGGACGCACCCGCGCCCACGCCTGACCGTCGCGCATGCTGAGCCGTACATAGGGTTGCGGGCACAGCTGCCAGCCACTGCGGCGCAGCCGGGAGGATTTCTTGGTCATCGGCGACAGCCAGTGATCGGGGATGAGCACGGCCGCTCGGTCAGGGTGCCACAGCACCCCGCAGTCCACGTCGGCCTCGTCCTCGGCCGCGCCTGCGTGGTCGGCGTATGCGGCCAGCAGGGCCTGCAAGCAGGCGATGGTGTCGGCCGGCGTTCTGTGCCGGGCGATCATCGCACCGCCCCGATACACCAGATACAGGTTCCTGGGCCGTTCGACGGTGAGGGTGGCCGGCGCGTACGCGGCGTCGGCGGTGTGCGCCGACAGCCAGCCGTCGAGTTCGCCGGTGACCGCACCCCGGGTGGCGATCCCCACGACGCGGTCGCCGGCGCGGACCGGCCGCACCGAGGTGCCCTCGCCGGAGGTGACGTTCACCGAGCAGGAACTGGGCGTCTCCACCACCACCCGGTCGGGTTCGTCCCCGAACATCGACACGATCGCGGCGCTCACCTGGCGGTAGCCCTCCAGGATCCGCGGCGGCCTGCCCGGGCGGAGCAGCACGCCGCTGGGCGTGCCGAGGGGCGCGGCCGCCCGGGCCAGCTCGGCCAGCCGATCGGGTCCGGCGCCGGGAACGGTTCCGAACACCCGGGTCTGGTCGTCGCCGGACGCCACCACACCGCCGTCCCGCAAGGGCGCGTTGGCGGCCAGGTCGATCAGGAGCTGGTCGCAGTAGGCACAGTCACGGCCCACCCCGACCGCCAGGATCGGCGTGTCGGCTGGCGGGAACAGGGCGGCCCGCTGGAGCAGCTCGCGCCGCACGGCCCGCCCGCGCTCCTCGTACTCCTCGATCGCGGGGTCGCCGACCAGGATCGCGGCCTGCTCGTCCAGCGTGATGAGGCCCGTGCTCGCCCACACCCGCAAGCAGGTCAGGGCCGCCTGCCCGGGCGGTTCGTCCAGCCCGGTCGCGGTGATCCGCCGCAGCCAGCGAGCCGCCGGGGCGTTGAGATACGCCCCGATCGCGGTATCGGTACGCGCCAGCACCGCCCCACCGGCCGCCAGCCCGGCCAGCACCGTCTGCCGCCCCCAGCCGATCTTCATCGTCAGCGGTGCTCGCACAGAGAGAGGTCGGGGGCGAGCGAGCGGCAGACCAGTCCTGGGCAGCATCGGCCAACCGGCCCGGCGATGCCGACGCACAAGCCGCCTTCGGGTATGCATCCTTGGCCGGCGGTGTAGACGTGGGTGAAGAGTTCTGGGGAGTCCATGCGATCCGCTCCTTCACGTACGGGCGGCCATCGCTTCGTGCGAGGCCACAACCAGCGTCAATCACTGTAAGCATTCAGTCAATTGCACAAAGTGCTGCACGTCGGGCGTATCGACCAACCCGCTACACACTTCTCCCCGAAAGGGTGAGGACACCGGGAACCTCCCGCCGCATCTCGCCTCATAGAGTGCGGGGATGGGGCTCAACCGTCGCCTCCGTAGCCTCGTCGTCGGTGATGCGACCTGGCTGTGGTCGGTACATCACAAACATGCCGAATGCCGCGAGATCCTCTCTCTTCACCGCGAGGGCACCGGCGTGACCCTGCGCATCGTCTTTCGCGCGGGTCCCGGCCGCTATGTCGCCGAGGGGCACTGGTACGCGGGCTCGATCACCAATGGTCGCGGAGATCTGCTCAACCTCCACGAGCCGGGGGTCGTCCGGCGACTGCTCGACGAGACAGCCGCGCGCGACGCCCTACCCGCGACCCCGGGTGAGACGGAGATGGACGGCTGGCCTCTCTTCGACGCACTCGCCGGCCGGGGCGAGCGCCCTTGATCGTGGACCGATGCGAGCACGTCCGATCCCACATGCCGCTAGTCTGCCTCCGACGGCGATCAGCTCCGCCGCACGCGAAGCCGGAGTCGCCGAAAACCCCGGCCGATGGGGAGAACAGGGGATCCCGGTGTCGCCCACGAATGAGCAAGTGGCCAGCCATACATTTCTCGGGGGCATGTACGACGACGGGTATTTTCCCGATCACGTGGTCGACAAGGGCAAAGCGATCCTGCTGAGGCTGTGCGAGCGGATCGAGGCCGAGCGGCCCTCGGATCTGGCGGCGTTGTACGCGCTCACGGAGGTCGCAACGGCGGAGTTCAACGCGCTGGAGGCGGACTTCGAGGCGGCCGGCAGTGAGATCGAGACGGTCGCGCGAGAAGTGATCGCCGAGGACTTCTGGTTCGTCGCGTCGGCGTACGGTTTCGCAGACGCGGATACGGAAGAGTTGATCGCCGCCCGCGAGTGGTGACGCGGTCTCCGACATCCCCCGCCCTATCACCGGCCACGGCCGTGATCAGCTGGCCCGTCGGCTCGGGCTAGGTGCGTACGGCCGCGCGGCGGGGGAACCGGCCCGCGCCTGCATCGCTGTCCTGTCCTTGACGGTGAACTGCCGCCACGGTGGGATCCAGGGGGTTCAGCGTGCCAGCTGGGCCGGCCACCAGAGAAGGGGCAGCGAGTCAGGCCGTGAGGGCGGCCGCCGCTTCCCGGTAGATGACAGTCGGGTCCTCGGACAGCCATGCCTTCACCTGGCGACTCCAGTCGTCGGCGAGCACCTCGGCCCGGTGCGCCTCGATACCGTCGAGGGCCGCCGCGACGATCACCTCGGGGGCGCTCTTGTCGCCGTCGTACCAGGCCATCATGTCGGTGTCCGCGGCGCCCAGGTGCAGGCCCGTCACCAGAGTGCGCTGGTGGGCCAGCTCCAAGCGGACGCTGTTGGTGAGCGCCCACTCGGCGGCCTTCGCCGCGTGGTATCCGCCGGCACCGTCGAAGGCGAGCCACGAGATCGCGGACAGAACGTTGAGGATCGCGCCGTCGGCCAGCTGGGGTGCGAAGGCACGGATCACGTTGAGGGTGCCGTAGAAGTGGGTGTCCATCTCGCGGCGAATCGTGTCCAGGTCCCCGGTGACCAGATTCGCCCCGGTCGAGATTCCCGCATTGTTGATGACGATCTTGACCTCAGGTGCCGCTGCCGCCGCGGCGGCGACCGATGCCGGATCCGTGATGTCGAGGCGCAGCGGGACGACCCCCGGTACGTCGATGAGCTCCGGGCGGCGGGCGGTGGCGTACACCTTGCCTGCGCCGCGGTCGAGGAGAGACTGGACGAATTGCCGTCCGAGGCCGCGGTTGGCCCCGGTCACCAGCACATGTGCTCCGTTGATCTGCATGCGGATAGGCTAAAACCTGACGTTGACGTCAGAGGCAAATCTTGTGATGGAGGTCACGGTGCGTATCGGCGAGTTGGCGACAAGGTCGGGCGTCAGCGTGCGGGCCCTGCGCTACTACGAAGAGCAGGGACTGCTGGCCGCGTACCGGAGCGACTCCGGGCAGCGCCACTACCCGGAGCCGGCGGCCGACCGCGTCCAGCTGATCCAGATGCTTTACGGGGCCGGTCTGTCCAGCCGGACCATCGCCGAACTGCTGCCCTGCGTCGAAGCCAAGGTCAGTACTCCGGAGTCGCGTGCCCGGCTCGCCGCCGAGCGCGATCGCATCGATGCCCAGATCACCGCGCTGACCCATACCCGTGACCGCCTGGACACGGTCATCGCGCACTGCGGAACCCCGGACAGCGGCTGCGCGTGGATCGCGGACCAGGACGTCGCCGCGGAGGCAAGTTACTCCGCGGCGCCCTGATCGCCACGGCCAGGTCGGGCTCGTCGAGACGAACCTTGCCAGGTCAGGTGCGGGTCCAGCGTTGGTTGGGGCCGCCGTTGCACGTCCAGATGGTCAGCTTGGTGCCGTTGGCGGTGGCGTTGTTCGGTACGTCCAGGCATTTGTTCGCGCCGATCGCCGTGATGGTGCCGTCGGAGTTGAAGCGCCATTGCTGGTTGTCCTGGCCGTTGCACTCCCAGATGATGACATTGGTGCCGTTGGCGGTTCCCCTGTTGTAAACGTCCAGACACTTGCCGCCGTAGACCCGTAGCTCACCGCTCGCGGTCGGCGTCCACTGCTGGCCGGCCTGGCCGCCGCAGTCCCAGATCTGCGTCTGCGCGCCGTTGGCCTGTGAGGCGTCGACGACGTCCAGGCACCGGCCCGAGCCGACCCCCTTGATCGCGCCCGCGGGCGGCGTGACGATACCTCCTCCGGTCACGACGTACATGGCCGCCCCGTGTCCGGGGACCGACGCGCTGATCGTCCCGGACGAGGAGGACGTCGTGTGCGCCCACAGGTCGCGCACCGAGTAGGAGGACGCGGACCCCAGCCCCAGGGCGGAGGCGGTGGTGGAGATCGTCGAGGTGGAGGTGCCCCGGTTGAGCAGCACGACCGCGACCGAGCCGTTCGACATCGGTTTGCGCCAGACCTCCAGGTCGCCGTTGTCGCTGATCTTGTGGCCCTGCCTGCCGCCCCAGTCCTGGTTGACCGCGATGACCTCGGCGTTGGTGAGGATCGTGCGCGTGTCGGCGCTCATCGTGCGGATGTCGTTTCCGGCGAGGAGCGGCGCGTTCAGCAGCGACCACAGGCTGAAGTGCGCGCGGGCCTCGGTCCCCGTCACCCCGCCGACGCCGACCTCCAGCATGTCGGGGTCGTTCCACCCACCTGGGCCCGAGTACGCCTCGAGACCGACCTGCTGATCCAGGATGCCCATGATCGAGTTCCAGTTGGCCGCGATGTCGCCGGTGTCGCGCCAGGAGTTGCCCACGGGCATCCCCCACGTCCAGACGCTCTCCTGCCCCCAGTTGCACAGGCTGTACACGATCTGACGTCCGGTCGCGACCAGCGCGTCACGCATGGCCGTGTACCGCTGCTGCCCGTTCAGGCCCTTGTGGTCCCCGCAGTTGTCGTACTTCAGGTAGTCGATCCCCCAGGACGCCCACAGGGCCGCGTCCCGCCGCTCGTTGCCCAGGCTGGCCGGGTACCCCGCGCACGTCGTGGTTCCGGCCGAGGAGTAGATGCCGAGCTTGAGCCCTTTGGCATGGATGTAGTCGGCCAGGGCCTTGATGCCGTTGGGGAACTTCTGCGGATCCGGCACCAGGTCACCGTTGGAGTTGCGGCTTTTGGTGGACCAGCAGTCGTCGATGTTGACGTAGGTGTAGCCCGCCGCCGCCATGCCGCTGGAGACCATGGCGTCGGCCGTCTGACGGATCAGGCCGTCGTTGACGTTGCAGCCGAAGCTGTTCCAGTCGTTCCACCCCATTTGGGGCGTGCGGGCCAGGCCGTTGTCCAGGGCGGCGACGGGCGACGTCCCACCGCCGATCGCGACGATGGAGCAGGCCGCGAGTAACGTCACCAGTGCTGAGCCGAGAATTCTGCGCATCTGATTCCTCTGCCTACCGGGGTGTCGGGGAGATTTCCCGGCGATCAGCCAAAGGGCCCGGGTGCGGACTGCCGACCGCTGGGGGATGTCATGGGTCAGGTGCGGGTCCAGCGTTGGTTGGGGCCGCCGTTGCACGTCCAGATGGCCAGCTTGGTGCCGTTGGCGGTGGCGCCGTTCGGCACGTCCAGGCACTTGTTCGCCCCGATGGCGGTGATGGTGCCGTCGGAGTTGAGGCGCCACTGCTGGTTGTTCTGACCGCTGCAGTCCCAGATGATCACGTTGGTGCCATCGGCGGTGCCCCGGTTGTACACATCCAGGCACTTACCGCCATAGACCCGCAACTCACCGCTCGCGGTCGCCGTCCACTGCTGGTTGGCCTGACCGTTGCAGTCCCAGATCTGCGCCTGCGCGCCGTTCGCCTGCGAGACACCAGAGACGTCAAGACACCTGCCCGACCCCACACCCCTGATCGCGCCCGTGGGCGTCGGGCCGGGAGTGCCGCTCCCCGGCTGGCCGATGCTGCCAGGCACCGACTGCAGGGCCTCGTACCAGGCGGCGGCCATCTTGTCGTAGCCGCCGGCGGTGGGGTGGATGCCGTCGATCAGGTCGGAGGTGGTCAGCTTGCCGTGCATGTCGATCAGGTGGACATGCTTGCCGCTGTTCGCCTTGCTCTGCACGATGCCGGGGATAGCCGCGTTGAAGGTGCGGCCGGCCGCCTCCTGGCCGGAGTTGGACAGGGGGATGATGGTCGCCACGAAGACGTCCGCATCGGGCACGGTCGCGGTGATGTGGTCGATCAGCGTGGACAGTCGCTGCGGGGCGCCGGCCAGGTTGTAGTTCTGCAGGACATCGTTGGTGCCGATGTGCAGCAGCACCGTGCGCGGTGTGTACGTACGCAGCCAGCCGGTGATGTTCGCGTCGATCTGGTCGATCCGCCACCCCGGATGGCCCTCGTGATCGTGGTCGCCCAGGCTGCCCGGCCCGTTGAACTGCGACCCGACGAAGTCGACCGTGTAGCGGCCGACGGCCAGGCGCTGCCACAACCCGATCCGGTACCCGCCCGGCACCTGTGTGCCCTCGGTGATCGAGTCGCCCAACGGCATGACCCGTACCCCGCCGTTGGACTCCGCACCCGCGTCCCCGGCCCCCAGCACCCCGCCTACCGCCAAGGCCACGGCCATCAGCGCGGCAGCCCACCACCTACGCATGCTCAACCCCTCGTCGTCGTCAGCGGGCAGGCCGGGCGGATCCGAAATGTTTGCGTTAACATGCTCATCCTCAGCTTCTCGTCAACGAGTTCCTGGACGCGGGCGCCTCCATCGCAGGCACGGCGGGGAGGCTGACCCGAGGGCGAGCCGGCAGCGACCTCAAGCGGCGACTGTGAGCGCTAACATTTTGGGTGAATCGGGTAGCTCCTTCCACGCATGCCAGCTGTGGCGGAGCAAATATGACGCGAGAAGATCCGTCAAGGGCCCGCGCTCGTCCATCCCGGTTCCGCCGTGCGGTGCGGTGCTTCCGATCTGGTCTCACGGCGTGTCGCGCCGGGATGAGGTGATGAAACATTCATCCAGGAACGGCGTGGCCTGACAGGGAGGGCGCGCCTGTGCCGTGGGCGGCTATCGAGGGCGGGTTCCCAGTTGCTGAGAGATGCGCAGGAGGTAGCCGTCCGGGTCCCGCACCGCGAACTGGCGCACGCCCACGGCATCGACGCTGCGCTCGTACCAGCGCTCTTCCAACGGCAGCCACATCTCGTGACCGGCGGCAAGCAGCGCGGTGTGAATCGGCTCCACGTCATCCACTTCAACCGTTTCGCCACTCTGGCAGTTTCCTAACACTCCAGCAAATTCCACCGTCGCCGGAGCCGGTAGCGGGTCAGCCTGGCTGCCTCATCTCTTGCGGCGGTTGGCGATCAGCACCACGAAGACGAACGTCGCGATGGCCAGGATCGCGGCTAACGCGATGATGAGCTCGACAACACCGATGCCGGCCATGGCCCTCCAAGCCGAGGGGGAGATTACTCGTGGGGGCAGCGTACATCGACGCGCTCGGATGGCCTCAAGCCCGCGCGACTACGACGCCATGGGGCATGCCGTAGCTCTACACGACCCGGCGATCAACGCCCGTACTCGTCACGCAGTTCACGGCGCAACAGCTTGCCCGCCGCCGAGCGCGGAAAGTCGGAGCGGAACTCGTAACGACGCGGACGCTTGTACGAGGCCAGCCCGTCCTTGCAGTACGCCGCCAGTTCGTCCGCGAGGTCGTCGCCGGCCGTGGCGGGGTCGGCGGGCTGGACCACGGCCAGCACGCTCTGCCCCCACTCGGCGTCCGGCACGCCGATCACGGCGACGTCGGACACCGACGGGTGCGTGATCAGGTGCTGCTCGATCTCCGCGGGGTAGATGTTCACGCCGCCGGACAGGATGAGGTCGGTGCGCCGGTCGAGCAGATAGAGGTAGCCGTCCTCGTCGAAGCGGCCGATGTCCCCGACCGTGGACAGGCCGTGGGCGCGGCTGGCGCGCGTCTTGTCGGGGTCGTTGTGGTACTCGAACGCGCCGGAGCCACCGAAGTAGATCGTGCCCGCCTCCCCCACCGGCACCTCCGCACCGGTGTCGTCGAGCAGCTTCACCACGAAGCCGGGGAAGGGCCACCCCACCGTGCCGGGCCTGGCCAGCCATTCCGGCGAGCCGACCGTGCTGACCATCCCCTCGGTGGCGCCGAGGTACTCCCACAGGATCGGGCCGACCCATGCGATCATCTGACGCTTGACCTCGACCGGGCAGGGCGCGCCCGCGTGTACCAGCGTGCGCAGGCTCGACAGGTCGTAGCGCTCCCGTACGGCCGCGGGCAGGCGGCGACGTGACCAGGTGCGTCCCTTCCCCGCTGACCAGGCCGGACATGCGGCTCAACCCGGTCGTCATCGCGGCCAGCCGCTCGGGGTCGAGGTCGGGCAGTGGCCGCTTGACGCCCCGGGGCCGTCCGGTGGTGCCCGAGGTGTAACCCATGATCACACCGGAGCTGCGGTCCGCTGGGTCCTCCGCCGAACCGCCGAAGCCCTCGTACGAGGACCATCCAGGCACCTCGCCGGCCACGGCGAAGCGGTGCTGGGCGAGCGGGCCGAGCTCGGCGGCCAGGTCGGCGTGCGCGAGGAGGACCTTGGCGTCGCTGTCGCCGACGATGAACGCCGCCTCCGCCGGCGCGAGGTGGGTGTTGATCGGCACCAGGTAGAGGCCGATCTGCCCGGTGGCCAGGACGAGCTCGAAGTACGCCGAGTCGTTCCTGACCATCGCGGCCACCACGTCACCACGGACGAGGCCCAGGTCACGGAGCCTGTTGGAGACGGGGAAGGTCAACCGGCGATCGGCCGGCCGCCCATGTCGACGTTGGGCGCGGCCTTGGCGACCAGGTCCGGGATCACGCCACCGAGGTCCGCGGCGTCCCATAGATCGTGCTTGGTCACCTCCGGGCCGAGCCGCCACGCCTCGGCGACACCGATCCGCCCGCCGCCGACGTCGAACACCCGCCCGGTGACGGCGTCGCTCTCCGTACTGGCCAGCCAGGCCACCAGCGGCGAGACCTGCTCCGGCCCGAGCTCGGCGGCGTGGCCGGCCGGCATGAGCGCCTCGGTGAGCCGGGTGAGCGCGGCGGGCGCGACGGCGTTCGCGGTCACGCCGTAGCGGCCGAGTTCCGTGGCCGCGATGAGGGTGAAGGAGGCGATACCCGCCTTGGCCGCACCATAGTTGGACTGGCCGAAGTTGCCGTAGATGCCCGAGGCCGACGTGGTGTTGATGAGCCGGGCGCGCAGTGGCTGCCCGCTCTGCTTGGCCCGCGCGCGCCAGTACTCGGCGGCGAAGTGGGTCGGCCCGGCGGTGCCACGCAGGTGGACCCGGATCACCGCGTCCCAGTTCTCCTCCGTCATGGACGCGATGGTCTGGTCGCGCAGGATGCCGGCGTTGTTCACCAGGACGTCCAGGCCGCCGAACTCGCCGATCGCCTGGTCGATGAGCCGCTTCGCGCCCTGCCAGTCGGCGACGTCGTCGGTGTTGGCGACGGCCTTGCCGCCCGCCGCCACGATCTCGTCCACCACCAGCTGCGCCGCGCCGGCGTCGGACCCGGTGCCGTCCGGGGCGCCGCCGAGGTCGTTGACCACCACGTGGGCCCCCTGCCGCGCCAGTTCCAGCGCGTGCGTACGGCCGAGACCGCGCCCCGCGCCGGTCACGATCGCCACCCGGCCATCACAGATACCGCTCATATGGGCTTCGTCCTCCTGTTGCCGCGTTGTTGAGTGGTTCAGGGCCTGCGGTTGGACAGCACCAGGCTCCCCGAGGCCGCGAAGTACATCCCCACGCCCTGCACGAACCCGATCTCGACGTCCGGCACCTGGGCGTCGGCCTCGCCTCTGAGCTGGCGGACGGACTCCTGGATGGCGAACATGCCGTACATCCCGGTATGGGTGTAACTGAGCCCGCCGCCGTTGGTGTTCATGGGCAGGGAGCCGCCCGGCCGGGTGTGGCCGTCGGCGATGAAGGCGCCCGACTCTCCGCGGCCGACGAAACCGAGGTCTTCGAGCATGTACAGCGGTACGTGGGCGAAGGCGTCGTAACACATCAGGTGGTCGATGTCCCCGTGGCTCACTCCGGCCGTGGCGAACGCCTCCGCGCTGGAACGCCGGAAGGCCAGGCTGGAGCCCGGATCCTCCATCTGGGAGACCAGCGCGCCTTCGGCCGACTCGCCCGAGCCCAGCAGGTACACCGGACGCCCGGGCAGATCGGCCGCCCGCTCGGCGCTGGTCAGCACCAGGGCGCCACCGCCGTCGGTGACCACGCAGCACATGTCCTTGGTGAACGGGTAGGCGATCACCGGCCCGGCCAGCACCTCGTCCACCGTCACGATGTCGCGGCGCATGGCGCGCGGGTTCTTCGCCGCCCATTCCCGCTGGGCCACCACCACCTGGGCCAGGTCCTCCCGGCCCATGTCGCGCTCGTGCAGGAAGCGCAGGGCGGGCAGGGTGAACGTGGCGTACGGCAGCACCGCCCCGTACGGCATCTCGAACTGGCCCCCCGCGGAGGCCGCGTTCATGCCGTACTGCGGCACGCCCACGCGGGATCTGCCCGACTCGCCGTGCGTGATGAGCACCACGTCGGCGGCCCCGGCGGCGATCGCGGCGGCGGCGTGGCGGACGTGCAGCATGAAGCTGCAGCCGCCGACCATGGTGCCGTCCAGCCAGCGCG
Organism: Nonomuraea sp. NPDC049158; assembly: GCF_040648335.1. Classification (NCBI taxonomy): domain Bacteria; kingdom Bacillati; phylum Actinomycetota; class Actinomycetes; order Streptosporangiales; family Streptosporangiaceae; genus Nonomuraea; species Nonomuraea sp. NPDC049158. The sequence continues at coordinate 178,034 of NZ_JBEZDM010000007.1, forward strand.
GCGTGATGCCCAGGTGGTGGGAGACCTCCATGGCCAGCGGGCCGGCGGTGGCGATGCCGTCCACGTCCGCCGGCGTCAGGCCGGCGTCCTTGAGGGCGCGGCGCGCCGCCCGCGCGTGCAGCTCGATCATGGAGACGTCGGGCAGTACGCCCACCTGCTCGGTCTCCGCCGCTCCGACGATCGCGACATCGCCTCCGTGCATGCTCATGCCGTCACTCCCTCCGGCTGGAAGACCGGCACGTCATCCTGAAAGCAGACCTGTAGCCGCAGGTCCAGCGGCAGGTTCTCCGGTGTGGGCTCGACGCCCACGATGTTGGTCATGAGGCGCGGTCCCTCCTCCAGCTCGACCAGCGCGATCACCGGCGACAGTCCCTCCAGGCCCGGCATCGGCCGCTGGTTGATGACGTAGGACACCAGGCGCGCCCGGCCGGACACGGTCACCCAGCGCACCTCCTGCGAGAAGCAGTAGCGGCAGGCCGGGCGCGGGTAGAAGTAGTGACGGTCGCAGGCGCCGCAGCGCTGCACCCGCAGCTCGCCTTGGCGGGCGCCTTCCCAGTACGGCGCCGTCTCCGGCGTGGGCTGCGGCTTCACCGCGACACCCCGGTGAACACGCCGCGGTCGAGCACCACGGTGTCTCCCACCTTGGTGACGAACCGGCCGTCGTCCCAGATGTGCACGGCGAGCTCCTGCCCGGGCACCACCGGAGCGGCGAAGCGGGCCGACATCCCGCCGAACGCCGCCGGGTCCGAGCCGCACAGCGTGTGCAGCAGGGCCCGGCCGGTGAACCCGTAGGTGCACAGCCCGTGCAGGATGGGCCGTTCGAAGCCGGCGCGGGCGGCCAGCCACGGGTCGGAGTGCAAGGGGTTGCGGTCCCCGCTCAGCCGGTAGAGCAGCGCCTGGTCGGTACGGGTCGGGTAGACGACGACGTGGTCGGCCGGGCGGTCGGGCCGCTCCCACGGGGCCGACTCGCCCCGCTCCCCGCCGAATCCGCCCTCGCCGCGGACGAAGATCCCGGTGCTGACCTCCACGACCGGCGCGCCCGTGTCGGCGTCGACGATCGTGGACTCCATGACGGCCAGCGCGCCGCTGCCCTTGTCGTAGATGCCCGCCACGCGGGCCCTCGAGCGCACCCGGCCGTCCACGGGCAGCGGGCCGGCCAGCCGGATCGTCTGCTCGGCGTGCAGGATCTGCGCGAAGTCGAAGTCGCCCAGCTTGGGGCCGCCTCCGCCGCCGCCGAGCATCACGGCGAACGTGGGCAGCACCTGCTGGGCGACCCCGTGCGAGTTCTCGGTGGTGAAGGCCAGCTCGGCCAGCGGATCCTGTGCTCCGGCGCCGACTCCCAGGGCGTACAGGATGGCGTCCTTCGAGGTCCACGCGTGCTCGCCCGACTCCCAGGTCTGTCCGACGGCATCGAGGTTCATCGACATGTTCACTCCTTTCGCACCCGCAATGTATATAGACGAAAGCCGTCTGTAAAGACGTTCCAGATCTTTATTCGGGACGGGGCTGGGCTGAGTCAGTCGACCAGGCCGGCGCGGTAGGCGGCGATGGCCACCTGTACGCGGTTCGTGACGGCGAGCTTGTCGAACAGATGGGAGATGTGGCTCTTGACCGTGGCCTCGCTCATGTTCAGGCGGGCCGCGATCTCGGTGGACGAACGTGCTCTGGCAGACTTCTTCGACGCCGCGATGGCGGACGGACTGGCGGCCGACCACGTGCCGGGCGCGGTCGTCTCGGTGGTGGGCGGCGGGAAGATCCTCTTCAGCAAGGGGTACGGACTGGCCGACGTCGAGAACCGCAGGCCCTTCGACCCCGGCACGTCAATGGTCCGGATCGCCTCGATCACCAAGCTGTTCACCTGGACCGCGGTGATGCAGCAGGTCCAGCGGGGCAAACTGGACCTGAAGGCGGACGTGAACCGCTACCTCACCGCGTTCCGGATCCCCGCGACCTACCCCCGGCCGATCACGCTGCAGGACCTGATGGACCACACGGCCGGGTTCGAGGACCGCACGATCGGCGTGGGGGCGCGGAGCAAGGAGGTCGTGCCGCCCTTGGCGGACTATCTCGCCGACAACATGCCCGCGCGGGTGCGCCCGCCCGGGGAGGTGTCGGCGTACTCGAACTATGGGGCGGCGCTGGCCGGATACATCGTCTCGCGGGTGAGCGGGCAGCCGTACGACGAGTACATACGCGACCACATCCTCGACCCGCTCGCGATGCGGCACAGCACGGCCGCCGAGCCCGTCCCCGCCCCCTTGGCCGCGGATCTGGCGCGCAGCTACGACTACGAGGGCGGGGCGTACCTCCGCAAGCCGTTCGTCTTCGACAACCTCGCCCCCGACGGGTCGATCAGCGCCACCGCGAACGACATGGCCCACTTCATGATCGCCCACCTGCGGGACGGACGCTTCGGCGACCAGCGCATCCTCGACGAGCCCACGGGCCGGCTCATGCACCGGCGGACGTTCGCGGCCGATCCGCGCATCGACGGGTACGCCCACGGGTTCAAGGAGCAGACGCTCAACGGGCATCGCGTGATCATGCACGACGGCGGCTGGGAGCGCTTCGAGAGCGCGTTGCTGCTGGTGCCCGACGCCGACCTCGGCCTGTTCATCTCCACCAACAGTCCGGGCGGGACCGACGCCGCCACCAAGATCATTCCTGCCTTCTTCGACCGCTTCCTGCCCGGAAAGCGCGCCGTGCCCGACGGCGGTGCTCCCGTCATGCCTGTCGAAGGCTTCTACAAGCTCACCCGGTCCGCCGAGTCCAGCATCGAGAAGGTGGTCGCCCTGACCAGCTCCACCCGGCTGCGGGCGGAGGGCGGGAAGCTCGTCTTCGGGGGCTCGACGTGGAACCCGCTGGGGCCCGGGCTCTATCAGCAGGACGGCGGTACGCGGCGGCTGGCGCTGGTGACCGGCGGAAGCGGTGTCGCGTACGTGGCCACGGACGGCCCCGCCTACCAACGCGTCCCTTGGTGGGACACCCCGCCGGTCAACGTCGTCATCGTCCTGCTGTTCGCCGTCACCGCCCTGACCGCTGTGCTCGGCCTGCCGGTGGCCGCTGTGGTCCGCCTGATCAAGAAGCGTCCCGTTCCGCGTGCCTGGCGCACCGGGCGTGTCCTGGCCGGGCTCGCCGCCGCGGTCGGGCTGGTGTTCGTGGTGCTGTTCACGCTGGTCCTGACCGGCGACACGAGCATCCTGTACGGCGTGCCGGCCAACGTCCAGGTCCTCCTGGTGCTGCCGCTGCTGGTCCTCGCACTCACCGTCGCCGGGGTCGCCACCACCGTGAGGGCCTGGCGGCACGCGGGCGTCCCGGCCCGCGGCCACCAGGTGGTCGTGCTGGCGGGACTGCTCGCCCTCCTCTGGTTCTGCCAGCACTGGAACCTGCTCGGCTGGCACCTGTGATCACTCGACCGCCTGGCCGCCGGCGTCGTCGGGCGAGCCCCTACGCGTCAGGACCGGAGCTCACGCGCGAGCCGGGCCGCCTCCACCTTGGCCGCGTCGCGCTCGGGGTTCACCACCAGGGCGAACAGCAGGCCGCCCACGATGGCGATGCCGCCCATCAGCGCGAAGATGGTGGTGTAGCCCTCGGCGAGGGCGCCCGTCGCCCGCGCGCCGTCGAGCACGCGGCCCGTGAGCAACGGCCCGCCGGCCGCCAGGATGCCGGTCACGGCCAGCCCGATCGACAGGACGCTCCGCTGCTGGCCTACGGGCACGATCTGCACGAGAGACGGGTTGGTCATGGCGTTGACGGTCATGGCCAGCCCGTAGCCCAGCATCAGCAGGGCTATCGGGAACGCCACCCCGGAGGCGAGGGGCAGGGCCGAGAGGAAGACGCCGCCCAGCGCCAGAACCGCGCCGCCCATCAGCCCGCGGGCGCGACGGGCCGTCGTCCCCCGCTTGAGCAACCGGTCGCTCCAGGCGCCGCAGCTGTACAGGAACACCATGGCGGCGATGCTCGGCACGCCGAACAGCGAGCCCGCCGTCACCGCGGAGAATCCCAGGCCCACCTGGAAGTAGGACGGCAGCCAGGTGAGGACCACGATCGCGATCATCGCCGCGGCGCTGTTGGCGAGCACGAAGCCGGCGAAGGTGCCGGTCAGCAGGATGGCGCGGATGGGCGCACGCGGTCCGGGCGCCGCCGGGGCCTCGGGCTCCGCGGCCGCCTTGGTGGTGACCGCCTGGCCGTAGGGTCCCTCGCGCCCGACGAACAGCCAGCCCACGGCCCAGACCAGGCCGAGGATCGCGACGGCCAGGAATCCCGCCTCCCAGCTGAAGGCGGCGATGATGAGCGCCAGCGGCGGGGCGAAGAGCAGCTTGCCGAACGAGGCCCCGGTCGTCAGCAGCGCCGTGGGCAGGCCACGCCGTTCGTTCGGCCACCAGCTGTACGCGGTCGCGTACGCCGTCGGCGTCGCGGGCCCCTCGGCCAGGCCGAGCAGGAACCGCGTCGCCAGGAGCAGTCCTCCTGACGCGGCGAAGAAGACGGGCAGCTGGAGCAGGCACCAGATGAGGACGACGGTGAAGAGGGTCGTCTTGATGGGCAGCCGGTCGGCCACCAGCGCGTACAGGAACACCGAGAGCGGGCCGAGCAGGCCCGCGGCGCTGCTGATGGCCCCGAACTGGGCCGCCGTGAGCCCCAGGTCGGCCATGGCCGGCTGGGCGACGAGCCCGAGGATCGCCTTGTCGAGGTACGCGATCAGCATGACGCCGACCAGCATCACCGTCATGCCCCAGGCCACGACTGGACGGGGCTTGGTCGCCGTGGCCGGTGCGGTGATCGGTTCGGGCTGCAAGGGAACGCTCTCGCTCACCATGATGGGTTCCTTCCGGGGGCCGAAGGAGAAAAAGGGGGAAGTGAACCGGGCCATCCGCTCTCGAGAATGCGGAGGTCCGATTTGGCGACTTGGTACGTGAGAGGGGGTCGGGCTGCTTCGGCAGCCGAGCTGCGGCTTCGGGGGAGCTTCGCGATGGAGCTGCCCTGGGAAGCGGCGTGGGGGGAGATAGGTGGAGCCGCGGTTAATTTAGACGAAACGCGTCTGCAATAAGCAAGCTAGGACGTCTCCCCAGCGGTGTCAATGGCCGTTCGACGGCGGGCGCGCGGTCGATCTTTAGCCGGATCTTGACAGAAAGTGGCCGGTCAGACGTCAAGTACCCGCGCGGGGCGCGGGCGTGGGGCCTACGCGCCGGTGGGCCAGTACTCGTCCTTCAGCAACCGCTTGTAGAGCTTGCCCGTGGGGTGGCGCGGGAGCTCCACGCGGAAGTCCACCGACTTGGGACACTTGTAGTGGGCCAGCCGCGCCCGGCAGTACTCGATCAGCTCCGCCTCCAGCCCCGGCCCCGCCTCGTCCATCGACACCGGCTGCACCACGGCCTTGACCTGCTCGCCCATCTCCTCGTCGGGCACGCCGAAGACGGCCACGTCGGCGACCTTCGGGTGCAGGCACAGGATGTTCTCCGCCTCCTGCGGGTAGATGTTCACGCCGCCCGAGATGATCATGTACGAGCGGCGGTCCGTGAGGTAGAGGAAGCCGTCGGCGTCCAGGTAACCGATGTCGCCGAGCGTGGTCCAGCCCCTCCCCTGAGGGTCCTGGACGGAGCGGGTCTTGTCGGGGTCGCCGTGGTATTCGAAGCGGGTGGAGCTCTCGAAGTAGATCGTGCCGTGTTCGCCGGCCGGCAGTTCGTCGCCGTCCTCGTCGCAGACGCGCACGGTGCCGAGCAGCGAGCGGCCGACGGTGCCCCGGTGCTCCAGCCAGTCCTGCGAGCCGGTGTAGAGGAAGCCGTTGCCCTCGGTGCCCGCGTAGTACTCGTGGATGATCGGGCCCCACCAGGCGATCATCTGCTCCTTGACGGGGACGGGGCAGGGGGCGGCGGCGTGGATGGCGCACCGCAGGGACGACAGGTCGTACTTTTTCCTGATCTCGGCGGGCAGTTTGAGCATCTTGATGAAGTGGGTCGGGACGAGCTGCGAATGCGTCACCCCGTACTTCTCGACCAGCTCCAGGTAGCGTTCGGGATCGAAGCGCTCCATCACCACGATCGTCGCGCCGAGCCGCTGGAAGCTCAGGCAGTAGCGCAGCGGCGCGGCGTGGTAGAGCGGCGCGGGCGACAGATAGACACTCTCGGCCGTCGGCGCGAACAGGCCCTGGATGAGCTGGAGCAACATGTTCGGCTCCGTCAGCGGCGTACGCGGCAGAGGGGGCTTGACGCCCTTGGGCCTGCCGGTGGTGCCGGAGGAGTAGAGCATGTCGGAGCCCTGGCACTCGTCGGCGATCGGCGTGGGCAGGTGCCCCGCCACCGCCTCCTCGTAGGAGTCATAGCCCTCGGCGGCGCCGTCCAGCATCAGGCGCAGCTCGACGCCGGGTGTCACGGCGGTGATCGAGGTCGCGACCTCCGCCAGGCTCGCGTCCGAGATGAACACCCGGGCGCCGCAGTTGTTCACGATGTACGCGAGCTCGTCGGTGCCCAGCCGCGAGCTGATCGCCGTGTAGTACAGGCCCGACCGCTGCGCCGCCCAGGCGATGGCCAGGAAGAGCGGATGATTGGGGAGCATGAAGGCGACGTGGTCACCCGGCCGCAGCCCGGCGGCGCGGAACAGGTGGGCCAGCCGGTTGGACTCCTCGTCCAGCTGCCGGTAGGTGACGACCTGGCCGGAGCCGGCCATGATCACAGCGGGCTTGTCGGGGGTGACGGCTGCGATGGCTCCCGGGTACATAACCGAACACTATTCGGGAACGTGCGCGCAATGCCAGCGATCCCGGAAGGCCCGGTGAATACGGCGGAGCCGCGATCTCAGCGTCGAGATCGCGGCTCCGCGTTCTGCTCAGGCGGCGTGATACACGTCCTGCCACCCGGAGTGGAACCCTGTCGGTCCGTGCCGGTTGCCCCTGCTCACGTCCACATAGATGTGGGCCGCGTCCTTACCGGAGAAGGAGAACTCCGCCGGGTGCTTGCCGCAGGTGGAGAAGGACCTGAACGACGAGTGACCGTCGTTGTCGACGACCTTGAAGGTCTCCCACGCGCACTTGTTGTGACCCCACCACTTGTAGTTGGTGAGAGTGCTGTCGACGGTGAAGAAGTAGCTGAACCGCCACTCCCACACGCGCTTCTTGATCTTCTTGACGACGAACTCGCAGTGCTTCTTGTGGGTCTTCTTGTCGAAGGTGCACACCTTCGACTTGACGAAGAACGTCTTCCAGTGCCAGAACTTGAACCGCTTCTTGTCCACGCTCACATGGCCTTCCGCCTTGGCCTTGTGATCGCTGGAGAAGTAGGGTCCCCAGCTCGCGTCGTAGAAGCTCGACGCGGTCGTGGCTGGAGTGGCGGTGGTGACGGTGGTGGCATTGGCCGCTGCCGGTGCGCCGACAGCCACCACAGTGGTGGCTGCGACGCCGATCAGGATTCGCGAAACGAATCGCACTTTGGGGCCTCCTCGGGAGAGGTATTGCTGACCCCGTCTTCGTACGTCTGACCGATTGCCATGCACTTTCAACCGACTTAACACCACAGGTAGCGGGATAAGAGGATTTTCCCGATCTTCCGGATTTATCGGGTATTATCCGGCGGCGATCACGGAACCGGCGTACTTCTGCTTGATGAATTCCTTGACCTTCGGGTCCTGAAGGAGCTTGCTCAAGGTCACGATATTCGCGTCCTTTTCATGCCCAGCAGCCACGACCAGCCCATTGGCGTACGGGTTCCCCTCGGCCTTCTCCAGCACCAGAGCCTGCGAAGCGGGCTTGAGTCCGGCCTCGATGGCGTAGTTGCCGTTGATGACCGCGGCGTCGACGTCGTCGAGCGAGCGGGGCAGCTGCGCGGCCTCCAGCGGCTTGAACACCAGCTTCTTGGGGTTGTCGGTCACGTCACGCTCGGTCGCCGCGGTGCCCGCGCCGTCCTTGAGCTTGACCACGCCGTTGTCGGCGAGCAGCTTGAGCGCGCGGCCCAGGTTGGTGGCGTCGTTGGGCACGGCCACGGTGCCGCCCTGCGGCAGGGCGGTGAGCGCGGTCACCTTCTTGGAGTACAACCCCAGCGGCTCCAGGTGCACCGGCGTGACAAAGCTCAGCTTGGTGCCCTTGGAGGCGTTGAAGTCGTCCAGGTAGGGCTTGTGCTGGAAGAAGTTCGCGTCCAGCTGGCCCTCACTGAGCTGTACGTTCGGCTGCACGTAGTCCGTGAACTCCACGATGTCCAGCTTCAGCCCGGCAGCGGGGGCCAGGTTCTGCTTGACGAAGTTCAGGATCTCCGCGTGCGGGACCGGGCTGGCGCCCACCTTCAGCACGGTGTCGGCGGACTCGGCGGTCTTGCTGGTAGCTCCCTGCGACGTTCCGCATGCGGCGAGCAACAGAGCCAGGGCAATAGCGCCCACAATGTTCCGAAATTTCATTATTTTTCCTTACCTATGCGATAGCCGACGGGCGACCAGGTCGCCCAGGCTCTGGATCAGCTGCACCAACACGACGAGCAGCACGACAGTGACGATCATGAGCAGGGTCTCGAACCGCTGGTACCCGTACCTGACGGCCAGGTCCCCCAGCCCGCCCCCGCCGATGGTCCCGGCCATGGCCGAGTAGCCGATGAGCGCGACGACGGTGACGGTCACCGCGGCGACGAGGCCGGGCAGCGCCTCGGGCAGCAGCACCTTCCGCACGATCGTCGTACGACCGGCGCCCATGGCCTGGGCCGCCTGCACCACGTCGGCGCCCACCTCGCGCAACGCCGTCTCCACCAGCCGGGCGAAGAACGGCACCGCCCCCACGGTGAGCGGCACGACCACGGCCGCGGTGCCGATGGTGGTGCCGACGACGAGCCGGGTGAAGGGGATGATGGCGATCATCAGCACGATGAACGGCAGCGACCGGCCCACGTTCACCACGACGCCCAGCACCGACTTCAACGCCGGCGCCGGCCGCAGCCCGCCTCGATCGAACACCACGAGCGCCACTCCCAGCGGCAGCCCGAACAGCACGGTGAAGAGAGTCGACCAGCCGACCATCTGCGCGGTCTGCCCGGCCGCCTCCCAGAGCAACGGCCCCATCTCATCCCAGGTCATGCCGACTCCTCCGTGCTGTGCCGTACAAGAAACGTCGTCATGACACCAGCACCCCCCGCGAGCGCAGGAAGGCCAGCGCGCCGGCCTCCTCGCCCCCCGAGAGGGACACCCGCAGGCGGCCGACGGCGCCACCGGCGAGGTCCTCGATCGAGCCGCCCAGGATGTTCACGTCCACGTCGAACTTGCGCACCACCTCCGACACCACCGCCTGCCGCGGGTCGCCGGTGAAGGTGAGCGTGACCGAGCCCGCGGGCGCCGGTTCGGGCAGCGGGAAGATCTCGCGCGTCAGTCGCGATCCCGGCGTCCTGATGAGGTCGGCGATCGTGCCCGACTCCTCGACGCGGCCGTCCGCCATGATGGCGACCGAGTCGCAGACGCTCTTGACCACGTTCATCTCGTGGGTGATCAGCAGGATCGTCAGGCCGAGCTCGGTGTTGAGCCGCTTGAGCAGGGCCAGGATCGACTGCGTGGTGGCCGGGTCGAGCGCCGAGGTGGCCTCGTCCGACAGCAGGACCGACGGGTTGCCCGCGAGCGCTCTGGCGATGCCGACGCGCTGCTTCTGCCCGCCCGACAGCTGGTTCGGGCGGTCGCCGCCCCGGCCGCCGAGGCCGACCAGGTCGAGGAGCTCGGCGACGCGGCGCTCCCGCTCGGCCTTGGGCACGCCCATGACCTCCAGCGGGAAGGCGACGTTCCCGGCGACCGTGCGCGAGGAGAGGAGCGCGAAGTGCTGGTGGATCATGCCGATGCGCTGCCTGGCGCGGTTGAGCTCGCCGCTGCGCAGCGCGGTCAGGTCCTGTCCGGCGACGGTGACGGTGCCCGCGGTGGGGCGTTCGAGCAGGTTGACGCAGCGCAGGAGGGTGCTCTTGCCCGCGCCGCTCTGGCCGAGCACGCCGTAGATCTCGCCTTCGCGTACGTGCAGGCTGACCCCGTCGAGAGCGACGGTGTTCCCGTACACCTTGCGCAGGCCGGACGCCTGAATCACGAAAAATCCCCACCACTAAGAGCGGCAGCACGCCGCTGGAATCGACATCACCATCGTTGGAGGGCCCGCGGGCGGGCGGTCTAACGGGTGCCGGGGTGGAAGGGCAGGTGGCTCAGCCTGCGCAGCACGAAAGTGGGAGTAAGCAACATGGGTGACCTTCGAGGAGGGACGGCTGGTTAGCGGATCTGGCAGCCCATAGCGGACATTCGCCCCATACAGCAACATCCGGCGCCGCCGCGGGCGCTCTGGTCTGTCACGTATGCCTCGTTCACGCCACTGTTAACGGCCTGACCGCTTCCCGCTATTCCCTACTTCCTCGGTGACCTGCGTCACGACGCTCCAACTGTGCGCCGGGACGACGGCCGGATCGGTCACGCCGTGCCGGGGCTCGGCCGGGTCGGCACGGCCGATCGGGAAGTGGTGCGGCTGGTCGCCGAGGTTCAGCAGCGTGACGATCTCCGTCCCGTCGCCGCCGCCGTCGCGGGGGCGGGAGCGGAGGGCCACGGCCGTGTTGGTCAGGTGCTCGGCGGTGGTACGGGCTCTGACCAGCCACGGGTGGCGCCTGCGCAGGCCGATGAGCCGCTGGTGCAGCCGGTAGACCTCGATCCCGTCCGGGGCGAGGCCGCCGGGCTCCGCCGGGAACTCCGGCCTGATCGCGTCGTCACCACCCACCCGCTCCTCCTTCAGCCCCTGGAAGGCCTGCTCGTCGCCGTAATAGACGCTCGGCAGGCCGCCGACGGTGAAGAGCACGGCCAGGGCGTGGCCGAGGTGCAGGGGGTTCTCGAGCCGGGTGGCGAGCCTGGTGACGTCGTGATTCCCGACGAAGGTGAGGGGGACGAAGGTGTCCAGCAACCCGTCGTGGCGGTCGAGGGCCCAGGCCAGCTCGAAGAGGTTCCGGTCGTTCAGGGAGCTCCAGATGGCCTTCCACAGCTCGTACTGGGTGACGGAGTCGAGCCCCGACTCGGCGACATATCCGGCATAGTCGCCGTGGATCACCTCGCCGCCGAACCACGCCTCCGGATGCCGCGCCCGCACGCCGGGCAGCACCTCCCGCCAGAACGACGCCGGTACGGCATAGGCCGCGTCGAGCCGCCAGCCCGCGGCGCCGCGGTCGAGCCAGTGGTTCAGCACGGCGGCGACGTGGTCTCGCACGGCCGGTTCCGCGTGGTCGAGCGCGACGAGCCCCGGATGCCCCTCGAACACCTCGTAGCCGCCGGGTCCCTTCCTGAACCATCGCTCGTCCGCCTGGAACGACCGGCCGACGTGGTTGAACACGCCGTCGAGGATGATCCGGAGTCCGCGCCGCCGCGCCTGGGCGACGAGGGAGTCGAAGTCGGCGTCATCGCCGAGGCGGGGGTCGATCCTGAAGTGGTCGACGGTGTCGTACCCGTGGGTCTCGGCGGCGAAGATCGGCCCGAGCTGCAGCCCCGAACAGCCCAGCTCCACGACGTAGTCCAGCCACGCCTCGAGGTGGCGCAGCCGGTGCCGCACGCCCGCCTGGGCGGCGGCAGGGGCTCCGGTGAAGCCGAGCGGGTAGACCTGCCACCAGATCGCATGGTCAGTCCACGATGGCACGTACGCTCCTCTCTCGGCGTACTGTCCAGGGTAGATAGCCGATCCCCAGGGCCAGCACGCAGCCTATGGCCGTGTCCGCCAGCCGGTACCCGATCGTGGCGGGGGCCACTCTTCCGCCGCCCTCCATGAGCAGCAGGACGAGCGGCGTCATGACGGTCGCGTACAGGGTGTACTGGCGATCCTTGAGCACCGGCCTGACCGCGGCCAGCGCCGAAACGAGCAGCACGAACAGCCACGACGGCGGCACCCACAGCAGCGCGGCGGACCCGGCCAGCACTCCGGCGGCGGTGCCCGCGGCCCGCTCGATCGCGCGCCGCGGCGCGCCGTCCAGCCGCCGCCTGACCACGATCACGACGGTCACGGCGATCCAGGAGGCGTTCGGCTGCGGCCACACGAGGCCGATGATCTCGGCCGCGGCCAGGCAGGTGGTCAGGCGGATGGCGTACTGCCAGCCGCGCACGGTCCCGAGCGTCCGCCACCAGCGCTTCAGAAGCGCTCTGCTGGTGGGCTTGGGGCTCGTCCGCTCCCCCTGTGGTGGCCGGGCGACCAGCGTGGTGACCAGCAGGCCCCAGATCGCTCCTCCGGCGAGGAGCACGGCGGCGGCGACGGGCGCGGCGTCCTGGGCCAGGCCGGTCGTGACGACCATGAAGACGATGAAGCGCGTGGTGTGCTCGGCCATGGGACGGCTCATCCCGCCCACCACCGCCGCCACAGCCGCGACGAGCACGACGGTCACCGCCGTGATCCAGCCATGCCCCCCGGCGACAGCACCGATGAGCCCCGCCGCGGTGGTGGCCACCAGTGCGCAGCCTCCGCGCACCAGCCCCTCAGCCAAAGAGCCGCCCCCGGCGGGTACGGCGACGCCGTCGGCGCGCGTCGTGCCCGCCAAGACTCCGCCCACTCCGCTTACGGCGAGGGCGCCGATGGCGGCCAGCGCGCCCAGGGCGGGATATCCCGCGGCCACACCCCATGCGACCGGGCCGCCGAGCCCCAGCGCGGCGGCGAGCATGCGTCGCGTCTCGATCCCCACGTCGGCACCTCCCGACGCGGGAGCCTAGCATCATTCATACGCACTGCGTAGTAAATATTCGGTTAACGCTAAGTGCGTGCGGATATTTAGTAAGTGATAGCGTAATAGTCATGGACGACGAGGAACTACGAGCCACGGCCGTGTCACTCCGCCGCGCGGCCGTCGGCCTGGCGCGGCGCCTGCGCGAGGAGCGCCCCGTACACGGCCTCGGCGCCCTGGCCCTCTCCCTGCTCGGGCACCTGCACCGGCGTGGCGCCATGACCGCCGGAGAGCTGGCATCGGCCGAACACCTGCAACCCCAGTCCGTCACCCGCGTCCTCGCCGCACTGGACGAGCAGGGCCTGATCCGCCGCTCCCGCGACGAGGACGACCGCCGCCGGCACCACATCGTCCTCACCGAACGCGGCACCGCGCTGCTCACCGAGCAGGCCGGCACCACGGACGTGTGGCTGGCCCAGGCGATGGCACAGCGGCTCACCCCGGCGGAGTGCCGCATCCTGGCCGTCGCCGCCGACCTGCTCGACCAGCTGCACGCAGACCCGCTCAACGGACGTGGGGCTCAGGGGCCTGGCCTCTGAGTCGGGCGTAGGCCGCGGGTGGCATGCCGACGGCGGCGGTGAAGTCGCGGGTCAGGTGCGCCTGGTCGGTGTAGCCGAGTTCGGTGGCCAGCGTGGCGAGATCGAGGCCCTGGTAGACCCGTTCCGCGGCCTCGTGCAGCCGGAAACGGCGGATCACCCACTTGGGGCCGATACCGACATAGTCCCGGAACAACCGCTGCAGCGAACGCACTGACCGCCCCGACTTGGCGGCCAGCTCATCGACCCTGGTCATGGACACGTCGTCCTCCACCATCGCCACCAGCGCCGCGACCTCCTCGGCCAGCGGATCCGGCTCCGGCCCCACACTCAGCAGGAACGTCTCGATGAGCGCTATGGCGGCCTGGGGATCGGGCTCCGCCAGGACCCGCTCGACCAAGGTCGCGCCCGCCGCGTCGTACATCTCGCCGATCTCCACGAAGCGGTCGGTCAGCTCGGAAACCGGGCCGCCGAGAAACGGCCGGAAGCCGCCGGGGCGGAAGCGCGTGCCGAGCACCCGGCCACTGCCCCGCATCGTGTACGAGAACCCGCCCCTGATCACTCCCGCGATCCGGTGAAAGTCCTGGGTGATGGTCATGTTCACGGTGGGATGGGAGACGATGCGCTGTTCGTACGGCTCGGCGAGGTCGGTCCAGGTGACGACCCAGAAGTGCTCCACATACGCCGAAATTTCGGGCGATGGCGCCTGGCGGGCGAAATTGAAGGCGTTAAGTCCCGCGTACGGGTCGACCCAGCCGCGCTGTCGCGTTTCTACAAGCCGCGCCTGCGGTGGGCGGGGCACCATGGCTGCCATGGACGACATGATGCCGCTGATGACGCGTGCCACCGAACGTACCTCTGGGTTGGTGGGCGCGGTGCGAGAGGACCAGTTGGGGTCGCCGACGCCGTGCGCGAAGTTCGACGTCAAGGAGTTGATCAACCACCTGGAGTGGGTGGCGCAGATGTTCGAGTCGCTGGCGCATAAGGGGCCGCGCCTGGAGCAGGGGCCCTACGCGGGCGACTTCCCCGAGCGAGCGGAGCGCACACTCGCCGCCTGGTCGCGGCGTGAGGCATGGGAGGGGACCAGCCCTGACATGGGGCTGCCGATGACCGCGCTGGCCCACATGTACCTCATCGACCTGGTCGTGCACGGCTGGGACCTGGCCAGGGCCACCGGTCAGCAGTACTCGCCGGAGCCCGAGGCCGTCTCACGGGCCGTGGAGTTCACCGACCGGATGGTGGAGATGGGCAGGCAGCGCGGCGTCTTCGGGCCGCCGGTGGCGGTGCCGGACGACGCCCCGGCGTTCGACCGCCTGCTGGGCCTCATCGGCCGGGATCCGACCTGGACACCGTGATCTTCGGTTGACCGGGGGTCTGCGGTTGGTGGGTCGGCCACACTACGCGTTCGCGTCGGTCATCCGGCGGTAGGGGTCGCGCAGCGGGGTGACGCGTTCGGCGAAGTCGGCCTTGATCCTGGCCATGCGCGGCCCCGGGGCGTAGAAGCGGCCCTTGGTCTCGCCGTACGGCTGGAGCCAGCCCTTGGCGGCGAGGTCGCGCAGGTCGCGGGCGGCCTGGCCCTGACTGAGCCCTTCGTCGGCCTGGTAGCGGCTCCTGCGCAGGCGCCTATTGACGAACACCTCGTAGAGGGCGGAAACGCTCCGGCTGTTGAGACCGTCGGCGTCCACCTGCTCCTCCAGCAGCATCCAGATCTCCCCGGCCTCGGCCAGACGCTGCCGGACCCGCTGGGCCTGGAGATGGTGGGCCCGCAGGCAGAATCGCACCCAGGACAGCATCTCGTCGTGCGGCCGCCACGAGCCCTGCTGGATCTCCCGGAGCGCGCGGTAGTAGTCAACCGTGTTCTCGCCCAGGCCGAGCCACTCCTCAATTGAAGAGAACTCAGGGGTGAGAATCTGCTCGCGGCCGAGGACCAGTGTCTGCAAGGCGCGCGACATCCTCCCGTTGCCGTCGCGCCACGGGTGGATCGCGACCAGGTTGAAGTGCGCCATCGCACCACGCACGTAGCTTGGCGCATCGAGATCTCCGGTGTTCAGCCACGTGACGAGCTCGTCGAGCAACCCCGGCACCTCTTCGGCGTCCGGGCCCTCGTAGACCACCTCTCCTGTCGCGGCGTTGCGAACATAGATGCCGCCGGGGCGTACTACTCCAGGCGTCTTGTCACGGTGGTGGCCGATCATCATGAAATTGAGCGCGTTGAGCAGCCCCACGTCGAAGCGGAAGGTGGGAGCGCGTGAAAGCATCTGGATATAGGTCAGCGCCTGCTGGTAACCCGCGATCTCCCGCGTCACCGAGGCCGACGTCTCCAGCGGCTCCTCCCCCGCCATGATCGACTCGATGTCCTCGACGCTGGCCCGATAGCCCTCGATCGAGTTGGACCCCTGAATCGCCCGCGCCTGCAGTTGCCTGCGGAGCTGTCCGTCCCAACGGTGCGTCTCGGCCAGGCGATATTTCAAGTCGCGCCGCATGTCTTCGATCTCCGCGAGCACGCCCTTGTCGGCGGCCTCCAGCGCGGGCGTGTCGTACAACATGAACCCAGGAAAGCATGAGCGAATCATTCAGTCAAACGAACGGATAATTCGCCCAAATAGCCAAAAGCCCCGCCGTACCGAAGTACGACGGGGCAGATGGGTGATGGGTCAGGCCGCGACCGGGGAGGCGACCTGAGCCGGGGTCAGAGCGATGTCGAGGACCTCGCGCACGTCGCTGACCGGGTGGATCGTCAGCTCGTTGCGCACCTCCTCGGGCACGTCGTCCAGGTCCGGCTCGTTGCGGGCCGGGATGAGGACCGTGGTGATGCCCGCCCGGTGCGCCGCCAGCAGCTTCTGCTTGACGCCGCCGATCGGCAGCACCCGGCCGGTGAGGGAGATCTCACCGGTCATGGCCACGTCACTGCGTACCGTACGACCGGACAGGAGCGAGGCCAGCGCGGTCGTCAGCGTCACGCCCGCCGAGGGGCCGTCCTTGGGCACGGCGCCCGCGGGGAAGTGGACGTGGACCGAGCGGTCCTTGAACGCGGTGACCGGCAGCTCCAGCTCCGCGCCGTGCGAGCGCAGGTAGGAGAGCGCGATCCGGGCCGACTCCTTCATCACGTCGCCGAGCTGGCCCGTGAGCGTGAGCCCGGTCTCGCCGGTCTCCGGCTCGGCCAGCGACGCCTCGACGTAGAGGACGTCGCCGCCCGCGCCGGTGACCGCCAGACCGGTCGCCACGCCGGGCACCGAGGTGCGCTGGGTGGCCTCCGGCAGCGACGACTCCGGCACGAACCTGGGGCGGCCGATGTAGCCGACCAGGTCGTCCTCGCCGACCGTGACGGGCAGCTCGTTCTTGGCCGCGACCTTGCGCAGGATGCGGGCGACCGAGCGCTCCAGGGACCGTACGCCGGCCTCCCGGGTGTATTCGGCGGCCAGCCTGCGCAGCGCCGCGTCCTCGACGCCCACCTCGTCGGCGGTCAGGCCGGCGAGGTCGAGCTGCCGGGGCAGCAGGTGGTCACGGGCGATCGCCACCTTCTCGTCCTCGGTGTAGCCGTCGAGCGTGACGACCTCCATGCGGTCGAGCAGCGGCCCGGGGATCGCCTCCAGGACGTTGGCCGTCGCCAGGAACAGCACGTCGGACAGGTCCAGCTCGACCTCGAGGTAGTGGTCGCGGAACGTGTGGTTCTGCGCCGGGTCGAGCACTTCGAGCAGGGCCGCCGTCGGGTCGCCGCGGTAGTCGGCGCCGACCTTGTCGACCTCGTCGAGCAGGACGACCGGGTTCATCGACCCGGCCTCGCGGATGGCGCGGACGATGCGGCCGGGCAGCGCGCCGACGTAGGTGCGCCGGTGACCGCGGATCTCCGCCTCGTCACGGACGCCGCCGAGCGCGACGCGGACGAACTTGCGGCCCATCGCCCGCGCGACGGACTCGCCCAGCGAGGTCTTGCCCACTCCGGGAGGCCCGGCGAGCGCGAGTACGGCGCCGCTGCGACGCCCGCCCACCACGCCGAAGCCCTTGTCCTGGCGGCGCTTGCGCACGGCCAGGTGCTCGATGACGCGGTCCTTCACGTCGGCCAGGCCGGTGTGGTCGGCGTCCAGCACCGCACGGGCGCCGGTGATGTCGTAGTTGTCCTCGGTCCGCTCGTTCCAGGGCAGGTCGAGAACGGTGTCGAGCCAGGTACGGATCCAGCCGGTCTCGGGAGACTGGTCGGACGTACGCTCCAGCTTGTCGACCTCCTTGAGCGCGGCCTCGCGCACCTTCTCCGGCAGGTCGGCGGCCTCGACGCGGGCCCGGTAGTCCTCTTCCTCGGTCTCGGTGGAGTCGCCGTTGAGTTCCTTGAGCTCCTTACGGACCGCGGCGAGCTGCTGGCGCAGCAGGAACTCACGCTGCTGCTTGTCCATGCCCTCCTGGACGTCCTTGCGGATCGTCTCGGCGACGTCCAGCTCGGCCAGGTGCTCACGCGACCACTCGACCAGCCTGGCCAGCCGCTCGGCCGGGTCGGCGGCCTCCAGCAGCTCGACCTTCTGGGCCGTCGTCAGCCAAGGGGTGTAGCCGGAGCTGTCGGCCAGCACCGACGGGTCGTCGATCTGGTTGACCTGATCGACCACCTGCCAGGCGCCGCGCTTCTGCAGGATCGTGGTGGCCAGGGCCTTGTACTCCTTGGCCAGCTCCTGGGCGCGCTCACCGGCGGCGACGGTGTCGATCGTGATGGCCTCCACCCAAAGGGCGGCGCCGGGGCCGGTCGTGCCGGTGCCGACGCGCACGCGGTCGACGCCGCGCACCACGGCGGCGGGCTCGCCACCGGGCAGCCTCCCGACCTGCTCGACAACGGCCTGCACGCCGACAGCGCCGTAACGGCCGTCGATCCGGGGAACGAGAAGGACCCGCGGCTTGTTACCACCGGATGCCTGAGCCGCGTCTATGGCCGCCCGCACCTCGGAGTCGGACAGGTCCAGCGGAACCACCATGCCCGGCAGGACGACCTCGTCGTCCAGCGGCAGGACCGGGAGGATCAAGCTCTCACTCATACGAACTCCAAAGGGTTGAGTTATATGGACTCAAGTCATTAGAGCCCGTCATTGTTCCCAGGCTTGCCGATGTTCGCTCACGGCGATCGTAATTATGTAAGCCACCCCTACCTGAGGATGACGACCCAGGGTTGATGCCCGCCCGTCCACGCCCCCGTAGGGTGATCGCGTGTTCTCGGCAGTCGTGCGGCCCTTCGCGCTGGCGCTGTATCAGGGCGACGCGGATCCGCCGTCGCCCAGCTCGCAGCGACTGCGTCTCCGGCTGCCCCTCGTCGGCGTCGTCGATCTGATTCCGATCGCCGGCATCGTCCTGGCCCTGATCCTTTACGGCACCACGCTGTCGCAGCTGATGGACTGGAACACCACCGGCACCCGGCGGATGTCCGAGCCGCTGCTCTATTTCACCGCCGCGGCCATCTCCCTGCCCGTGGCGATGCGCGACCGATGGCCGCTGGCTGCCTGGCGGGCGACCATGGTCATGCTGCCGGTCGTTCTCTGGGTGACCCGGGCGGTCGGCACGAGCGATCCGCCCTACATGCTCGGGCTGGCGGTGATGTACCCGTTGGTGACCTATTCGGTCGCCGTGCGCTGCGAGCGCCGGATCACCATCGCCGTGTGGGTGATCAGCTTCCTGACCGGGTGGATCATCGACCCCAACTCGCTCTACCTCGTCACGATCATGGTGACGGTCGCCGCCCTGTTCGGCTACAACGTGCGCGTCCGCCGCAACGCCACGGCCAGACTCGCCGAGGAGGAGCGGCGCTCGCGGCTGGCCGAAGGCGCGCAGGCCGTGCTCGAAGAGCGCGCCAGGATCGCGCGCGAGCTCCATGACGTGGTCGCCCACCACATGTCGGTGATCGCCATCCAGGCCGAGGCGGTGCCGCTCAAGGCGGCCGGCGATCCCGCGCGGCTGGAGGCGGGCCTGGCCGAGATCCGCAGCCTGTCCCTGGAGGCCATCGCCGAGCTGCGCCAGGTGCTCGGCGTGCTGCGCGACCAGGACGGCCGCACCGACACCGCGCCGCAGCCCGGCCTCGACCGGCTGGACGAGCTCGTGTCCAACGCCCGCGCCGCCGGGCTCACCGTGGGGGTCGAGCTGCCGGATCAGCCGCTCGGGGAGCTGCCGCCCGCCGTCGGGCTCTCCGCCTACCGGATCGTGCAGGAGTCGCTGAGCAACGCGATGCGGCACGCGCCCGGCGCCACGGTCACGGTCGCCGTCGCGCGCGCCGACGACGCCTTACGACTCCACGTCACCAACGGCCCCGGCGCCGCGCCCGGCGGCCCGGAGGGGACCGCTCAGGGGCTGGTGGGCATGCGGGAGAGGGCGGCGCTGCTCGGCGGCACGTTGGAGGCGGGACCCATCGAAGGAGGCGGTTTCCAGGTGGCCGCGAGGTTACCGATCGCCGGGGCGGAGGAGACGGCGTGATCCGGGTGCTGATCGCGGACGACCAGGGAATGGTGCGCACCGGGTTCACGGTGTTCCTGAGCGCGCAGGCAGACATCGAGGTCGTGGGTGAGGCGGCCAACGGCGAGGAGGCGGTGCGGCGGGCGGCCGAGCTGCGACCCGACGTGGTGCTCATGGACGTACGCATGCCGGTCATGGACGGGCTGACGGCGACCAGGCGGCTCCTGTCGTCGGGCGACGGCCCGAAGGTCCTCATCCTGACCACCTTCGACCTCGACGACTACGTCTACGAGGCGCTGCGGGCGGGGGCGAGCGGGTTCCTGCTCAAGGACGCCTCGGCCGTTCAACTCGCCGAGGCCGTGCGGGTCGTCGCGGCGGGCGACGCCCTCATCGCCCCGGCGGTCACCAAGCGGCTGATCCACGAGTTCGCCCGGCTGGGCGCGCCCCGGGCGCCGACGGTTAGGCGACTGGCGGAGCTGACCGAGCGCGAGACGGAGGTGCTCGCGCTGGTGGCGCAGGCGATGTCCAACCAGGAGATCGCGGACAAGCTGGTGGTGGCGGAGCAGACGGTCAAGACCCATGTGGGGCGGGTGCTGATGAAACTGGGTCTGCGCGACAGGGCACAGGCGATCGTCTACGCGTACGAGACGGGGCTGGTACGCCCGGGCGACTGACGCGTACGGCTGGCTCCACCAGAAGCAGACAGGGCAGACGGGTGACCGCGTGCGCGGACGGGAGACAGGATCTACCGTCTGAGAAATGGACCCGCTTGCGCTATTCCATCAGGTGTCCGCGTCGGTGCCCGCCTATGGGGAGTTCCTCGCCGAGCACGGGGTCAGTCCGGACCAGGTGTCGAGCATGGCCGACTTCGCGCGGTTGCCACTGCTCACCAAGGACGGCTACCTCAACCGCCACCCGCTCCCCCGGCTCTGCCGCGACGGCGTGATCGGCGACATGATCGCGGTCTCGTCCGGTTCGACGGGCACGCCGTCGTTCTGGCCGCGTTCCGTGTCCGACGAGCGGGTGATCGCCGCGCGGTTCGAGGAGGTGTTCCGGGACTCCTTCGAGGCCCGGGAGCGCAGGACGCTGGCCGTCGTCTGCTTCGCGCTCGGCACCTGGGTGGGCGGGCTGTTCACCGTGGCCTGCTGCCGCCACCTGACCGAGCGCGGCTACCCGATCACTGTGGTCGCCCCCGGCAGCGACAAGCGGGAGATCCTTCGCGTACTCCCGCAACTGGCCCCGCACTTCGACCAGGTCGTCCTCCTCGGCTATCCGCCCTTCCTCAAGGACGTCATCGACGCGGGACTGCCCTGGTCCAGATGGAACGTCAAGCTCGTCACGGCCGGTGAGGTGTTCAGCGAGGAGTGGCGCACGCTGGTGGCGGACAGGGCGGGCATCGCCGACCCGGTGCGCGGCATCGCCTCCCTGTACGGCACGGCCGACGCGGGCGTGCTGGGCAACGAGACGCCTCTTTCGGTGGAGATCCGCCGATTCCTGGCCGGACGCCCTGGGGCGGCGAGGGAGCTGTTCGGCGAGTCGCGGCTGCCGACGCTCGTCCAGTACGACCCCGAGGTCCGCTTCTTCGAGGAGCACGAGGGCACGTTGGTGTTCTCGGGCGACAACGGCATCCCTTTGGTCCGCTATCACATCGCCGACGAGGGCGGTATCGTGCCGTTCGAGCGGATGTCGCGCTTCGTACGGCATCACGGCTTCGAACCTTCGGCGACCGGCCCGTCCCGGCCCTTCGTCTACGTGTTCGGGCGCAGCCACTTCACCGTGTCCTACTACGGAGCGAACGTGTACCCGGAGAACATCTCCGTAGGGCTCCAGCAGCCGGCGGTCAGCTCGCTGGTGACCGGAAAGTTCGTCATGGAGGCGGTCGAGGACGACCGACGCGACCGGCACCTGACGGTGACGGTGGAACTCATGCCCGGCGAGAAGCCATCAGAGGAGACGGCCAGACTGGTGGGCGAGTCGATCCTCGAACAGCTGCTCCGGCTCAACAGCGAGTTCGCGGCCTATGTGCCGATGGCCCAGCAAGCGCCGTTCATCCGGCTACGCGAGCTGGGCGACCCCGAGTACTTCCCACCCGGCACCAAACACCGCTACACCCGGGCGTGACGACCATCCCGGCAGGTTGATCCCAGATCGGCCGATCATGTCCACCCGACTGAATGAGGATGTTCATCGCGTGGATCTCGATGTCAGTGTTGATCGGCATGGGTGCTTCCGTAAGTGAGCATCGCGGGAGCCGTCCAGTGGTCCTCGGTGTACTCACCGCGAGGCGATCGGCGGACGATGCCGGTCTCGATGCCGTGTGTTCGCAGTTCCCGCTCTTGGGCTTGCAGGGCCAGGCAGATGCGGCGGGTGACCTCGAAGACCACGGCCGGTCCGGCGATGAGCGCGATGCGGAAGAACCAGGTGACGGTGAACAACGACAAGCTGAAGTGGTGGGCGAACTGGTCGTTGGCGGCCGCCGCCCACAGCAGGCCGTAGAAGGTCATGCCGGCGGCGCCCAGGGCGGTGCGGACAGCGGCCTCACGGGGCCGATCCAGGGGGCGGTGGACTCCTCGATCGCCGGTGAGCCGGCGTTCGATGAGGGGGTAGGCGGCTAGGACGGTGAAGAAGGCGCCCGGCACGACCAGGGCGGGAATGAGGACTGACAGGGTGAGCGGGTGGCCGGCGACGACGGGTTCCCAGCCGGGCATGATGCGGATGGCACCGTCCAGGAAGCCCATGTACCAGTCGGGCACCGCGCCCGCGCTCGTGGTGCCCGGCTTGGCCGGGCCGTACAGCCAGATGGGGTTGATCTGCGCGAGGGCGCCCAGCAGGGTGAGCACGCCGCAGGTGGCGAGGAACAGCGCCAGCGAACTCAGCGGCGGTATGTGGGCCGCGCCCGGGTAGTGGGTACGGCCGTGCCGCTGGAGCAGCCGGCGCCGGACGATGAGCGACCCGATCATGATCGCCGGAACGAGCAGCACGTGCAGCCAGTAGAACAGCGGGATGACCTGCTCACCGGGGACGGCTTCGCCGAAGAGCAGGCCGGTCAGGTAGGTTCCGGCAAGCGGGATGGCTTGGGTGACGCCCTGGATCAGCGCGAGGCTGCCTCCGGACAGCATGTCGTCGGGCAGGATTCCCCCGGTGACGCCCGCGACGATGCCCAGGATGAACAGGCCGACCCAGACCAGCCAGTTCAGACCGTGCGGACGACGGAAGGCGCCGGTGAAGAACAGGCGCAGCAGCTGCAGGCAGATGGCGGCGATGAGGATCAGCGTGGCCCAGTGGTGGACCTGCCGCATCAGCAGACCACCGCGTACCTCCAGGCTGATCTCCAGTGTGGAGGCGAACGCGCGGCTGACCGGCACTCCGCGCAGCGGGGTGTAGTGGCCCTGATAGATCACCTGGGTCATGTCGGGGTCGTAGAAGAAGGTCAGGAAGGCTCCGGTGACGACGAGCACCACCAGGCTGTAGACCGCAATCTGACCGAACAGGAACGACCAGTGGTCGCTACGGCTGCGCGGGCGCGCCACCACCACGTGCGCAAGCCGTAGATGCAGGCCCTTCATGAGTAGACCGAGCGGGGTAGCTCGGAGTCGGCGCTGTCCAGCGGCACCGCATCTCCGGCGCGGCCAAGGTGGGTGTACTGCATGTGTGGTCAAAACCTTCCAGGTAGGGCTGAACTGCTCGGTGAACAGATCCGCGTCCTCGCCCGCGGAGACCATCGCGGCCGGAAGCCTCTGGCCCGAAAGCTGTACGGCCGGCGCCAGCCGTACAGCTCACCTCGCGCGCGACCACGAAGCGGGGAAGTGCCCGTACAGGCATCCCTATCGAGCGCCGAGCTCCAGCCGGGGGCGCGCATCGAGCCGAGAGGAACGACGCGGCTCAGATCTGGAAAGGCTCAAATCGCGGCCTGGTGGTCGGCCTTGCCGTGCGCCTCCACCGAAAGGTCCTGCCAGTCGGCCCACATCGTGAGCCGGTCGGCGTAGGCCTGCTGGATCATCGGGTGGAAGCCCTGGCCGAAGAGAACCCGCAGCGGCGGGTTGTCGGAGTCCACCAGCTTGAGCAGTGCCTGGGCCGCCGCGGCCGGGTCGCCGGCGGGCAGCTTGCCGGCCATCGCGCCGAGGCGCTGGCGCAGGCCGTCGTAGGCCGGGTCGGGCTCGGCCACATGGCCGTTGTTGAGCGGGTCGGGGTTCTTGCCGGAGCGGGTGGCGAAGCCGCCGGGCTCGATGATGGTCACCTTGACGCCGAAGCCGGCGACCTCGCCGGCGAGGGCCTCGTTCAAGCCCTCCAGGGCCCACTTGGAGGCGTGGTAGGCGCCGCCGAGCGGCATGGCGATGAGGCCGGCGGCCGAGGACAGCTGGATGATGTGTCCCGAGCGCTGCTCGCGCAGGTAGGGCAGCGCGGCCTGGACCACCCACACCGCGCCGAACAGGTTGGTCTCCAGCTGGTCGCGCAGCTGGTGCTCGGTCAGCTCCTCGACCGCGCCGACCTGGGCGTAGCCGGCATTGTTCACGATGACGTCCAGGCGGCCGAAGTGCTCCTTGGCCCGTCGCACGCTCTCGAGGACGGCGGCCTTGTCGGTCACGTCCATCGCGAGCGGGAGCACCGCGTCGCCGTAGGCGGCGACCAGGTCGTCAAGGCTCTCGGCCTTCCGGGCGGTCGCGGCCACCTTGTCGCCACGAGACAGCGCTGCCTCGACAAAGCTGCGGCCCAGGCCGCGGGACGAACCGGTGACGAACCAGACCTTGGTCATGATGACCTTCCATTCTTTCGTTGCTGCCTGCCGAACACGAGACGCCGACGACCTGATCCCTGTGACAGGTGCGGCTCTGTGATCTGCGCCATAAAAGTTTGCAGGTGTGCAGTCGTTGCACTCTCGTGCAACGACTGCACCAAGATATACTCATGCCGCGAACGGCCGTCAAGCCGGCCGCAGACCGACCCGAGAAATGACAGGGGGCACGATGACGAGTGACGAACCAGTCCGCCGCGGCGGACGCGAAGCGCAGCGCCGCCGCACCCGCAAAGCGATCGTCGACGCGGCGGTACGCCTGAGCGCCGTCGGAGCGACGCCGTCCATCGACGAGATCGCGGCCGCCGCCGACGTCTCACGCCGCACGATCTACATGCACTTCCCGACCCTCGACCACCTGCTGATCGACGCGACGGCTGGCGCGCTCAACGAGCCCCCGGTCGAGGCGGCACTGGCCGACCCCGCACTCGCCGACGATCCTGTAGCCCGGGTAGACGCCCTCATCCGGACACTGCTGGAGTACTCACCGCAATCCCTTCCCCTGGGCCGCCGGCTGATCCGTCTGACCGTCGATCCGGCGCCGAACGACGCTCAGGAGCGAGCCGCCCCGCGCCGGACTCGCCGCCGGGTGGAATGGCTGGAACAGGCCTGCGAACCACTCCGGAGCACCCTCAGCGAGGAACGGTTCGAGCTCCTGATATCGGCCCTGACCATCGTGGTCGGCTGGGAGGCGCAGATCGCCCTACGCGACGTCCGCGGTCTTGACCCTCAGGCCGAACAGGAGGCCATCACCTGGGCCGCACGTACCCTGGTAGAGGCAGCGATCAAGGAAAAGTGACCTCCGCCAGACCCTGCCCCATCCCGGCACCCCGGCCCGCCCTCGTGGCTGCCGCCTGATGACCCATCGCGAGGACAAGGCATGACGCGCCGGCCGTCACCCCCAGGTACTACAAGAGAATTCAGCCCCAGCGGTGACGCGGTCGACGGCCTCTCGTTCGTATCTTTCCGAGCATGCTCAGAATGCTCACGCTCGCCGGAAGTCTCGCGTTCGGCGCGGTCCTGGCGCTGCCCGGCCAGCACAGTGGCCGGCTTGTGAAGGTCTACGGCGACCTGGCCACCGCCGATCGGGTCGCCATCGTGGTGCCGGGGGCCGACACCACGGTCGCCACCTTCGAAGCGAGCACGAAGCGGCCGGGGGGCGCGGCGCGGGCGCTGCTGGCCGAGGCCGCCAAGGTGGGCCACGGCGAGCGGCTGGCCGTGATCGCCTGGCTCGGCTATGACGCGCCGCCTACGTGGAGCCTGGGCGCCATCACCGACACGGCGGCCGTCGAGGGGGCGAAGGCGCTGCGCCGTACCGTCATGGAGTTGCACGCGCGGACGTCCGCGCCGATCGCGTTACTGTGCCACAGCTACGGCTCGGTGGTGTGCGCCAAGGCCGGGGCGGACCTGCCCGTCGCGGATGTGGCGCTGTTCGGAAGCCCCGGCATCGACGCATCGTCCAGCCACGCACCGTCTGGCCGTGTGCCATCGGTCCAGGCAACGTCTGATCAGGCAGTGCCAGACCACCCATCGTCCGGCCACGCGACGTCAAGCCGTGCACCGTCTGATCGTGCGCCGTCCGACTGGATGCTGTCTGACGGGCCGCAGTCCGACCACCCTTGGTCCGACGTGTCCGATCACCCACCGTCCGGCCACAGAGCGTCCGGCGGTGTGCCGTCTCCCACCAGGGTGTGGGCGGGGGTGGGCGGAAGCGATTGGATCAGGTTCGTGCCGAAGGTGAAGCTTGGGCCGCTTGGTTTCGGGGCCGACGCGCTGAGTCCCGGGTACGGGGCGCGGGTGTTTGAGGTGGGGCCCGGCGGGCACAGTGACTACTTCGCACCAGGCACGCCGTCGCTGCGGAATCTCACGCTGATCGCCCTTGGCCGCCCCGGTGATGTGATGGCTGCGGCGCCAGCATGACAGGGTCGGGTTTAATGACAGAGTGTCGTCATCAACTTGACGGGCCCGTCCAGGGTTTGTGACACTTTGTCATGAAAGACCTGGCAACACATTGGGGTGAAGCGTGACGTCGTTCTCCGAGACCTTGAAGAACGCCACTTGGAGCGACCACGAGTCGGCCGAGGACGAGAGCTACCTCAAAGAGCTGATGGGCGGCCGGTTGAGCGAACACGACTACGGCGAGCTCGTCGCTCAGCACTACTTCGCCTACCTCGCTCTCGACGGCGCCGCCAAGGCCCTGGCCGACCACCCGGTGGCCGGCCGGTTCGTCTTCCCGGAGCTCTACCGGGAGCAGGCGCTGGAGCGTGACCTGCAGACCGTCTACGGTGCCGGCTGGCGCGACCGGATCGTGCCCTCGAAGGCGACCCGGACCCTGGTGGCGCGGATCGAGCAGGTGGCCGACTGGCCGGGCGGCTATATCGCCCACCACTACACCCGCTACATGGGCGACCTGTCGGGCGGGCAGTTCATCCGGATGGAGCTGCAGAAGATCTACGGCTACCAGAAGGGCGGCGGGGTCGACTTCTACCTGTTCGACGAGGTCGGCAGCCTGCCCCGATTCAAGAACGAATATCGCGCCCGCCTCGACGCGCTGCCCTTCGGCGAGCGCGAGCAGCATCGCGTGATCCGTGAGGTCAAGCTGGCCTACCAGCTCAACACCGAGGTGCTCGGCGAGCTGCTCCATGTGGTCAAGGCTGTCGCATAGAGGAACGCCATCGCACCCCCGCACCACCGCATTGGGCACACTGCACAGCTGCCGGTGAAAATGCGAGGGAGCGCGGGACGAAGAATGCGGAAGGACGCGGGGCACCGAGCGCGTCAGCGTCCGCCGCTGGCGGTGTCCTGATCGCGCCGCCCCCAGAGGCTGGCCCACCGCTGGCGGTACCTGATCGCACCGTCTTCCGGAGATCGGTCCGCCACTAGCGGCAGCTGATCGCGCCGCCTTCCAGAAGTCGGTCCGCCGCTGGTGGCAGCTGATCGCGCCGCCTTCCAGACGCTGGTCCGGCCCTCGCATCTCGTGCGCGAAGTCGGCTAATAGAAGTCGGCCTATAGCGGGATGGGCACCGGCCTACCATGGACGCATGCCCCGCATCTCCGCAGCCACCATCGGTGAGCACCGAGCACAGACGCGCGATCGCATCCTCGAGGCCGTCGCCCGCCTGTCGAGGGTGCAGGGGATCGACGCCATCTCCATGACGGACGTGGCGAACGAGGCCGAGATCACTCGGACCGTTCTCTACAACTACTACCCGGACAAGGCCGCCCTCCTGCTGGCCTTCACCGAGCGGGTCACCAGTTACTTCATCGAAAGCTACGAGCAGGAGCTGCCGGTCGTCGCCTCCCCTGCCGATCGGCTGCGGGTGTTCGTTCGGCTGCAGTTGACCGGCCTGCTGGCGCATCCGCATCCGGGAGCGGCGGATCTCAGCGCTGCCCTTGGCCCTGACGCCTACCAGCAGCTCGCCGAGCATGTGGCGCCCATGCAGCGCATCCTGGTGGGGATCCTGGAGAGCGGGATCGAGTCGGCCGATTTCCAGGTGGTCGATGTCGAGGCGACGGCTCGAATGATCATCGCGGTGATCGGCGCGGAGCGGGTGCCGCTGATCAGCGGCGCGGTCACCGTCGAGGCGGCGGGGGCGTTGGTGACGGGCTTCGTCCTGAGGGCCCTCGGTAGCAGCAGCACCTCTCCATAGGCTCTGGGCAGCAATACCTCTCCACGGCGCCTCTTCATGGCGCCTCTTCATGGCACCTGTGGCTGACGGCTCTCGGCTCTTTCTGGGTGGCACCTCTCCGTGAAGAGACTGAGGGTTCTCCCTCGACAGGTGACACCTCTCCGTGGTGGTCAGGGCCCTGGGCAATGCCGTGGGTGCTGGGTAGCGCCTCTCCGGGAGGGGCCCTATGTACCGATCCGTGAGGGTCAGGGGCCCCCGAACAACGCTGCGGGTCCTGGGTCGCACCTCTCCGGGGAGGGGCCGACCGCTATGCACCTAAAGGGGTGACAAGATTGCTCTCATGCAGGACGACCACGTAGCGCTCAAGTCCGCCCGAGGGCGCTGGATCCTGGCGGCGACCGTGCTGGGTTCCGGGATGGCCATGCTCGACAGCACCGTGGTGAACGTCGCGCTGCCCTTCCTCGGCGACGACCTCGACGCGGACATGGCCGGTCTGCAGTGGACGATCAACGCCTACACGCTCACCCTGGCCGGGCTGATCCTGCTGGGCGGCTCGCTCGGTGACCGCTACGGCAGGCGCAAGGTGTTCCTGGTCGGCACGGTCTGGTTCGCGCTGGCCTCGGCGCTGTGCGGGCTCTCGCCGAACGTCGAGTTCCTGGTGGCCGCCCGTGCGCTGCAGGGCGTCGGCGGCGCGCTGCTCACCCCGGGGTCCCTGGCGATCATCCAGGCGTCGTTCGTCAGGGACGACCGGCCGCGCGCGGTCGGCGCCTGGTCGGGGCTGGGTGGGGTGGCCGCCGCGATCGGCCCGCTGCTAGGCGGGGTGCTGGTGCAGACGGCGGGCTGGCGGTGGGCGTTCCTGCTCAACCTGCCGGTCGCGGCGCTCGTGGTGCTGGTCACCCGGCGGCACGTGCCCGAGAGCAGGGACGAGCAGGCCGCGGGCCGGTTCGACGTGCTGGGCGCGGTGCTGGCGGCGCTGGCCCTGGCCTGCCTCACTTATGGCCTGATCGAGAAGGGGGCGGTGATCCCGCTGGTCGTGGGAGTGGCGCTGGGCGCGGCGTTCGTGGTGCTGGAGCGGCGCAGGTCCCCTGACGCGCTGGTGCCGGTGAGCATCTTCCGCGATCGGGTGTTCACGTCCGTGAACGTGGTGACGCTGATCATGTACGCGGCGATGGGCGTGGTGTTCTTCCTGCTCGTCGTGCAGTTGCAGGTGGTGTCCGGGTTCGCGGCGACCCCGGCCGGGCTGTCGCTGCTGCCGACGACGATCCTGATGCTGCTGCTGTCGGCGCGCGCCGGCGAGATGGCCAAGCGCTACGGCCCGCGCTGGCCGATGACGATCGGCATCCTGGTGGCCGGGCTCGGGTTCCTCTGGATGAGCACGATCGGCTTCGGCGCCTCGTACGTTCTTCAGGTCCTGCCCGCGGTCACGGTGTTCGGGCTCGGTCTGTCGGCGGCGGTGGCGCCGCTGACCGCGACCGTGCTGGCCACCGCCGAAGAGCGCCACGCGGGTACGGCCAGCGGCGTCAACAACGCGGTGGCCCGCACCGGCAGCCTGCTCGCGGTGGCCGCGGTGCCGCCCCTGGTCGGCCTGGTCGGCGACGCCTTCAAGAACCCGCCCGTCTTCAACGCGGGCTTCCACACCGCCATGCTGATCAGCGCCGCGATGATGGTCGTCGCGGCACTGATCACCTTCCTGACGATCAGAAGGAACGTCCTGGCCCCGGAAGAGCAGCTCAGAACGTGAACCCCTGACTGCGGACGCTGTTGTCGAAGTTGGACAGCAGCAGCTCAGGCTCGCCGACCGAGCGGATCTCCGGCAACCTGGTCAGCAGCACCCGGAACATCGTCCGCATCTCCTGCCTGGCCAGGTTGGCGCCCAGGCAGAAGTGCGGGCCCGGCCCGCCGAAGCCGACGTGCGGCTTGGTCTCGCGGGTGATGTCGAAGCTGTCGGGATCGGGGAAGACCGTCTCGTCGCGGTTGGCCGAGCCGTAGAAGAGGACCACCTTGTCGCCCTTCTTCAGCTCCAGGCCGCGCAGGGAGTAGTCCTGGGTCAGCGTGCGCCGGAACTGCATGATCGGCGACACGTAGCGGACCATCTCCTCGATCGCGTTGCCGATGCGGCCGTCGAAGTCCTCCATCAGCAGGTCGCGCTGCGCCGGGTTGTCGGTGAGCAGCTTGATGCCGTGGGCCATGGTGTTGCGCGCGGTCTCGTTGCCCGCCACCAGGAGCAGGGCGAAGAAGGAGCCGAGCTCGCGGTCGGTGAGCTTCTCGCCGTCGGGGTTGGCGGTGACGAGCAGGGACACCAGGTCGCCTCGCGGATCGGCGGCCCGTTCGTGCCCCAGCTTGATCACCATGCGCTGCAGGGCGAGGAGGGCGAGCATGTTCTGGCCGGCGAGCTGAACGCTGCGGACCAGGCTGGGGCGTACGCCGGTGTAGGCGGTGGAGACGTCGACGTGTTCGTGGACCTTCGCCCGCAGGTCGTCGGGAATGCCCATCATGTCGCAGATGACGTGGATGGGGAGCCGGGCCGCTACCTGGCCGACGAAGTCGCGCGGGCCCTGCCCGATGACGTCGTCGACGATCCGCTCGCACGCGGCCTCGATGTCGTCCTGCAGGCCGGAGAGCATGCGCGGGCTGAACGAGCGGGTGACGATGCGCCGCAACCGGGCATGGCGCGGGTCGTCCATGTTGACCATCGACTCGCCGAACACCTGCTTGACCCAGCCCGGCGGCTCCGGATTGGTGACGGCGGGCTCGCTGGAGAACACCTTGGCGTCTCGGCTGGCCTCGACCACGTCCGCGTGCCTGACCAGGGCGTAGAAGCCGCTGCCGGACCGGAGGAAGGGCACCTTCTTCTCCGGGAAGAACACGGGATGCTCTAATTGCCGGAGTCTGGCGAACGCCTCATGCCGGGCCTTGGGGGACTGGCGCCAGAAACCCAGATCCGCGAGGTCGATGTCCACCCGCCTATCCTGGCACGTTCCCGTGGCGTTAAGACCTGGTTCGGTCGGGGCGGAAATACCTACCTGTATGAACGCACTGCTAGCCGCCTGCCTGGTTCTTCCCCTCGTTTCGGGTACGAGCCACGCCGCGGCTCCGTCGTGTGGCGGATCCCCTTCCGACTTCGACGGCGACGGCCGTCCCGATCTGGCGGTGGCCGCCCCCTACGACAACCGGCGGGCCGGCTCCGTGACGGTCGTCTACGGCAGCGGGCGCAAGGAGAAGCTGACCCAGGAGGGCGCCGAGCCAGGTGACTCGTTCGGCTCGGCTCTCGCGGTCGGCGACTTCAACGCGGACGGATGCGCCGACCTCGCGGTGGGCGTGTCAGAGGAGTTCGTGGGCGAGCGCGTGCCGGGGGCCGACGGCAACGGCGTCGTCGAGCTGTTCCATGGCTCGCCCACGGGCCTGCGGCCGGGTAAGGAGCTGGCGCCGGCGAAGCCGTCGAGCGACCGGTTCGGGGCGTCGCTGGCCGCCGGTGACTTCGACGGCGACGGACGCGACGAGCTCGCGGTGGGCGCCCCTGGCCACCGTACGGGCGGGGGCGTCACGATCTACTGGATGAAGGGCCGCAAGCCGTACCAGATCACTCAGAAGACCCCCTGGATACGGCAGGCGGCGAACGTGACGGACCAGTGGGGCGCGGCCCTGGCGACCGGCGACTTCAACGGCGACGGGCGCGCCGAGCTGGCCGTGGGCGCGCCCGCCGACAGCGTCACCCAGGACGGACAGGGCTCCGTAACCCTCATCGACGTGCGGGGCCGGCGGGCCGGGCTCCTCACCCAGAGCAGCCCCGGGATCAAGGGCTCGGCGGAGAAGTGGGACGCGTTCGGCGCGGCGCTGACGACCGGCGACTTCGACGCCGACGGGCACGACGACCTGGCCGTCGGCGTACCCGGCGAAGGGCTGAGCGCCAACCAGCGGGCGATGGACTACGGCGACGGGGCCGTGCACGTCCTGTACGGGAGCGGGAGCGCGCTGCTGCGCGGCGCCCGGTCGGAGATGTGGACGCAGCGGCTGCTCAAGGGCACGCCGCGGTACTACGACCGGTTCGGCGCCGCGCTGGCGGCCGGGGACTTCAACGGGGACGGCGACGACGAGCTGGCCGTCGGCGTACCCGGCGAGAAGGGCGTCCAAGTGCTGGCCGGGGCCAGGAAGGGCGGGCTGACGAAGGACGGCAACCTGCTCATCAAGGGCAAGGGCCGCGATTTCGGCGCGTCCCTGGCCGCGCTGCCCGCGCTCGGCGGGCGCTACCGGCAGCTCACCAAGGAGCGTCCGCTGTACGGGCTGGTGGTGGCGGCGCCGGACCAGGGCAAGGTGCTGTACGTGCCCGGCTCGCGCCAGACGGGCCTGCGTCCCGGCCTGGTCCCGGGGAAGGTCCGCGAGCTGAGCAGCGGCCCCGGCCTGTACGGCTACGCGTTCGGCTGATCCCGACCTGAGAGCTGATCCCAACCTGAGAAACGAGGCTAAGGCCCAGCCTGCCCGCTCGTCTGCCGCTGAGACCGGGTGGCCGGGGATGACGGGGCGAGCGGGAGCGTGACGCGGAAGGTGGCGCCCTTGCCCGGCTCGCTCGACGCGGAGACGCTGCCCCCGTGCGCCTCCACGAGCGTGGCCGCGATCGACAGCCCCAGCCCGGCACCGCCGTAGCTGCGCGCCGGATCGGCCCGGTAGAACCGCTCGAACACCCGCTCGGCCACCTCCCGGGAGAACCCGGGCCCCTCGTCGGCCACCTCGACGACGGCCTGCCCGTCACGCGCGCCGACCCCGACGGTGAAGGCCGTGCCCGGCGGCGTGTGGCTGAGCGCGTTGCCCACCAGGTTGCCCAGCACCTGCCCGAGCCGCGGTTCGTCGCCGGTCACGAAGACCGACCCCTCGCTCCCGTACAGCATGACCAGCTCGATCTTCCGGTCCGGCGCGAGCGTCTGGGCGTCGATCACGGCGGTGGCGGCGAGGCTGAGCACGTCGACGGGCTGTTCGCCGAGCTCGCGGCGCTGGTCGAGCCTGGCCAGCAGCAGCATGTCCTCGACCAGCAGGCCCATCCGCGCGGCCTGGCCCTCGATCCGGCTCAGCAGCCGGGTCGCCTCCGCCAGGTCCTTGTCCGCCCCGAGCCGGAACAGTTCGGCGAACCCCCTGATCGAGGTGAGCGGGGTACGCAGCTCGTGCGAGGCGTCGGCCATGAACCGGCGGGTCAGCTCCTCCGAGCGGCGCGCCGACCGGGCCGACTCGCGCGCCGCCTCGGCCGCCGCCTCGCGCTCGCGTACGGCCATCTCGATGCGGGCGAGCATGCCGTTCAGGGCCCGGCCGAGCTTGCCGACCTCGGTGGTGGCCGACCAGAGCGGCACTCTGCGGGACAGGTCGCCGTCCGCGATGTGGCGGGCGGTCCGCTCGATCTCCCCCAGCGGGCGCAGGCTCCGCCGTACGAGCCAGTGACAGGCGAAGCCGAGCACCACGAGGGTCCCGCCACCGCCGACCGCCACGATGAGCAGCAGCTGGGAGACCGTGTCGTCCAGGTCGCCCAGGCTGATCGCGATGATCCTGCTGTCGCCGTCGCGGCCCGGCATGGCCACGGCCCGCCAGTAGGGTCCCTGCGGGTCCTGCGAGTCGACGGTGAAGGGCTGTCCGGCCATGAGGGCGACGTCGGCGCTGGTGAGCCGGGGCAGCCTGGGCGTGTGCGTCTCGGTCGACTCGGTCATGGTCCGGATCTTGGCGCCGGTGGAGTCCACCAGCACCGAGTGGAACAGGCCGAAGAAGCGCTGCGGGCGTGGGCCCGGCTGCGGCTCAGGAGGTGGCGGAGCGCCCCGCCATGGCACGCTGGCGGCACGCAGCTGCTGGTCGACGCGCTCGACGAGATAGCCGCGCAGCAGCCGTACGGCGAACAGCCCGGTCAGCGTGATGGCCAGCGTGACCATCAGCAAGGTGGCCGAGACGAGCCGCAGCCAGAGCGGCGTCCGCGCGAGATACCTCCTCAGTCCTGCCATTCGGGAAGCCGGGGTCAATCCTTGGGCGGGCGCAGGATGTAGCCGACGCCACGCAGCGTGTGCAGGTATCTCCGCTCGCCGGTGTCGATCTTGCGGCGCAGATAGGAGACGTACGACTCGACGAGCCCGACGTCGGTGCGCCAGTCGCCGTTCCAGACGTGGTCGAGGATCTGCGTCTTGGACAGCACCCGTCCCGCGTTGAGCATGAAGTAGAGCAGCAGCCGGTATTCGGTGGGCGACAGCCGCACCTGGACGCCGTCGCGCCACACCTCGTGCGTCTCCTCGTCCAGCTCCAGGTCGGCGATGCGCAGCCGGTTCGGCGGCGGCGCGCCCCGCCGGGTCCGGCGCAGCACGGCGCGGATGCGGGCGATGACCTCTTCCAGGCTGAACGGCTTGGTCACGTAGTCCTCGCCGAGCCCGAGCCCGGCGAGCCGGTCCTCCGGGGTGTCCTTGGCTGTCACGAACAGCACCGGGACCCGGCGGCCGCGGGACCGCAGCCTGCCCGCGACCGCCAGGCCGTCCAGGTCGGGCAGCATGACGTCCAGCATGACCAGGTCGGGCGTGCTCTGCTCGGCGACCCGCAGGGCCTCCTTGCCGTCGGCCGCCGTGAGCACCTCGAACCCGGCCATCCGCAGGCTGGCGGAGAACAGCTCCCTGATGTTGGGCTCGTCGTCCACCACCAGCAGCCTGGCCTCCGGCTCGGTCATCTGCCGACTCCCCCCTGGCTGATCGAGGTGGCGGCCACCGAGCCGTCCCCGCCCTTCTCGCCGCGGACCACGACGTTGGTGCCGGTCCGCAGGTCGGCCAGCTTGCCCGGCTTGGTCACCTGGACCGTGGTCGCGTCGGTGGTGGTGACCGTGACCGTGGAGCCGTCCATGGTCTTGACGTAGATCTTGCCGCCTTCGACCTTCTCGACCGTGCCCACGGTGCCGCCGCCCGCGCCGCCCATCCTCTGACCGTACCCGCCCGGCATCTGCTGCCGGCCTCCTGGCTGCTGACCGTACCCGCCCGGCTGCCTGCCCTGCTGGCCGTACCCGCCGGGCAGCTGCCGGCCGCCCGGCTGCATGGCGGCGGTCGTGGCGGGCGCGCCCAGCGCCTTCTGCGCCTGGATGCCGATCACCACTCCGGCCACCAGTACCACGCCCGCGATCAGGCCGAGCGTCACCTTGGACAGCGGCTTCCGTGGCTGGACGGCCAACTCGCTGTCCAGATCTTCCGGATACGGCGAGCCGTCGAGTTTGGCCATTTCTGTCTCCTTCGGGGGTCCGTCACTCATGGCGCAGGGCCTGGATCGGCCGCAACTTGGCCGCCCTGTTGGCGGGATAACTGCCGAAGAACAATCCGATGCCGACGGAGACGCCCAGCGCGAGCACGACCGACGACGGTACGAGCACCGGCTGGATGCCCGCGACGGTGAAGCGGGTGCCCAGGAACGCCACCAGCACCCCGGACAGCCCGCCGACCAGGCTGAGCAGCGTGGCCTCCATCAGGAACTGGCCCAGGATCGCGCTCCTAGGCGCGCCGATGGCCTTGCGGATGCCGATCTCCCTGGTCCGCTCCGTGACGGTCACCAGCATGATGTTGGTGATGCCGATGCCGCCGACCAGCAGCGAGATCGCCGCGACCGCGCCGAGCAGCACGGTGAACGTGCCGGTCGCCGC
Source organism: Nonomuraea sp. NPDC049158 (assembly GCF_040648335.1). Lineage (NCBI taxonomy): Bacteria > Bacillati > Actinomycetota > Actinomycetes > Streptosporangiales > Streptosporangiaceae > Nonomuraea > Nonomuraea sp. NPDC049158. Next base: position 213,712 of record NZ_JBEZDM010000007.1, read on the forward strand.
GCTGACGGTCTCCTGCAGCGTGGCCTGGTTGAGGATCCGGAAGTCGGCCGAGGCGGTGCCGGTGATGCCGTGCCGTTGGTTGAGGATGGCCGTGACCTCCGACTGCGCCGACTCCGTCGCCGTCGAGCCGGCGGCCTGCACGACGATGGAGTTGAGCGAGCCGAACCCGGTCAGGCTCTGCTGTACGGCCGGCAGCGGCGCGATGGCCACGTCGTCGGCGTCCTGACCGCCGGTCGACCCGGTCTCCTTCAGCACGCCGACGACCGTGAACGGCACCCCGGAGACCGTCACCTGCTTGCCGATCGGGTCGAGGGTGCCGAACAGCTCCTCGACCACGGTCTGCCCGAGCACCACGACCTTCCTGGCGGCCAGCACGTCGTCGTTGAAGAAGTACGTGCCCTTGGTCACCGGCTTGTTCGTGGCCTCGAAGTAGCTCGGGTAGGTGCCGACGAGCTGGGCGATCGAGTGGCTGGCCGCCCCGTAGGTGGTGGCGGCCGAGGAGGCGGTCACGACCGGCGAGACCGACTTGACCGACGGGGCCACGGTCTTGTCGGTCAGGGCCTTGGCGTCGGCGAGGCTGAGCTCCCTGGCCTGGGTACGCGGGCCGGTGTTCTGCTGCCCGCCGCCGGGTCCACCGCCGCCGCCGCGCCCGAAGCCGCCGCCCCCACCGCCACCGCCCGCGAAGGACTGGGAGATCGTCAGCGTGTTGGCGCCGAGCCGCTGGATGTTCTTCGTGATGCTCTGCGAGGAGCCCTCGCCGACGGCGACCAGCATGATGACCGCGGCGACGCCGATGAGGATGCCGAGCGTGGTCAGCGAGCTGCGCATCTTGTTGGCCAGCAGCCCGCGCAGGGCGAAGCGCAGGACCTCGAACTGGTTCATCGAGCGACCTCCGCCATCCGCGGCGGCGGTCCGTCGATGGGGCCCTGCCGGACGTCTTCCACGATCTCGCCGTCCACCAGCCTGATGACCCGCTTGGCGTGCGCCGCCACGTCGTTCTCGTGCGTGATGAGCACGATCGTGCGGCCCGACTCGCTGAGCCTGTCCATGATCTCCAGTACGTCCTGCGTGGAGGCGGTGTCGAGGTTGCCGGTCGGCTCGTCGGCCAGCAGCAGGGCGGGGGCGGTGATGAGCGCCCTGGCCACGGCCACGCGTTGCTGCTGACCGCCGGACAGCTGGTTGGGCTCATGGTGGACGCGGTCCGACAGGCCGACCTGCTCCAGCGCGGCCAGCGCGCGCTTGCGCCGCTCGGCCTGGCCGATGCCGCCGTAGACCAGCGGCAGCTCGACGTTGGCCAGCGCGCTCATGCGCGGGATCAGGTTGAAGGACTGGAAGACGAAGCCGACCCGGCGGTTGCGCAGCTTGGCGAGCTGGTGTTCGTCGAGCTGCCCGACGTCGGCGCCGTCGATCAGGTAGCGGCCGGTGGTGGGCACGTCCAGGCAGCCGAGGATGTTCATCAGCGTCGACTTGCCGGAGCCGGAGGCGCCCATGATGGCGAGGTAGTCTCCCTGCTCGACGTCGAGGTTCACCCCGCGCAGCGCCCGTACCCTGGCGTCGCCCTCGCCGTACTCCTTGACCAGGTTCTGCACGCGCAGGACGGGAGCGGTCATCGCCCGCCTCCCGGCACGCCGCCGCCACCGGGGAAGCCGCCGCCGAAGCCGCCCTGCCGCTGGTTGTTGCCGGTGCCCGTGGTCGTGGTGGCCGGCGGGACGATCTGGTCGCCTTCGGAGACGCCCGACTTGATCTCGGTCAGCGAGGCGCCCTGTACGCCCACCTCGACCGGGGTTCTGACCTGCTGGCCGTTCTTGAGCAGGGTGACCGTGTTCTGTCCGCCGCTGGTGGAGATCGCGGTGGAAGGAACGGAGATGACGTTCTCCGCCTCGCCGGTCACCACCTCCACGGTGGTGGTCTGCCCGAGTCGCACCTGTTTGGGGACCTTGGTGAAGGAGATCGTCACCGGATACTGCACGACGTTGTTGCTGGTGGCGGCGACCGGCTCGATCTGGGTGACCTTGCCGGTGGCGGTGACGCCCGGCAGCGCGTCGAACGTGACGGTGGCCGCCTGGCCGACCTTGAGCTTGCTGACGTCTGACTCGGTGAAGGTACCGACCAGCTGGAGTTTGCCGGTGTCGGCCAGATCGATGAACCCGGACCCCGATCCGCTGCTCGACTGGCTGCCGCCCTGCCCGCTCTGGCCGGTGCTCTGCGTGGCAGAGGTGCCGGAGGACGTGCCGGATCCGTTGGAGGAGCCGCCGACGGCGCCGTTGACGGCCGTGACCGTACCGCCGAACGGCGCGCGCAGCACCGTCGCCGCGGCCGTCCGCTGGGCCTCGCGGTAGGCGTTGCGCGCCTTGATGTAGGCGGCGTAGAGCTGGGCGGTCGAGGTCCCGTCGTCGACGGCGCTGTTGTACGTGGCGCGGGCGGCCGACAGGCTCTCCTCTGCGGCCGCGTCGTCGAGCCTGGCCAGGATGTCGTCCTTGCGGACCTTGTCACCGGCCTTGACGTAGATGTGCTCGACCGTGCCGCTCGTACCGAACGCCAGCGCTCTGCTCTTGGAGCTCTCCACCGCCCCCGAGGCGGACACCGAGGCGGTCACGGTGCCGCGTCCGGCGGTCACCGTGCGGGTGACCGTCTCGCTCGCCACCTCGCCCATGCCGAGCTGGGTGTACGCGAACGCGACCCCGCCCAGCAGGAGCACGCTCAGGGCTCCGTTGGTCATCAGCGCTCTGCGCCTTGTCGACACCTTCACAGGCGGTGACCCTTGCACACCAGTCTGCGCTGGAGATGCGAGCTAGCTGAAGGTTCGCTGACAAAGCCGGAGCATACGGAGACACACAGACAACTCTGAGCCCGCTCGCAGCCTCGTCCCCACCTGTTCACGCCATGATGGGCCTTCATGAGATCGACTATCCCGCCGAAGGCGCTCAAACTCGGCGGGCTCGCCCTGGCCGTCCTGGTGGCCGGCTCCGGCCTGGTGCTGGCGCTCCGTGACGATTCGGAGCCCGCCGCCCAGGTACGGCTGGCGGCGGCCAAGCGGGGCGTCGTCATCGCCTCGGTCACGGCCGCGGGCAACACCGTGGACGGCTCGCGGCGTGACCTGGGCTTCGGCGGCTCCGGAACGGTGACCAAGGTCTACGTCAAGGTCGGCGCCAAGGTCAAGAAGGGGCAGGTGCTGGCCCGGGTGGACAGCCGGGCGGCCCGCGAGGGCTACACGGCCGCCACCGCCGACCTGGCCGCCGCCGAGGAGGCCCTGGAGACCGCCTCGACCGCCGCCACCAGCACGGCCTCGTGCGCGCCGAGCAGCGGCGGCACGTCCGCCTCCGTCGCGGGCGCGGTCGCCGCCAAGGGCGCCTTCGGGCCGTCTGCGGTGCCCGTCGCGGCCACCGGCAAGGGCGCCTTCGGGCCTTCCTCGGTGCCCGTCGCGGACGCGAACCCCACCACCACGCTCACTCCGGGCACGACGCCGACCCCCCGGCCCACCTGGACGCCGACCCCGGAGCCCACCCCGAGCGGCCACGAGCCGCAGCCCACCGTCACGGTGACCGTCACGGCCACGGCGACCGTCACCGCGACCGTCACGGCCACGCCGGACGGCGGCCGGCCGTCAGCCTCGCCGACCGGCACCTCCACCGGCAAGCCGTCCACCAAGCCCACCGGGAAACCCACGGGCAAGGCCACGGGGAAACCCACAGGTAAGGCGACCGGGAGACCCACGGGAAAGCCGTCGACCGGCGCCTCGGGCCGGCCCACCGGGAAGGCCACGCCCGGAACCCGCCAGTCCCAGGGCGGCAGCCCCTGCGCCGGTGCGAACGGCAAGGGCGGCATCAGCGAGGACCAGGCCAGCGCGAACGTGGACCGCGCCCAGGCCGCCCTTGAGCAGGCCACCGACGCGGTGCGCGGCACCCGGATCGTGGCCCCGGCCGCCGGCACGGTGCTGTCGGTGGCCGGATCGGTCGGCGACACGGCGGGCACCAGTACGTTCATCAGCCTCGGCGACCTGAACGAGCTCCAGGTCGACGCGCTGGTCACCGAATCCGACGTGAACAAGCTCAAGCTCGGCCAGCAGGCGAGCATCTCCCTGGCCACGCGGGGTGCGCAGAAGTACCCGGGCACGGTCACCCGCATCGCGCCGACCGCCACCGTGAGCGACCAGCTCGTCCGCTACTCGGTGACGCTCGCCTTCGACCGGCCGCCGCGCGGGCTGATGCTCGGGCAGACCGCCTCGGTCTCGGTGACGACGGGCACGGCCGACAACGGGATCTATGTGCCGGCCGAAGCGGTGAAGAGCCGGGCCGACGGTACGAGCGTGGTCACCGTACGCTCGGGCGGGCGCGACGCGGCACGGGCGGTGCGTACCGGGGTGCGCGGCGACCAGTACGTGGAGATCACCTCGGGCCTGAGTGAGAACGACCAGGTGGTCATGGCGGACAGCAGCACGGGCGAGTTCCCGGACGACAGCTGGCCGGAGAGCTGACGACCCACCGGCCGGGCCACATGGGTGGCTCGGCCGCGTTTGCGTTGAGCGAACCCTCAGCCCTTTGACAGCGAACGTTCAGGCTCAGGTCCAGAGGGCTCGGGTCGGGCGGGCTCAGGCGCGGGGCCCGGCGGTGGCCGGGATGGTGAGGCTGTGGGCGGTCTTGGCCGGGGCGCCCTTGCGGGAGATGTAATCCAACGTCCGGTAATCCACCGAAATATCGTCACGAGTGACCTTGGCCATGAGGTAGCCCCGCCGCTGGTCGATGTAGGAGATGTGCGGGTTCTCCTGCAGCGACTCGGCGATCCACGTCCGGTCCCGGTACCCGTCCCCGTCGCTGGCGATCGACGAGGTCACCAGCTCCTTGGCCACCACGGGCGAGTCGGGGTCGTCGAAGTCGGTCTTGAGGTCGGCCAGGTGGTGCATGTGGGCGTCCCCGGTCAGCACGACCGGGTTCGAGGTGCCGGACAGCGAGCCCAGCAACCGGGTCCGCTCGGCGGCGTACCCGTCCCACGCGTCGAGGTTCACCTCGCGGCCCGGCCCCACCTTGTAGTCGCGCTGCGCCATGAGGATCTGCTGCCCGAGGAGGTTCCACCGGGTACCGGAGCCGCGCAGGCCGTCCTCCAGCCAGCGCCACTGGTCGGCGCCCAGCAGCGTACGCCCGGCCGCCAGCCGCTCGTCGCACCCCGCGCGTACCCCGTCCAGGCACGCCTGGTCGTCACGGAACTGCCGCGTGTCGAGCAGGTGGAAGCGGGCCAGCGACCCCCAGGAGACGCGCCGGTTCACCCGCAGCACGGCGCCCTGCAGGCTCGCCCGGCGCAGCGGCATGTTCTCGTAGTACGCCCTGAAGGCGTCCGCCCGGCGCCGGCTGAAGCCGGGGGCGCCGGTGCTGGAGACGGACCCGGCCCAGTTGTTCTCCACCTCGTGGTCGTCGAAGGCCACCAGCCACGGCGCCACCGCGTGCGCCCGCTGGAGGTCGTGGTCGCTCTTGTACTGGGCGTGCCGCAGCCGGTAGTCGGCCAGCGTCTCGCACTTGCCCGGCGTGTGCGTGCGTACCCGGCCGGCCAGCGCGGTGTAGCCGCTGGGGCCGTACTCGTACATGTAGTCGCCCAGGAACACCACCAGCTCGGGCTCCTGCTCGGCCAGCCTCTGGTAGGCGGTGTAGTAGCCGTGCTCGTAGTGCGCGCACGCGGCCACCGCGAACGTGAGCGGCTGCTCACCGGTGGGCGTGGTCCTGGTACGGCCGGCGGGCGAGAGCCTGCCCTCGCTCCTGAACCGGTAGAAGTAGTCGCGCCCCGGCTCCAGGCCCGCGACCTCGACGTGGACGCTGTGAGCGGCGCCCGGCCGCGCTTCGGCCGTACCGGATTTGACGATCTTCGAGAAGCGTTCGTCGGTGGAGACCTGCCAGTCGACGTCCACACCACGGGAGGGCATGCCGCCACGACCGTCTCCGGCGAGGGGGTTCGGGGCGAGGCGGGTCCAGAGGACGAAGCCGTCGGTGGACGGATCTCCGGAGGCCACGCCTAGGTTGAACGGGTCGGATTTGAGGGTTCTGGTCGACTGGAAAGAGGCTGCTGCTGCCTGCTGGGATGGCGCGAGGAACGTCACTGCCGCCGCGGCGAGGAAGGATCTGCGGTCCACGGTCCAGGTATGTCCACCTCGACTGACAGGGTTGTGACAGTGGAGTCAAGGCTGGATGAACAGCGTCAGTCCTCCTGCTCCGTCTCCTCTCGCAGTCCTTCCAGAAGCTCGCGGGCTCGCACGGCGGCTATCTGATCGTCGAGGGCCAGATAGGTGTCGAGGGCTTCCTGGCAGCGTTCGGCCGCGGCCTCGTAGCACTTGGCCCACTCGAGGGCGACGGCCTCGTCGTAGCCGAGCCCGGCCAGCTCCCAGGCCGCCTCCCGCCGCTGCTCCGTGTCCGGCTGCCCGATGCCCGGCTGCCCTGTTTCCGGCTCCCCCGCCTCCGGCTGTCCCATGTCCGACGCCGCGGTCAGGGCGGCTCTGGCTTGGGCGTACGCCTCGCTGATCTCTGCGGGGTCGTCGCCGGCGAAGTAGACGCACTTCGCGCGCTGCCTCATGGCGCGGCCTGCGGCGAGGAGCTCGCCGGCGTCCCGGTAGAGGTCGGCCGCCACCGCGTACGCCTGTGCCGCCGCCACGTCCAGATCGAGGTCGGCCAGCTCCTTGGCCGTCTCCATGGCCGCGGCCGGGTCGCCCGCCTCGCGCAGGGCGGTCAGCCCTGCTTCGTGGTCGCCCAGCTCGAACAGCGCGCGGACCGCCGTACGGCTGTCGGTGTCGATCCGTCCCTCCGGCCCGCCCCGGCGGGCGGGCGAGACGAGGGAGAGGTGGGCGACCAGTGGCTCGGCCGCCAGCGTGGCCGCCACGCGACGCGTGTGGACGTCGTCGCCGTTTCTGGCGTCGAAGCGGGCCGCGATCTCCCGTGCCCCGGCGGCCAGCTCCGCGTGCAGCTCCGGCACCGGCACGTCGCGGCCGGCCCGCCGTACGGTGAGCCCGTCGTGGCCCGTCTCCATCAGGCGGCGCAGCACCAGCGCGGCGCCCGTCATGAACGAGCGGGCCTGCGCCGGCGACGGCGGCCGCTCCAGTAGCGGCAGCTCCCGCTCCAGGATCTCCAGCCCGCGCGTCGCGTTCCCGGTCAGCGCGCAGAATTCCAGGTGGTCGCCGATGTCGTCCAGATATCCGATCTGTCCCTGCACGATCCGGTACGCCCGGCGGTGCGCCTCCGCGGCCTCGTCCAGGTGCCCGGTCTTGAGATACGGCATGAGCAGGGTGCACAGGACGCTCTGCGGCTGCACTCCGCAGGAGAACTCGCCCGCGACGACGGGCCCGCCGACGGCCACGGCCTCCTCGTACCGGCCCAGCGACGCCAGCACGTACGCCCTGCCGCCGAGGTCGCAGGCGCGGCAGTCGGACAGGTCGTCGCGCGGCGCGGTCTCCCAGCGGTGCAGCCACTCCTCGACGGCCGGTTCGTCGCCGAGGTGGAGCGCGACGCGGCAGCGCTGCGCGTACACGGCCTGAGGTGCCCCCGCCTCGCGGTAGCGCCGCTCCATGTCGTCCAGCGCGTCGAGCGTCCGCCGCAGCGGGATCTCCGGGAACCTGCGCATGTCGCTCATGATCCACTTGAACTGCCAGAGCACCCTGCGCGCCTGCCAATCGGTGAACCGGCCGGGCTCGGCGTCGTAGGCGGCCACGGTCCGGGAGAAGGTGGCGAACGACTTCGCGGGCTCACCGCCGTACTGGTAGGCCTGGGTGAGCGCGAGTCGCGCCGCGATCGCCGGCTCCGGCTCGCGCAGCGCCTCGGCCTCGCGCAGCGCCCGCTCGGCCAGCACGGTCCTGGCCTCCCCGTACGGCAGGCGCGCCGCCTCCGCCAGCAGCGTCTCGACCTGGTCAGTCACGCGTGCCCCCTTGCACGGCCCAGTCGAGCAGGCCGAGGAACGAGCGGTTGAGCGCCGCGGTGTCGGCGGGCCGCAGCGGGTGGTGCCCGTGGAGCAGCGCCATGCCGTACAGCGCCTCGACGGCGGTGGCGGCCAGCGTCAGGTCCGGCAGCCCGGTGACGCGGCGGACCAGCGGGTTGCGGTGATTGAGCACCAGCCTGGGCCGGTCCACCGCCAGCGTGCGCTCCATCGCGCCGAGCACGTCGGCCCAGAGCTCGTCGCCCACGTCGCGGGCCTCGCGCAGCTCCGCGTGGTGCTGGGCCGCGCGGCTGGTCAGGTAGAGGGCGGGCAGCGAGGCCGGGTCGAAGTCGCGCAGCACCACCTCGCAGCCGAGCGGGTCGAGCACCCGCCCGGCGGCGCCGAGGAAGGGGCGGGCGCGCAGTTCCGCCTCGGGGTCCGGCGGGCTCAGGTGGGTGGCCAGCTCGGCGGGGTCGAGGCGGGCCAGCCGGGCGTCCGGATCGATGCGGGTGAGGCGGGGCAGGATCTCGCCGTCGTAGACGTAGCCGCCGTTGACCAGGCCGACGCCCTGGGCGCCGGAAACGGCCGCGAGCTGGCGGAACTCGTCGACACTGGTGGTGTAGCGGCCGTTCGGGTGCCTCGTCCTGAACTGGGCGAGCGTCATCCGCCCGGCGCTGGTCTCATACTCCAGCCATTGATCGACCAGCCTGAGCATCTCGTCGTCGTGCAGGGCCAGGGCCTTGACACCCAGGTGGTGCAGACCCAGGAAGGCGCGCAGGCCGTCGGGGTCGGTCTCGGCCAGCCGGACCAGCCAGGCGCGCAGCTGGCGGCCGAGCTCCAGGCGGGTGTGTTCGAGGAGGTCGTCCTCGTAGAGCGCCTCGCGGCTGGCGGTGGGCCGCAGCTCGGCCGCGTCGACGACGCCGCGGGCGAAGAACGCCCAGTCGGGCAGCAGGCCGTCGGCGCTCTCGGTGAGGAGCATGCGCTTGAGGTAGACGCGGTGGCCGCCGCGGACGGCCGGGTTCGCCGGAGTGGGCAGGATGTAGGCCACGCCGGTGAGCCCGGCTTCGGGGACGTGGAGGTCGACGACGTCGAGCGGAGTGAACCCGAACAGCTCCGCGCCATGCTTTTGCAGGAAATGTCTTCTTATCGCGGGAGACGCGTGCTTTGCCTGCCAGGGCGGGGCGCCGATGGTGGTGCGGCGGCCGTTCACGGTGACATCGATCGGCAGGAGCGAGCCGTACAGCTCCGCCAGCTCGGTGATCGTCCGCTCCGTCACCCACTCGGCGGCGTCCGGCCGCGCCGCGAGAGTGACCGTGGTGCCCGGCTCGTCCCGCTCCTCCCCCGCCGGCGCCACCTCGTAGCGGCCGTCGGAGCGTCCGGTCCAGAGCACGGTCGGGCCGCCCCTCGCCGACCTGGTACGCACGCTGATCTCGTCGGCCACCAGGAAGCCGGACAGCAGGCCGATGCCGAACTGGCCGAGGAACTCGTGCCGGGCGAAGCCCAGCTCGTCGCGCTTGGAGGAGCGGCCGATGGTGGCCAGGAGCACGTGGACCTCGTCCTCGGTGAGGCCGATGCCGGTGTCGTGCACGCTGAGCCGCCCATCGGCCACCTCGATGGTCACCGTGGCGGGCGCCTCCGGGTCGGCCGCCCGGCGGGCGGTGATCGCGTCGGCCGCGTTCTGGAGGAGCTCGCGGACGTACACGCGGGGGCTCGAGTACAGGTGGCGGCTGAGCAGGTCGACCACACCGCGCAGATCGACGTTAAAGGCGCTTTCCATTTGAAACACCATAAATCACATAAGAGATAAGCCGCCGCTCGATTAACGCGCCTCACGCCCTGAGCGCCTCACATCTTGAGCGCCTCACGCCTTGAGCGCCTCCCGCAGCGCCTCGGCGGAGGTGAAGCGTATGCCGGTCATGCCCGCGTGCTCGGCCCCGGCCACGTTCTCCGCCCGGTCGTCGATGAACACGATCTCGGCCGGGTCGGCGTCGAGGTCGGCCGCCATCCGGTCGAAGATCTCCCGGTTCGGCTTCACCAGGCCCATCCTGCCGCTGTAGAAGCGGTGCTTGATGTTGGCGATCCAGGGCAGCCCGTCCAGGCCGTCGGCCAGGCAGACGGGCGCGTTGGACAGCAGGGCCACGTTGCCGCCGTCGTCCAGGAGATCGTTCAGGATGGCGACCGTCCCCTCGTCCGGGTAGGCCCAGCTGGCCACGTCCATCGCGACCAGCCGGGCGATCTCGGCGATGGTGGCCGGCCGGCCGAGCACCGCCGACCAGTAGGCGGCCGGAGACAGCGCCGCCCGGTCGAACTCCAGGCGGTGCTCCCAGTAGCCCCGCTTGAACGCCTCGGGATCGGCGCTCACCGCCAGGGCCATCTCGTCGGCGTCGGACTCGGACTGGGGCAGGGACAGCACGTTGCCGTAGTCGAAGACAATCCACGTCATGGCAGGAATGGTCGCAGATGCGGGTCGAGCGCCGGGCAACCCAGGTATTTCTCGGCGGTGTGGAAGTCGATCCAGTCGAGATTGACGAGTTCCTCCACGTCCACGCCGGTGAAGCTGCCGCACAGATCGGGTGGAATGGCCGCGATGTCGTCTTTGTCGGCGATGTTCACCCAGCGCTTGACGCCGGCGGGCCGGCTGCCGAGACCGTTGATCGGGGCGGGCAGGAGGCGCTCAAAGACCACGTTGCGCATGCCCAGCGGGCTGCCGAGGGTGACGAGCAGGTCGACCTCGAGGTCGGGGTTGGCCCAGAGCGTCTCATACGCCACGACGCTGCCCAGCGAATGGGCGATCACCACCCGGGGGCTGTGCTTCCTGATCGTGTCGCGGACGGCCTCCTGGCACCTCTCGCGCCGGGCCGGGTCGGTCAGGTAGGCCGCCACCTCCGGCGCGAACAGCGACGCGAACGCCACCGACCTGCTGTCGAGCCGGGCCAGCAGCCACCCGGTGAACAGCTTGAGTGCCCCGGTGAAGCGCTCCCCCAGACCCATGTTCCTGGCCCAGCCGACGAGCACCTGCTGGGCGGAGCCTTGCATGCCCGCGAACGCCTGCGGACCCTCCTTGGGCCGGCCGTCGTGCAGCAGGTGGGAGAAGTAGGCCACCTCGCTGAAGTAGGCCCGGCCCTCTCCCCCGAGCGCCGCCTGGAGGTAGCGGTCCCACTTGAGGCGCATCGCGTCCGCCGCCCCGGTCGCGGAGTTGCCCGCCGCCACGTAGTAGTTGTACTTGCCGATCCCGTGCACGCCGACGATGCCCGCCACAGCGCCCTCCCAGTTTCCCCGTGATTCCAGGCGATGGTGACACACCTCACTTGCAGATCGTTTGCCGGTTTAGTCTTGCCTAAAGGTTTAGGTAGAGCTAAAGTTGAGTCACCAGCAACCGACCGCTGAGAGCGAGACCGAGATGGCCTTTCGCCGGAGCATGCCTGACGAGGTGAGCCCGGGCGGTCTCGCCCAGGACGCCGTCGACGAGATCACGTGGTATATGCGTGAACACAAGGTCTCGCGGGCCGATCTGGCCGCCTCGATGGGCGTGTCGCCCGGCCGGGTGAGCCAGATCCTGTCAGGGGATGAGAACCTCACGCTCCGCACTCTCGGCTCCGTGGTCAAGGCGCTCGGCGCCCGCATCGAGTTCACGCTGAGCGAGGCCGAGGAGGAGTCCATCCTGCTCGTCGAGCAGCCTCGCGGCTCTCATGGGTGAAGCCTGAGGGCCTGAGCGGCGCGTCTCAGGGGCGAGATCTGTGCGGCGCGTCTCAGGGGTGAGGTCTGAGCGACGTGGCGATTCGCGACCGCGTCGGCGGTACGAACCTGGGCAGCGACCGATACCCGCTCCGATAGGCCGAGGCCAGCAGCCGCAGCACGTCGTTCTCGGCGTCATGCCGCAGGATGCCGTGTAAGCGGGTCAGATCATTGATATAGCGCTCATACCTTGCCAGCCGCGTGTGCCGGGAGCCGCGCAGCGCGGTGATCACCTTGGACCGCGACGCCCCGTCCTCGACCAGCGCGGCCACGTCCAGCCGCCGCTCGATCGCGTCGAGCCGGGCGTGCACCCGCTCCTTCCTGCGCTCCTCCACCGAGAGCCGCTCGCCGATGCGCTCGTGGTAGCGGTTGGCGGCCAGGCTCAGCTCGTACACGCTCCACGAGTCGTCGACCCGCTTCTCGCACCAGACCCGCTGGTCCTCGGCCATCGCCTGGTCGAGCTTGGCCAGCAGCGACACCAGCCAGAACGTCGCCGCCTCCTTGGCCAGCGAGCGCCGGTCGTCCTCGCGGGAGCGCACCTGGCTCAGCCACAGCCCGCCCGGCGCGACCGCGCCCAGCACCGTGGACAGGTAGTTGTTCAGCAGCTCGCCGCCCACCAGCGCCACGGCCGAGGAGACCAGCCCGGTCAGCAGGATGATGACGACCGCCAGCCACCAGCCGCCGGGCCCGAACGGCCGGCCCTTGCCCTGGCAGCGGAGTAGAAGGAATCCAGTGGCGGAGGCGATGGCCAGGGGCACCGTCAGGGCTATCTGCGTCGCCGTCACGTGCACCAGGGCCAGCTGCACCGCCGTCACGTGCACCAGGGCCAGCTGCACCGCCGTCACGTGCACCACGGAATCGGCCTCCCCCACAGATCGTTCATTCCATAGTCGCAGCGGCGTCTGTGATTGAAAATCCCATTGCCTTGGGCATATGTCGCTCAGATACGGTGGCATTCACCTTCAAAGAAACAGGAGCACCCCGCCATGCCCGGCCCGCTGGTCGTCAACGACTCGGTCGTCATCCCGGACGCCGAGCTCGTCTGGCGTTTCTCCCGCTCTTCAGGCCCAGGCGGCCAGGGCGTCAACACCACGGACAGCCGGGTCGAGCTCGTCTTCGACGTGTCCGCCACCACGGCGCTGCCGCCGGAGCTCAAGGCCCGCGCCCTGGATCGGCTCGGCTCCCCCACGATCACCATCGCCGCTTCTGAATACCGCTCCCAGCTGCGCAACCGCGAGGCCGCCGAGCAGCGCCTGGCCCAGCGCATCCGCGAGGCCATCGCGCCCCCGCCCAAGCGCCGCCGCGCCACCAAGCCCAGCCGGGGCTCGGTCGAGCGCCGCATCGCCACCAAGAAGCTCCGCTCCGACGTCAAACGCCTGCGCCGCAGCCCCTGACCCGCCATAGCTCGGGTCCGTACGGAAGGACCCGCCGCAGACCGGAGCCGGGACTACGCCGGACAGCCCGCGCAGGCCGGAGCCGGGACTACGCCGGACAGCCCGCGCAAGGGAGGCGGGACTACGCCGAAGGGCCCGCCAGGACCAGCCGGGGTGTGAACACGGGTCGCGTCCTGTGCGGTACGGGGCAGAGCTGGCCGACCACCTCCCGTACCTGATCGCGCAGGTAGAGCGCCGTCAGACGGCCCTGGTCGTCGAAGTGCGGGCAGGTGGGCGAGAGCACCAGCTCCGTGCCCATCACCACCGCGCCCGCGCCGGTGAGCTCCTTGAACAGCTCGGCCTGCGCCCACATGGCGCCGCAGGCGCGCACGCTGGCGCTCATCACGGCGACGTGCTTGCCCGCCAGGCGCCCGCCGCTCGACATCCAGCGCAGCGCGTGGCCCAGCTCAGCCGGGAGCAGGCTGTGCTCGGGCGCGGTGATCAGCACCGCGTCGGACTCGTCCAGCTTGCGCAGCAGGCCCCCGACCTGCTCCGGTACGGGGCCGAGGAAGTGGGGCGGGATCGTGCCGAGCCCCCGCCAGCACTCCAGGCGCGCCCCCCGGGGCAGCTCACCCTCCATTGCCTCCAGCAGCCTGGTGATGAACGATCCCGCGTGGAGGCTCGCGGCGATCCCGAAGATTCTCACCCTTCACTCCCAGGGATGTTGATGTGTGGCCCGTAGTCGGGAACCTTCCCGATGTCGCGGATGTCCAAGACCATCTCCGGGTCAAGAGGGGGCACGGGCTTAACGGATGATGGGCCCATGGACTACGTACGCGTGGGAATGTCGGGCCTGAAGGTGTCGCGGATCGGCCTGGGCATGATGAGCTACGGCGACCCGGCGAACTCACCCTGGTTCCTGCCCGAGGAGGCCGCCGAGCCGATCGTGCGCCGGGCGGTGGACGGCGGGGTGACCTTCTTCGACACCGCCGACATGTACTCCGGCGGCGTCAGCGAGGAGATCACCGGCAGCCTGCTGCGCCGGCTCTTCGACCGCCGCGAGGACTACGTACTGGCGACCAAGGTCGGTTACCCCATGGGCACGGGGGTCAACGATCGCGGTTTGTCGCGCAAGCACATCCTGGACTCGATCGACGCGTCACTGCGGCGGCTCGGCACCGACCACGTGGATCTCTACCAGATCCACCGCTGGGACGACGAGACGCCCATCGAGGAGACCATGCGGGCGCTGGACGACGTGGTCAGGGCGGGCAAGGCCCGCTATATCGGGGCTTCTCTCATGTACGGCTGGCAGCTGGCCAAGGCGCAGAACGTGGCGAAGGCGGCAGGGTTGACCAGGTTCGTGGCGATGCAAACCCGCTACAACCTCGCCTACCGGGAGGAGGAGCGTGAGGTGCTCCCCTACTGTGCCGACCAGGGGCTGGGGGTGCTGCCGTACAGTCCGCTCGCCCGCGGTCTGCTGGCCGGCGGGGAGGGGCGGGCCACCACCAGGGCGGCCCACGAGGACCGTGCGACCGAGAACGACGGCGTCGTGGCGGCGCTGCGGGCCGTCGCCGGGGAGCGCGGCGTGCCGCCCGCGCGGGTGGCCCTGGCCTGGCTGCTCGGCGAGAAGCCCGGCGACGGCACGACGGGCGGGCGCGCGGCGAGCGCCGTCGCCGCGCCGATCGTGGGGGCGACGCGCCCCGGCCACATCGACGACGCGCTCGCCGCCGTGGACCTCGTCCTCACCCCTGACGAGGTCGCCCGCCTGGAGGCCCCTTACCGGCCGCGCGAGCCGTTCGGCTACGGCTGGTGATCGGCGGACGAGCCTGGCCCGCGAGATCCGGCCGCGCGGCGACCGGATGGACTCGGCCGGGCCAGGAATCGAGCCGGGCGGCGTCAGGAGCGGCCCGGACACTCGATCAGCGCTGGGCGGCGCGGGCCTTGCGCTCGGCCCGGCGTTCGACGAACCTGGCCGCCGTCGTCTCGGTCTTGGCCAGGAACTCGGCCAGCTCCTCCCGGGCCTGCTCCCCGCTCGCGTCGAGGCCGGTCTTGTCGAACACCGACCACTGCTTCAGCACCGGCATGAGCACGTCGTCCAGGTGCAGGCGCAGGTCGTAGATGCCCTCGTGGGCGATGATCATCGCCTTGCGGGTGAAGCCCTCGATGCTGGAGCCGGGCATCTGGAAGGTCTTCACGACGTCGGTCACGGCGCGCATGGTCTGGTTGGGGTCCAGCTCGAAGGCGGCCTTGAGCAGGTTGCGGTAGAAGAGCATGTGCAGGTTCTCGTCGGCGGCGATCCTGGCCAGCAGCCGCTCGCAGCCCTCGTCGCCGGAGGCCCGGCCGGTGTTGCGGTGCGCGATGCGGGTGGCCAGCTCCTGGAAGGAGACGTAGGCGAGCTGCTCCAGCATGGTGCCGTACTCGGTGGCGAAGCCCGCCTCCATGTGCGTCATGCGGGCGCGCTCCAGCGCGACCGGGTCGACCGCGCGCGTCACCGTGAGGTAGTCGCGGATCGCGACGCCGTGCCGGCCCTCCTCGGCGGTCCAGCGCCCCACCCAGGTGCCCCACGCGCCGTCACGGCCGAACGTCGTGGCGATCTCGTGGTGGTAGCTGGGCAGGTTGTCCTCGGTGAGGAGGTTGACGATGAGCGAGACCCGGGCGGCCTCGGGCAGTTTCGAGTCGCTGTCCTGCCAGGCCTCGCCGCCGTAGACGCCGTCGAAGTCGCGGCCTTCGCTCCACGGAATGTACTCGTGCGGGAACCACTCTTTCGCCATCGCGTTGTGGCGGTCCAGCTCCCCGGCGACCACGGGCTCCAGCTCGTGCAGAAGTTGCGTCTGCGTCATCGCCATCAAGATCGTCTCCCTGTAGGTTACGGTACCGTAAGTTAGGCTACCCGAAGGTCATACCGGCCAAATAGGGTGGTCGTATGCGACCGAGTGTCCGTGGTGTCCTCCTTGACCATGACGAGCAATTAGTGATCTTCCGCCGGACGGTGCCGGGGCGCCAGGTCTACTGGTCCGTGCCCGGCGGCCACGTCGAGCCCGAGGACGCGACCCTGGAGCACACGCTGCACAGGGAGCTGCTGGAGGAGCTGGGCGCGACGGTCTCGGCCGTGACCCCGCTGACCACGGTCACCTATCCGTGGCAGGGCGAGGTCAAGACTCAGCACGTTTATGGCTGCCGCCTGATCGACATGGACCCGGCCCTGCGGCACGGGCCCGAGTTCGAGGACCCGTCGCGCGGGGTCTACGAGGTCGTACGGCTGCCGCTGCGGGAGGCGGAGATCACCTCCCGGCACGTCGTCCCCGAGGCCGTGGCCGCCTACCTGTCGCGCAACATCAGCGCGCTGCCGCGTCTCATCGGCGGTCCTCGATCTCCCACAGATGGTCGATGACGTGCCAGGCCGTGCGCCGCACGGCGTAGGCGGGCGGCCAGCCGGTGGTCTGCGGCGGCTGCCAGGGGCGTGACAGCACCTCGGCCAGTTCCTCGCGCATGGCGTCGCGGTCCGCCGGACTCTTGTACGGCTTGTGCCGTACGTCGACCTTCCGGGCGTAGGAGCGCTCCGCCTCCGTGACGTGCGCCACGACCTTCGACAGGTCGCGCCCGCCGCCCCGCGGGCCCTTGCGCAGGTCCTCCGGCGACTCGGCGACGACCTCGTCGAACAGCTCCCAGGCGGCGCGCAGCAGCGCCACATGGCGGCGCGCGGTCTCGGCGTCGATCGGCTCCTGGTCGAGCTCGGGGATCGCGTACGGCGCGCCGAAGTCGGTCATCTCGCTGCCCGGCTGGCGGGCGACCACCACGGGATCGCCCGGCTCGAACGGCAGCCCGGCCCGCTCGGCGATCACCCGGTAACGCGGCGCGTAGTCCACGAGCAGGTCGATGGCCGCCTCCTCGCCCTTGGCCACGCGGCACCAGCCGGGCCACTCCAGCGAGCAGGCGAAGACCTTCTTGGGGCCGACCTCCAGGTAGATGTGCGTCATACGGGGCACCTTGCCAGGCTTACCTGTCAGCTGATGTCAGGTTCAGATGAGGTCGATGAGGTCCGCTACCGAGTCGACGACCAGCGACGGCCGGTAGGGGAAGCGGTCGATCTGCTCCTGCTGGGTGACGCCGGTGAGCACCAGGATGGTGTAGAGCCCGGCCTCCATCCCGCACACGATGTCGGTGTCCATCCGGTCGCCGATCATCGCGGTGGTCTCGCTGTGCGCCTCGATCTCGTTGAGCGCGCTGCGCATCATCCGCGGGTTGGGCTTGCCGACGAAGTAGGGCTCGACGTCGGTGGCCTTGGTGATCATGGCGGCGACCGCGCCGCAGGCGGGCAGCGAGCCCTCGGTGGACGGGCCGACCGGGTCCGGGTTCGTGGCGATGAAGCGGGCGCCGCCCTCGATGAGGCGGATCGCCCGGGTGATCTGCGTGAAGCTGTAGGTACGCGTCTCGCCGAGCACCACGTAGTCGGGGTCGAGGTCGGTCAGCACGTAGCCGACCTCGTGCAGCGCGGTGGTCAGCCCGGCCTCGCCGATCACATAGGCGGAGCCGCCGGGCCGCTGGTCGTCGAGGAACTGGGCGGTGGCCAGCGCCGAGGTCCAGATCGACTCGGCGGGCACCTCCAGACCGGCGTTCGCCAGGCGTACCGACAGGTCCCGCTGGGTGTAGATGGAGTTGTTCGTCAGCACCCGGAATTTCTTGCCGGACTCGCTGAGCCGCTTGATGAACACATCCGCACCCGGGACGGGCCGGCCCTCGTGTACGAGAACGCCGTCCATGTCGGAAAGCCAGGAGTTGATCCGCTTACGCTGAGTCACGCGGCCCATCGTACCGAGTGTCCCTTATCGACTTCCTAACCAGCACATGAAGAATGTTGTTCATGTCGTTCACTGAATCCGCGCGCGACCTGCGGGACGAGCTCGTCCGGCTGCGTCAGTCACTGCACACCACCCCTGAGATCGGCCTCGCGCTGCCGCGTACCCAGGAGAAGGTCCTGGCGGCGCTCGACGGGCTGCCCCTGGAGATCACCACCGGGAAGGCGCTCAGCTCGATCACCGCCGTGCTCAGGGGCGGCCGGCCGGGTCCCGCGGTGCTGCTGCGCGGCGACATGGACGCGCTGCCGGTCACCGAGCGCAATGATCTGCCCTACCGGTCGCAGATCGACGGGCAGATGCACGCGTGCGGCCACGACCTGCACACCGCCATGCTCACCGGTGCCGCGCACCTGCTCAGCGCGCGGCGGGCGGAGCTGGCCGGGGACGTCATCTTCATGTTCCAGCCGGGCGAGGAGGGCCATGAGGGCGCCAAGCACATGATCGAGGAGGGCGTGCTCGACGCGGCGGGCGCGCGGCCGGTCGCCGCGTACGGGATGCACGTCGTCTCGTCGATGCTGCCCCCGGGCCTGTTCGCCTCCCGGCCGGGACCGCTCATGGCCGCGGCCGACGTGTTCGAGGTGACGGTGAAGGGGCGCGGCGGGCACGGCTCCAGCCCGCACCGCGCGCTCGACCCCATCCAGGCGGGCTGCGAGATGGTGACGTCGCTGCAGGCGATGGTGACCAGGACGTTCGACGTGTTCGACCCGGTCGTGGTCACGGTCGGGTCCTTCCACGGAGGCACGGCCGACAACGTGATCCCGGACGAGGCGCGCTTCGAGGCGACGGTGCGCACGTTCTCGCCGGGCAACCGGGAGCTGGTGAAGCGGCGGCTGGTGGAGGTGGTCGAGGGTGTCGCGGCCGCGCACGGGCTGTCGGTCGAGGCGTCGTTCGGCATGGGCTACCCGGTCACCGTGAACGATCCCACCGAGGCGGACTTCGTCTCCAGGACCGCCGAGGAGCTGTTCGGGCCCGGGCGCTACTTCGTCACGCCGCACCCGGTGATGGGTTCGGAGGACTTCTCGTACGTGCTGCAGGCCGTCCCCGGGGCATTCGTCTTCCTGGGGGCGTGCCCGCCCGACCGCGATCCGGCCACCGCGCCCTACAACCACTCCCCCGAGGCGCAGTTCGACGACTCCGTGCTGCCGGACGGCGCCGCCCTGTACGCCTCTCTGGCGCTGTCCCGGCTGGCGTCCTGAGCTGAAGGGGTCCCGATGAAGGCATGGATTCCGGATCCGGACCGGCTACTGGTCATGGCGGACAAGCCCATGCCGGAGCCGGGCGTCGGAGAGGTGCTGGTCCAGGTCGAGGCCTGCGGTGTGTGCCGGACCGACCTGCACCTGGTCGAAGGTGATCTGCCGCCCCGCCACCCCGCGATCTCGCCCGGCCACCAGGTGGTCGGGCGCGTGGTCGGCGGGGACGGCGACGTCGGGCAGCGGGTCGGGGTCGCGTGGCTCCGGTGGACCTGCGGGGCCTGCCGGTACTGCCTGGACGGTAAAGAAAATCTTTGCCTTTCGTCGGCCTACACCGGGTGGGATGCCGACGGCGGTTACGCGGAGTATCTGACGGTGCCCGCCGCCTACGTCTACACCCTGCCCGAAGGGGCGCCCGCCGAGAAGCTGGCGCCCCTGCTGTGCGCCGGAATCGTGGGCTATCGGGCGCTGCTCCGCGCCGACCTGCCGGAGGGCGGGCGGCTCGGGGTCTACGGGTTCGGCGCGTCCGCCCACCTGACCACGCAGGCGGCCATCGCCCATGGGGCCGTCGTCCACGTGGTCACCAGGTCGAGCGCCGCCAGGGAGCTGGCCCTGGAGCTGGGCGCGGCCTCCGCCGGGGACCGGCCGCCAGAGCCGCTGGACGCGGCCATCCTGTTCGCGCCCGTGGGCGATCTGGTGCCCGTGGCGCTGGCGGCGCTCGACCGGGGCGGCACGCTCGCCGTGGCCGGGATCCACCTCACCGACATCCCCACGCTGAACTACGAGCGCCACCTCTTCCAGGAACGGACGCTACGGAGCGTGACCGCGAACACCCGGGCCGACGGACGGGCCTATCTGGACCTGGCACTCGGGCGTCCGCCGCACGTGACGACGACGCCCTATCCCTTCGACAGGGCCGCCTCCGCGCTCCGTGATCTGGCAGATGGGCAGGTCAACGGGGCTGCGGTGCTTATGCTGGGCTAATGGCGCCGAGCGCCATCGACATGGGGCATGAAGGAAAGTTACATTAGCCTCACAACACCTGGAGATTATTGACGTGACCTGTGCGTGACCGTAGGGTCCGGCTAATCCCACGCGATCCTCAAGCAGGTCCGACACTCCCCGGAGCGGTACATGAAGCGACTAGCAGCGGTAGTAGCGTTGCTGGGCCTGGCCACTGCCACAGCGTGCAGCAGTGGCTCCACCAACAAGTCCAGCTCGGGCGGTGGTGGCGGGCTCTTCACCACGATCGACGTCAACCGGCCCGGCCTCGACGCCTCGGCGCCGGCCAACCCGTACAACCCCAAGGGCAACTCCTTCTCGGGCTTCAACGCGATGCGCATCGCGTGGGTCAAGAACCACCTGACGGACCCGAACCAGGCTCTGCCCGGCATCGCGGCGAGCTGGGAGATCGCACCGGACAACTCCGCGATCACGCTGAAGCTCCAGCCGAACGCCAAGTGGTCCGACGGCAAGCCGGTCACCGCCGAGGACGTCAAGATGTCCATCGGCATCGCCTACACCCAGGGCAGCACCGCCTTCTCGGTCACCCCGGGCGCGGCGGGCGCCGCCGCGGAGATCACGGTCGTCGACAACCAGACCTTGAAGATCACGCAGGACATGGCCAGCCCCAGTCCGAAGTTCGCCCGCGGCGTGCTCGACACGGCCGTCCTGCCCGCCCACGTGTGGAGCAGCGTTCTTCCGGCGGACTTCTGGGACAAGCTCAAGACCGCCCGGGGCGACGGCGCGGCGGCGGAGGCGGCTCGCACGGAGATCACCGCCATCGGCCAGAAGGTGATCGCCTTCGCCCCGCCCAAGGACGTCTCCGCCGGTCCGTTCGTGCTGGAGCGGGTCAACCCCGGAGAAGCCCTGCTGGTCAAGAACAAGAACTTCTACAACGCCGCCAACGTGGCTCCGGCGCAGGTGAAGTTCCTCAACTACACCGGCAACGAGCAGATCTGGAACTACCTCACCGCCGGCAAGCTCGACCAGTCCGGATTCGTCGCCGCTCCCACGGACGTGATGAACCGGATCAAGCAGGGCCCGGGCAACGAGGTCATCAAGGGCTACTCGCCGGTGGCCGTGAGCATGGCCTTCAACCAGTCCAAGAAGCCCTATGACAACGTGCACGTGCGCAGGGGCCTGGCCTACCTCATCGACCGCGACCAGGTCACCAAGGTCGCCTCGCCCGAGGGTGGCACGCCGGCCGTCACGACCAGCGGCATCCACCAGAAGGCCGCGCAGGCCTGGATCCCCGACACGCTTCCGAAGCTCGACCCGTACAAGCCCGACGCGGCCAAGGCCGAGGCGGAGTTCAAGTCGGCCGGGCTGACGAAGAAGGACGGCAAGTGGACGCTGGCCGACGGCAAGCCGTGGAAGGTCTCCATGCACGCGCCGGCCGGATTCTCCGACTGGCTGTCGGCGCAGGAGAACATCAAGAGCCAGCTGATCAAGGCCGGCATCGACGCGGAGATCCAGACCAGCCCCGACTACCCCGTCTACCTTGAGGAGCTGGCGGCCGGCAAGTACGACGTGGGCTTCTGGCTCATGGCGCTCGGCCCGGCGCCGTACGACATCTTCCAGCGCCTCTACGGTGCCTCCAACGGCTGGACCAACGTCGCGGGCAAGATCGAGCACTCCCCGGCGGGCAAGGGCGGCAACTGGATGGGCGGCCCCGAGCAGATCGACGTCAACGGCACCAAGATCGACCCGGGTGAGCTGACCGGCAAGCTGAACTCGGCCAACGAGGAGGCGGCCAAGCCGATCATGGCGCAGCTGGCGACGGCGGCCAACCAGGACCTGCCGGTCATCCAGCTCTGGGACTACGTCAACAACCAGTTCGTCAACAACAGCCGATTCACCGGCTGGCCCCACGACGACGAGATCCTTCGTCTCGGCACCGGCGTGCTCGCGTCCGGTGTGTGGATCCAGCTCGGCATGGTCAAGTCGAAGCAGTAACTTATGACGCTTATCGCACGGCGACTCGCGGGCCACCTGGCCCGCGGTTTCGTCATGATCATCGTGGTAGCCACGATCAGCTTCTTCATCATCAACAACATCCCGGGCGACCCCATGGCGGCCCAGTACGACAAGCTGCTCCAGAGCGGCATGTCTCCGGAGGCGGCCACGCAGGCCGTCAAGGTGCTGTACGGGTTCCAGCCGACGGGCTCGCTGTGGCAGCAGTACACCGACTACATCGGCGGGCTGCTCCACTTCGATCTCGGCACCTCGGTCAGCCGTCCGGGACAGCCCGTCCTCGGCGTGCTCGGCGAGGCGGCCAAGTGGACCATCCTGCCGGTGCTGGGGGGCACGCTGCTCAGCTTCCTCGTCGGCGTCATCCTGGGTGTCTACGCGGCCATCAAGCGCAAGAGCAAGCTGGGCGACGCCCTGGCCATCTCCGGCTCGCTGCTGCACGGCATCCCGCAGTATGTGCTGGCGATGCTGCTCGTGGTCATCTTCGCCACGCTCATCCCCATCCTGCCGGCCGACGGGCCGGTGGACATCATGTTCGAGCCGGGCTTCAACGCCGGCTACCTCGGCTCGCTGGCCGAGCACGCGGTGCTGCCGATCGCCACCTACGCGCTGTCGGCCTACGGCGGCTGGGTGCTGGCGATGAAGTCGAGCGTGGTCACCGTGCTCGGCGACGACTTCATCCTGGCCGCCGAGCTGCGCGGCATGAAGCGCTCGATCATCTTCCGCTACATCGCGCGTAACGCGATCCTGCCGCTGTTCACGATCCTCGCCCTGTCTCTCGGGCTGCTGCTCGGCGGCGCGGTCTTCATCGAGAAGATCTTCAACTATCCGGGACTCGGGTGGCTGCTCATCGAGAGCATCAACACCCGCGACTACGCGCTGATGGGCGGGGCCTTCCTGCTGATCACCGCCGCCGTCATCGTGGCGAACATCGTGGCCGACCTGTTCTACACGGTGATCGACCCGCGGGTGCGCGGCGGAGAGGACTCGACATGAGCACCGTGCTGATCCCTGAGACGGCCTCCGCCGCCGCGACCATGCGCCGTAACTTCTGGCTCGGCGTCTGGCGGGTGATGAAGCGCAAGCCCAGCCGGCTGGCCGGGGTGATCATCATCGCCGGCTTCGCGTTCATGGGCGCCTTCGGGCCGATGTTCTATCCGGACCAGCTGCCGGGCGACACCAACGCCATCACCCAGGCGCCCAGCTGGGCGCACTGGTTCGGCACCGATCCCCAGGGCAGGGACGTGCTCGCGCTGGTCATCACCGGCTCCCGCTACGTCCTGCTCAGCGCCGCGGTGACCGCGGTCATCACGGTGGTCTTCGGTACGACGCTCGGCCTGTTCTCCGGGTTCAAGCGGGGCCGCTGGGACAGCGTGCTCATGCGGATCACCGACATGAAGCTCACCATCCCCGGCCTGCCGCTGCTGCTGGTCCTGGCGATGGTCTGGAAGTTCGGCAGCCCGATCCAGATGGGCCTGGTGCTCGGCCTGCTCGGCTGGGGCGGGGTGGCGCGGGCCGTGCGCGCCCAGACGCTGTCCCTGCGCGAACGCGGCTTCATCGAGGCCGCGCGCGGGCTGGGCCTGTCCACCAGGCACATCATCAGCAAGGAACTGCTGCCCAGCATGGCTCCGTACATCGCGATGAACATGCTCATCGCGGTCACCGGCGCCGTCTACGCGCAGGTGGGCCTGTTCTTCCTGGGCGTCCTGCCGTACGAGGCGAACAACTGGGGCGTGATGCTCAACCTGGCCGTGTTCCAGGCGGGCGCCATGATCACGCCCAACGCGCTCGGTTACCTGCTGGGGCCGCTGCTGGCGATCCTGCTGCTCACCCTTGGCATCGTGCTCGTGGTCGACGCCATGGACGAGATCTTCAACCCCCGGCTGCGTGAGGAGTAGCAGTGGCGGACCAAGCGCCGGGAGTGCGCATCGACGGCCTCACGGTCGTCTACAAGACGCCGGCGGGCGAGTTGCCCGCCGTACGCGGTATCAGCCTGACCCTGGAGCCCGGCACGATCACCGGCATCGTCGGCGAGTCGGGATCCGGCAAGTCCACGCTGGCCCTGTCGCTGCTCAACGCGGTGCAGCCGCCGGGCAGGATCGCGGCGGGCAGCGTGGAGATCGACGGGCTCGGCGACGTGGTCGGGCTCGCGGGCGAGGAACTGCGCAAGGCCAGGGGCGCCCACATCGGGTACGTCTTCCAGGCCGCCCAGAACTCCCTCAACCCGCTCAAGACAGTCGGCAAGCAGCTGCTCGACCTGGGCCGCTCGCACGGCGTCGAGGACCTGCCCGGCCTGGTCCGCGAGGCCAGGGAACTGCTGGGCCGGATGGGTCTCGACGGGGCCAGGGTGCTGGACTCGCACCAGCACGAGCTGTCCGGCGGCATGCGGCAGCGGGTCGGCATCATGCTGGCGCTGGTGCTCAACGCGCACCTGGTGGTGCTGGACGAGCCGACGACCGCGCTGGACATGATCACCCAGGCGAACATCCTGAAGATCGTCCGCGAGGTGCACGCCGAGCGCGGCCTGACCACCCTGGTGATCACGCACGACATCGGCGTGGTGGCCGAGGTGGCCGACCGGCTCGCGGTCATGTACGGCGGACGCCTGGTGGAGCAGGGGCCCACCAGGGAGGTGCTGAGCGCGCCCCGCCATCCCTACACCAGGGGCCTGATCAAGGCGATCCCCCGGCTGGTCGGCGACATCGACGAGGCCCGCGCGCTGCCGGGACGGCCGCCGACGCTGGCGACGGTGCCCAAGGAGGGCTGCGTGTTCAGGGAGCGCTGCGCGCTGCGGATGGACGTGTGCGACACCGTCGATCCCTCGGTGGTGGCGGACGGGGCGAGGTTCGTGGCCTGCCACGCGGTGACGGTGAAGGAGCACGCTTCGTGATTACCGGGACGGGCATCACCAAGACGTTCAAGCAGCGCGGCAACATGCTCGGCAAGCGGGAGGTCCCGGCGCTGCGCGGCGTGGACTTCGCGATCGCCAAGGGCGGGTCCGCGTCGTTCATCGGCGAGTCGGGCTGCGGCAAGACCACGCTCGGGCGCATCATCGCCGGGCTGGAGACCTACGACGCGGGCGAGATCGCGATCGACGGGACGCCCATGTCGCCGCTGAAGGTCAAGCAGCGGCAGCCGCACTTCCGCAAGATCCAGATGATCCACCAGGACCCCTACTCGGCGCTGAACCCGACCCGGACGATCTACCAGACCCTCCAGGCGCCGCTGGCGCTGCGGGCCGGGCAGACCGGCCGGCCCAAGGGGTGGATCGACGAGCGGGCCGCCGAGGTGCTGTCGCTGGTCGGCCTCGACCCCGGAACGGTCCTGTCGCGCTACCCGCACCAGCTCTCGGGCGGCATGCGGCAGCGCGTCGTGATCGCCCGCGCGCTGACCGTCGACCCCGAGATGCTCGTCGCCGACGAGGCGGTCTCGATGATCGACGTGTCGTTGCGGCTCGGCATCCTGGCGCTGCTGAAGGACCTGCGCGAGCGGCTGGGCGTCAGCGTGCTGTTCATCACGCACGACGTGGCCACCGCGCGCTACATCGGCGGTGACGGCGAGCTGTACGTCATCTACCGCGGCCAGGTCGTGGAGCGCGGGCCGGTGGACACGATCATCGCCGACCCGGTGCATCCGTACACGCAGTCGCTGCTGTCGGCCATCCCCGTCCTGCACGGGCTGGAGCGGCCCGGTGAGGAGCCGGTGGTGCCGCTGGAGGCGCTCGCCGCGGACCACTCCGACAGCGGGTGCCTGTTCGCGCCCCGGTGCCCGTTCCGGGGCGACGGGTGCACGAGCGAGCGGCCGCTGCTCCAGGTGACGGACGGCGTACCTCAGGAGCACGCCTGCTACTACCCGCGGCGGCGCAGCGTCATCGCGCGCCCGATGAGCGAGGTGTGACCCTGGTGACCCGGCAGGCCGACGCCGCAGTCCGGCACGCCGACGCGGCCGACCTCGCGGTCGCCGCGGAGGTGGCGCGGGCGGCGCTCACGCTGGACGGCGGTGAAGGGGCGGCCCTGGTCGAGCGGCTGGCGCGGCCCCCCGCGGGTCGGCGCTGGACCGCCCTGGTGAGGGACGGCGGGGTCGTCATGGCCTCGGTGTCCGCCAAGGATCCGGCCGTCGGGCACCTCGATCTGCTGGCCGTACACCCTGACGCGCGGGGGCGGGGGCACGGCCGGGCGCTGGTCGGCGCGGCCGAGGAGTGGCTGCGGTCGGAGGGGGCGAGGCAGGCGCGCTTCGCCGGGAACCCGCCCTGCTACGCCTGGCCGGGCATCGACGTGCGCTACACCGCCGCCGCGTGCCTGGCGGAGCGCCTCGGCTACGAGCGCTATCACGTGGCCTGGAACATGACCGCCGACCTCGGCGCGGACCTGTCCGTCGAAGAGGATCTGGTACGGCTGGCCGAGGCCGGTGTGAGCGTGCACGCGTCCGCGACGGACCGGGATCTCGCGGCGGACCAAGAGCGTGCGGCGGACCGCGAGCGGGTCGCCGCGTTCGTGCGCGAGCGCTGGAACCAGAACTGGGCCTGGGAGGCCGCCAACGCCGCCGGGCTGCACTACGCCGAGCGTGACGGGCGGATCCTGGGGTTCGCCGCCTGGGGGGCGCGGCCCGCGTGGTTCGGGCCGATGGGGACGGCGCCCGAGGCGCGCGGGCTCGGCGTGGGCGGCGTGCTGCTGCGCCGCTGCCTGGCCGAGATGCGCGCCGCCGGACTGTCCAGCGCGCAGATCGGCTGGGTCGGGCCGCTGCGGTTCTACTCGCGCGCCGTGGGCGCGCGGGCCGAACGCGTCTTCTGGCTCTACCGACGCGATCTGGCGTGATGTCACACGTCGGTACGGATTCCGCAATCTTCGGTGCGCCGCTGAACGTGGCCTCCGTAGAGGAGCCGTCCCTCGGGGTGGACGGGGTCAGGGCAGAGCGCACGTGGGTCCTCCCCGGCGTCCAGGCACCTCGTGAGCGTGTCGGAGCCCCACAGGTGGTCCAGGAACAGCTCGGGCCCCCACCAGGCCAGCTCGCCCGGGTACAGCGTGCGGGCCACGTGCAGCATCGACAGGCCGGTCAGCACCGGCCGGTACACCTCCCGGTCGTGCACGTGCAGCTGGACCCCGTGCACGGTCGTGCCCGCGTGCTTGTGGAACGTCGGCGTGAACCAGGTCTCCCTGAAGCGCACCCCGGGCAGGCCGAGCGCGTTGAGCGCGGGCGCGAACCGGTCATCGACGTACGGGGCGCCGACCAGCTCGAACGGCCGGGTGGTGCCGCGTCCCTCGGAGAAGTTCGTGCCCTCGAACAGCCCGGTGGCCGGGTAGGCGTAGGCGGTCTCGACGGTCGGCATGTTGACCGACGGCATCACCCAGGGCAGCCCGGTCTCGGCGTAGGTCATGCCGCGCCGCCACCCGTCCATGGTGACCACGCGCAGGTCCAGGTCGAAGCCGAACAGCGTGGCCA
The DNA here is from genome assembly GCF_040648335.1 of Nonomuraea sp. NPDC049158. NCBI lineage: Bacteria > Bacillati > Actinomycetota > Actinomycetes > Streptosporangiales > Streptosporangiaceae > Nonomuraea > Nonomuraea sp. NPDC049158. The sequence goes on from NZ_JBEZDM010000007.1 coordinate 241,162, forward strand.
GCTCGCCCGCGGTCCTGCCGTGGCGTACCGGCAGCGGGAACCTGCCGACGAAGCTGGCGAACTCCGGATCGAGCAGCGGTCCCTCCTCGAGGGTCCCGCCGAGCGGGTTGGGCCGGTCCAGCACCACGAACCGCAGGCCCAGCCGGCTCGCCGCGGCCATGAGGTCGTACATGGTCCAGATGTAGGTGTAGAAGCGGGTGCCGATGTCGGCGATGTCGAACACCAGCGTGTCGACCCCGGAGCCGGCCACCACCTCCTCCAGCGCCGCGCCGGAGACCTTGTGCGTGTTGAAGACGGGCAGGCCGGTTCCGGGGTCGATCGTGTCGGACTCGCCGCCGTTCGCCTGAGCGGTCCCCCGCATGCCGTGCTCCGGGCCGAACAGCGCCGTCAGCGGCACTCCGGCCGCGCTGAGGGCGTCCGTCGTGGGGGTCAGATCAGGCAGGACGCCTGTCGGGTTGGTGATCAGGCCCAGCCGGGCGCCACCCGCCAGGGTGGGATCCGTGGCCAGCCGTTCAGCGCCAGTGCGTACGTACGTCATGAACCCATTGTCTGAAAGATATTTACAAGAGAGAAGTAGAGGGTGGAAATTAGCGTCATGATTGATCCGCTCCCCGAGCTGCCCACCGAACAGAGCGATCCCCGCTACAGCCAGATCGACCGGCTGCCGACAGAGCAGGTCGCCCGGCTGATGAACCAGGCCGACGCCGCCGTGCCCGCCGCGGTCGCCGTCGCGATCCCGGTCATCTCCGCCGCCATCGACGCGATCGCCGCGCGCATGGCCGAGGGCGGGCGGCTGCTGTACGTCGGCGCCGGTACGTCGGGGCGGCTGGCCGTGCTCGACGCCTCCGAGTGCCCGCCGACGTTCGGCACCGATCCGTCGCTCGTGCAGGGCATCATCGCGGGCGGCCCGGACGCGCTCACCCGTTCCGTCGAGGGCGCGGAGGACGACGCCGCCGCGGGCGCCGCCTCGCTGGCTGAGCTGGAGGTGGGCCCGCTGGACTCGGTGGTGGGCGTGTCGGCCAGCGGGCGGGCGCCTTTCGTGCTCGGCGCGCTGGCGGAGGCGACCCGGCGGGACGCGCTGACCGTCAGCCTCTCGTGCAACGACGGCGCGCCCCTGTCGGCCGCCGCCGAGCACGCGATCGAGGTGGTGGTGGGTCCCGAGGTGGTGACCGGCTCCACCCGGCTCAAGGCGGGCACGGCTCAGAAGCTGGTGCTCAACATGATCTCCACCATCTCCATGGTCCGGCTCGGCCGTACGTACGGCAACAAGATGATCGAGATGTCGGCGATGAACAGCAAGCTGGCCGACCGGGCGCTCCGCATGGTGCGCGACATCACCGGCGCCGACCACGACACGGCGGGCAAGGCGCTGGACGCGGCGGGCGGACAGGCGAAGATAGCGGTGCTGATGATCCAGCACGGGCTGGATGCCGGCGGGGCTCGCGCCCTGCTGGAATCGCACGGCGAGCGACTCAGCGACGCGCTGAGCAGCTGACCGACTGAGCGGCTGAGCGGCTGAGCGGCTGAGCGGCTGAGCGGCTGAGCGGCTGAGCGGCTGACGGCCGCGCTGACGGGGCGGGGACTCGCTGACCGGAACCGCTCGTGGGCGCGGTGAACCCACGAGCCGGTGAACTTACGGGGAGGCTGAACGATGTCCGATCGGCTGGACGCGATCCTGGCGGACGGCGTGCCGCGCGTGTGCTCGGCGGCGGTGGCGATCATCTCCGTGGACGGCTCGGTGGCGGCCTCGGCCGTCGCCGGGGAGCTCGTCCGCTATGCCGACCTCGAGGGGACCCTGACCGCCGACCGGCCGGCGGCGGCCCGCGACTCGGTCTTCGACCTGGCCTCGATCAGCAAGTTGTTCACCACGGCCGTGGTGCTGTCGCTGGCCGAGGAGGGCCGCCTGGATCTCGACGAGCCGGTGGCGGCCTGGCTGCCGGGCACCGACCCCCGGGTCACCCTGCGGCGCCTGCTCACGCACACGGCCGGCCTGCGGCCCACCCGCCGCATCGACCTCGAACTGCCCGACGCCGATCCGGCCGCGCGCATGGCGGCGATGATCGGCACTCCGGTCACCGGCCCCGTCGGCGGGCCGTACCTCTATACGGACGTGGGCATGGTCATGGTGGGCCGCGTCGCCGAACTGGCGGGCGGCGCGCCGCTGGACGCGCTGGTCGGCGAGAGGGTCACCGGCGTGCTCGGCCTGACCGACACCGGCTACCGGCCGGGTCCGGCGACGCTCCTGCGGATCGCCGCCACCGAGTGGAAGCCCGAGCGCCAGGGACCGGGCTGTGTGCGCGGCGAGGTGCACGACGAGACCGCGTACGGCCTGGGCGGCGTGGCGGGGCACGCGGGCGTGTTCGCGACGGCCGACGACCTGCTGGCGTTCGGCGAGGCGCTGCGGCTGGGCGGCGGCCCGTTGCTGCGCCCGGAGACCGTGGCCGAGATGGTCCGCGACCAGGGAGCGGAGGGCGCCGCGTTCCGGCACGGCCTCGGCGTACGGATCGGCGACCCGGCCATCGTGGGACCGCTGAGCGCCGCCTTCGGCCATTCCGGCTTCACCGGCACCTCACTGGTCGTCGACCCGGTTCGCGGGCTGACCGTGGTGCTGCTGACGAACGCGGTACATCCGGTGCGGGGCCGCGACGGCATCCGCGGCCTGCGCCACGCGGTCGCCGCGGAGGCGCTGCGGCTCGCGGGCTGAAGCAGCTATTTCACATATCCGGCAATACATCGCAAAAGCGGCAGCTATCCGCAGCGGAAGCCGCCTTATAAGCCCTTTATAGGGATCAAACGCCCAATTGACAGAAACAGCTCCTGGTTTCACTGGCGACACGTTTCCCACACGCGCTTCGGGCGCGGAAAGATCGCGTGAAAGCACCCTTTCCTGGCATGGCGTTAAATGACATGATTCTCGAGCCATTGAGGGTTTATGATGGCGGCCTGTTCACCGGGATTTGGGGAATCCCCGCAGTGCAGTGGCAGGGGGGTACGGGGCGTGGAGTGGTTCCTGAGTCTCATCGGTGGATCTCTGATCAGCGGCTTCGTCAACTTGATTCCGGAATTCATCGGAGATGAGTTACGCACCCGCCGCGTCATCCGCACGATGAACCACCAAGACCGTCTGAGCCAGGTCGCCGACGAACGGCGCCATGCCGCGCGGATGGCGTACTTGGAGGAGGACCATCGGCGACGACTGCTGTTGGAACGTTACAAAGGCCAGGCCGCGCACTATCCGCTGGGCACGATCGGGCGGCTGCGGTCGATGACCACGGACTCGCGGCCGGCGGTGCTGGTCTCCCCGCTGAGCTTGGGCGGCGCCACGACCGGGCGGGTCGCCGGTCTGATCCATGACGCCCTACGTCAGATCCCGGACTTCTCCCGGTACGCCGCACTGCACACTGGGGCGTTCGTCAGCGACGGCGGGGCGAGCCGGCTGATCGAGGGCTCCACGGGCGCCGCGGAGATCAGCGCCCTCGAGTTCCCTTCGCACCCGGCGGTGCTCGTCTACTTCGAAGCCGACGGCGATCACCTCAACGCGTTCGCCTACCTGGGCTCTCTCTTCCCGACGGTCGATGGTCTGACGGGCTTCCCGATCCGGATCGCCTGCTTCGGCTGGGACAACTGGGCGACCGTGGGCCAGTCCGGCGAGGGCGCGCTGCCCATCTGGCAGTACGTCAACATGAGGGAGCTGGACTACCCGGACGAGCAGATCATCGCGGCGATCGTGGGCTGGTTCGTACTGACCTGCGTGGAGATGTACTGGCAGCTTCGCGGCACCGCGGTGAACCTGCGGCATATCGGCGGTCCCATGCCTGGATGGGCCGATGCGCCAGTTCAGGCCGCCGGCGCTTCGCCGGCTCGTCCCCCGCTCGAGAACCCGGCCTACGGCACGCAGGACGTGTTCGCGTGCCGGGTGGAGATGGAAGTGATGGAACTCGAGCAACGGGGCTTCACCGTGGAGACCCTGGAGCTCGATCGAGATCGCGTGGCGCTCATCGTCTCGGCGGACGATCTGGGGGTCTCCTTCGTCCTCGACGCCGGTTTCCCCGCCACCCCGCCCGACGTCTTCTACATCGAGGACACCGGGCCGGAGCATCTCGAGCTCGACTCGTCCATCTGGTCGCCGGACCGGACCCTGCTGGACATCGTGGAGGTGCTCGGATGAGCGAGCATTTCGTGGTCCGCATCTATGAGTCCGAGCTCGCGGTGATCACCGACGAGACGCTGGACCATCACGACCTGGAGACCGGCGGCAGCCTCTTCGGTCTCTTCGGACACGGCGGCGGGCCGACGGTCTTCCTCGCGACGCGTCCGGCGGGAGAGGTCCAGAAACGACTGACCTCATTGGAACTCGACCCTCGGGTGACCCACGCGCTCGAGCGGATCGCCTGGGAGGGGTTCGGAGTTCAGTACATCGGCATGTGGCACTCCCACCATTGGATCGGCCTGATGGAGCCGAGCAGCGGCGACCGTGAGCGCACCCGCGGGTACGCGCAGAAATACCACCGTCCGCAGTACACCGAGATACTCGCCAACTTCATCGGCAAGGAGAAGCCGGACTCCCGGCGGGGCCGGGGCAAACCCGGGACCGACCACTGCGTCCAGCTCACGCCCTTCTTCTATGTGGACGCCCGCAACCTCACCAGGGCTGAGGCGTTCTTCCACGTCCTTCCTGGGGAGAGTCCGCTGCGCGGCAGCCTCGCCGGGCTCTTGGACGGCCCTGGCCACCTTGGCCTCAGAACCGCCCTACGGTCCGCGCCGCGGCTCCCGCAGGACTCCTACCGGCTCGCCGGGTCCGCCGCGTCGGCGGTGTCCGGGTGGCGGCGCTTCGTTCCGGGCGCACGGTCGGACGGAGGGACTCCCGAGAACATCGACGAGGTCAACGACGTCCTTTGCGCCGACGATTCACCCAAGGCGCCGGACGGCAAGCCGGCGGCCAAGGCGCCGGCCGTCAGCGACTCGGCGGTCTCCGAGACTCCGGCCGCCCCGGAGCGGCCGAGCGAGGCAGCGGCTCCCCCAGCGGCTTCCGCGAAGCCGTCGCGGCCGTCGGAAGGCCAGATCACGCTGCTGCCGATCCCCGATCTCCCCGACTTCGTCGGCACGTACATCGAGCCCGTGGTGCGGCCGCTGGCCGGCCAGTACGAGGTCGAGGTCAAGGTGCTCCATGCGGACCGCATCGCCCTGATCGTGAGCATTCCCGGCCGCACGACCCGCCTGCTCCTGTTCGCCGCCTGGGACGGCGAACGCGCGGTCACCGCCGAGTGCCGGATCACGGTGGACCGCAGGACCTCGCATGAGGTCGTGGAATGGCGCGCGCGGAAGCGGGAGGAGATCTACGACCTGCGTGTCCCGCTGAAGTGGGGCGCCCTGCAGTTGCGGAAGCTGCCGTGAGAACGCGTCGCCCCGGCGGCCTCGATCGAGAACTCTAGGAGGGGGAAAACTGTGGCCTGGGATTACTATCAGCGGGTCCGGCTCGGCAATGACGCGAACGGGCTGCGGACGTACTTCCCGTCCTTCAGCTTCTACGAGCCGACCGGCGACACCTATGTCAGCGGCTACTGGACGAGCAACGCGGGCAACGGCTACGGGGTGATGATCACCATTCCGCCCGGCTACCCGGATGAATGCCCGAGCACCTACGTCAGTTATCCCAGCCCGCTGTGGGGCTATATGGGGTGGCGGACGATCGAGTCCTATGGCACCAGCCACGACATGCACACCTGGAAATCCGATCGGCCGGGGTGGGTGAAGATCTGCACCTATCGGCCCGAGGGCTGGTCGGTCGAGCACTCGATGCTGAAGATAATCCGGAAAGGCCTGCTGTGGATCTTCGCGTACGAGTGCCATCTGCAGGACGGCAAGCCGATCAAGAATTTTCTCATGGACGCGTGAAAGAACCGAAACCGCAGGAGGCCCCCATGGCCACGGATAAACACAATGACATCCGGGCTTTCATGGAACAGATGAAGGCATCGGGGGGAAACCCGCCGTCCGGCAAGCGGATGGTGCTCAACCCGCAGACCGGTAAATTCGAGGTGCGCTCGGTCAGCGACCGGCCCGGCGACCAGATCCCGCAGATGGACGCCGAGGACATGAAGGCGTTCGCCCATGACTGACCCGTCGGGTGTCCCCCGCCACGTGGTGTTCAGCGACAGCGCGCTCGCCGTCATGGCGAGAGTCGCGACACCCGGGCCGGTGCGGCTGGGCATGGACCTGCGCGATCAGGGCGACCTGGCAGCGGTGGCGGGAGTCGCGGGCGACGACGTCCTGGTGCTGCCGGGACAGCCGGCGGACGACTGGGTCCTCGACGAGCCAGGCCCGCTGATCGTGTGCTGGGCCGACGACGACGGCGTCCGCGCCCATCGCGCGTCCGGCCTGGGCGGGCCGCTCGGCGAACGGATCGGGACGTCCGTGGTCCCCGCCGCCGCGGACGCCTTCGAGCGGGTGCACGGCATCTTCGAGACCGATGTGCTCCGCAGGAAATCCGTCGCCGTGCTCGGCCTGGGCTCCGGCGGCAGCTTCATCGTCCGCGAACTCGCCAAGGCCGGGGTCGGCCGCTTCCTGCTCCTCGACCACGACCGGCTCGAGGTGGGCAACGTCTCGCGGCACGAGTGCGGCCTCGCGGACGTGGGCCGGCTGAAGGCCAACGCCATGCGCGACGTCGTCCATCAGCATCATCCCGCCGCGCGGGTCTTGACCAGCGCCCTGCGCCTGAGCGGACGGACCCGCCGGCGGGTACGGGACCTCATCAGGGACATCGAGGCGGATCTGGTGATCTGCGCGACCGACAGCCGGGAGAGCCGGCTGCTGGTCAACCGGATGTGCCTGGAGGAGGGACTTCCGCTGATCCTCGGGGGCGTCTACCGGCGCGCGTACGGCGGTGTCGTGCAGCGGGTCATCCCCGGTCTGACGGCCTGTTACCAATGCTTCGTGCAGGCGCTTCCCGAACAGGCCGCCGACAACGAGATCAGCAGCGCCGAGGACGCCGCCCGCGTCTCCTACACCGACCGCGCGGTGGCCCCCCAGCCGGGGCTGTCCACCGACATCGTCCCCATCGCGCTGCACATGGCCAAGCTGGCATTGCTGGAACTGCTCGACGGCGAGTCGCCCGCCTTCGCGACCCTCGGCGCCGACCTCGTCGCCCCGATCCACCAGTGGATCAACCGCCGGGAGCTGACCCACGCGGGACTCGAACCGATGGGGGTGTCCATCGACCGGCAGAGCGTGCTCCGCTGGTACGGAGTCCTCCTCCACCCGCTCGAAGACTGCGCGGTCTGCTCCGGCGTCGCCAAGTCGGAAGACGACGCGTACTTCGGCGGCCCCGAACCGGCCTGATCGTCGAACGCCCCAAGGAGCCCAAGATGGCGTGACATGATCCCGATCACGGCACCCATAGCCTGGAACGGTACACCGACGATGAAGGCAGGGGCGCCGAGATGCGTGATGAGCTGGCTGTGCGGCCGATGGGGCGGAGCGGGTTGCCGGTCACTCCGGTGGGGATCGGGCTGGCCGCGCTGGGCCGGCCGGCGTACATCACCCTCGGCCGGGAGGAGGATCTCGGCGATGATCGCAGCGTCGCCGCGATGCGGGCGCGGACCTGGGCGGTGCTGGATGCGGCGCTGGCGGCCGGCGTACGGTACTTCGACGTGGCCCGCTCCTACGGCAGAGCCGAGGAGTTCCTCGCCGGCTGGCTGGATGAGCGCGGCATCGCGCCCGGTGCCGTGACCGTGGGGTCGAAATGGGGCTACGCCTACGTCGGCGGCTGGCGGATGGAAGCCGATCAGCACGAGGCGAAGGAACTGTCCGCCGACCGGCTGCGCCACCAGCTGGACCAGACCCGAGCGCTGCTGGGCGAGCACCTGTCGCTCTACCAGATCCACTCGGCCACCGTCGAAAGCGGCGTGCTCGGCGACGAGGACATCCTGACCGAACTGCGCGAGTTGCGCGCCGGGGGCGTCGCAGTCGGCCTGTCCACGACCGGCCCGCACCAGGCGGACACCATCGACCGGGCGACCGAGATCGGCCTGTTCGACACGGTTCAGGCCACCTGGAACCTGCTGGAGCGATCCGCCGGCCCGGCCCTGGCCCGGGCGCACCGGTCCGGCGTGGGCGTGATCGTCAAGGAGGGGGTGGCGAACGGCCGCCTGACCTCCCACGCCGCCCCCACCGCGCTCGCCCGGGCCGCCCGGGAACGCGACGTCACACCGGACGCCCTGGCCTTGGCCGCCGTCCTGGCCCAACCGTGGGCCGACGTGGTGCTCAGCGGGGCCGCCTCGGTGGATCAGTTCGGCAGCAACCTGACCGCGACGCGGGCCGGCTGGGACACGGAACTGGACGAGCGCCTGGCCATACTGACCGAGAACCCCCAGACCTACTGGACGACACGAAGCTCGATGAAATGGCAGTGATCACGCCTACGGACGACAAGCACGCGGGTGATTGAATGCGGCTCGCCGCCGGCCCGGCACTCGGTGCGGGTTTCCTCAGGCAGTGGTCGGCAGGCTCTTGAAGCCGGTGATCTCGCGGTCGCCCACCTTGGTCGACACGTCGATGTCACGGGCGCCGTACCATTCGGCGCCCTGCACGGCGGCGACGGGCGCGAGACCGGCGATGGCGAGGATCACGGTGGTCAAGCGCGAGCCGAGGAATTCGGCGAACAGTCTGGCTTTTCGAGAGCCGGTCGACCCGCTCGGTGAGCACGTTTCCCGCGGCGAGGAACTCCATCTCGTCGTCGAGGAGCAGCGGCGGCAGCCGGGTGCCCGCGCCGAGCTGGTAGCCGCCGCCGACGCCCGCCGTCGCGTGCACGGGATAGCCGACCGCGCGCAGCCGCTCCACGTCACGGCGCACCGAGCGGTCGGTGACCCCCAGTTCGGCGGCGAGCTCCGCGGCGGTCCAGGACGGCCGGTGCTGCAGCAGCGCCAGCAGCCGCAGCACCCGCTCGGTCGTCGCCTCGACGCTCACGCGCTCATCGTTTCACAGATCACGGAACGATCCTGTCCGCTATATGCGGGAGGCTGAAATCATGACCGACCAGACCTGGAACGCCCTGCTCCGCGATCAGATCGACTGGCACTGGACCTATCAGCTGCGCGAGCGTCTCGACGGGCTCACCGACGACGAGTACTTCTGGGAGCCGGCGCCCGGCTGCTGGAGCGTGCGCCCGCGCGGCACCGGCACCGCGCCGGTGCGGGCCGGAGCCGGCGCGATGACCATCGACTTCGCGATGCCGATGCCCGAACCGCCACCGTTCACGACGATCGCCTGGCGACTCGGGCACGTGATCGTCGGGGTGCTCGCGGTGCGCAGCGCCGCGCACTTCGGTCGCGCCCCCACCGACTACCGGTCGTTCGAGTACGCCGCGAGCGCGGACGCGGCGCTGGCCCAGCTCGACGCGGAGTACGCCACGTGGCTGGCCGGGGTCGAGTCCCTCGGCGAAGCCGGCCTCGCCCGCCCGTGCGGGAAAGCGGAGGGACCGTACGCCGAGTATCCGCTGTCCGCGCTGGTGCTGCACATCAACCGCGAGCTGATCCACCATCTGGCCGAGGTATGCCTGCTGCGCGACCTCCACCTGCACACCCGGCGGGAGGCGAGCTGAGATGGCCCGCGACGTACAGATCGCCTGACGAACCCGGCACCAAGCTCGGAACTCCCGTTCAGGCCGGGGAGGAGTTCACGAGGACCAAGGGGCCGAGGTCGTCATGTAGCCGGCGGACCTCGCCGGGGAGGTCGGCGCCGAAAGGGTCGAGGACGACGGGGAGTGCGGAGCCCAAGGGGATTCTCCCGGCTGATCGGGGCGGATGGGGGTGAAGCGCACCGGCAGGTGCGCCAGGGACCGGTGGAACGGGCCCGGCCGCCACGGCAGTTCCTCACGCGGCACGGTCAGTTCGAGGTCGCACAGGTGCGAGGTCAGGCGCTCGATCGCGGTCATGGCGATGAGCAGGGCCGGGTCGCTGGCCGGGCAGCGGTGCGGCCCGGCGCCGAAGCCCAGGTAGGCGCCGCCGTCGGAGCGCAGCTCCTCAGGCACGTTAGTGGGCTCGGTGTTGGCCGCGGCATAGGAGACGAGGACCAGTTCGTCCTGCTGGATCCAGGTGCCGTGGAAGTGCACGGGCTGGCGCACGAAGTACGGGCCGAAGTTCGCCATGGCGGGCTCGGCGCGCAGGGCTTCCATCAGGGCGTCGTACGTGCTGAGCGCGCCATTGGAGAGGGAACTGTAGTAACGGTCGTCACTGACCATCCGGGAGATCGTATTGGAGATCAGGCTGGACGTGGGGTCGAAGCCCGCGGCCACCACGAGCACCATGTTCTGCACCAGCTCCTCGCCCTCCAGCCCGGCTGGATGGTCGATGAGCCAGGAGGTCAGGTCGTCGCCCCGCTGGGCGTACTTGGCCTGGATCAGCTCGCCCATGTAGCGGCTGAAGTCATCGCTGCCCCGCGCGCCCACCTCGCCGTCGGCCTCCATCATGTCCGACAGGGCCTTGCTCAGGGCGGCGCTGTCGGAGTCCGGCCGCCCGAAGAGCAGGTTGAAGACGCGCAGCGGGATGGGGCGGGCGAAGTCGGCGGCCAGGTCGGCCTCGCCCTTCGCGGCGAACCGGGCGATGAGCGAGTCGGACACCTCGATCACCATCTGGCGCAGCTTGTGCGGCTGGACCAGCATGAAGCAGTCGGAGATCACCTTCCGGTAGCGGGCGTGCTCGGCCCCGTCGGAGAACAGCGGGCTGGGCCGGTAGCCGAGCATGGCGATCATTCCCGCGGCGTCCGGGGTATCGGGGAGCCGGGTCTGCCAGGCGCTGGGGTTCTTGCTCCAGGCGCCGCCGGCATTGGTGAGTACGTCCAAGGCGGCCTGATAGCCGATCACCAGGTGGGCCTCGATGCCCGGGGCGATCTCCACGGGCGCGACCGCGCCGTGCCGTCGGCGCAGCTCCGCGTAGACCGCCTGCGGGTCCCTGGCATATTCGTCCCCGTACAGGCGCCCGGCGTCGGGCATGTAGCGCAGGGTCATGACAGCACCAGCTCTCTGATGTGCTCCACCAGCGCGATCAGCGAGGCGCGGGCGGAGGCGGGGTCACGGGCGTCGCACACCACCAGCGGCGTGCTCGGGTCCAGGTCGAGCGCCTTGCGCACGGTCTCCAGCGGGTAGTCCGGCGAGTCGGCGAAGTGGTTGACGGCCACCGCGTAACGGATGCCGGCGTTCTCCACCAGGTCGAGTACGGCGAAGCTGTCGTCTATGCGGCGGGTGTCGGCCAGCACCAGCACGCCCAGCGCGCCACGGACCAGCTCCTCCCACAGGACCTGGAACCGGGTCTGTCCCGGCGCCCCGAACAGGTAGAGCACCACACCCGGCAGGGTGAGACGGCCGAAGTCGATCGCGGTGGTCGTGGTCGTCTTCTCGTTCACGCCGGTGAGGTCGTCGACCAGCGTGCCCGCCTCGGTGAGCACCTCCTCGGTGTTGAGGGGCCTGATCTCCGAGAGCGCGCTCACGATGGTCGTCTTGCCCACGCCGAACGGCCCTGCGATGACCAGCTTGACCGGGATGTGATCGGTACTGATAAGGCTGTCAGAGAGCGCGGAGGCCACTGAGCACCAACTCCAAGATCTCGATGTCCGGCAGGTCGGCGATCGGCGGATCGCGGGTCAGCAGCGTTCCGCCGCCGACGAGCCCGGCGACCAGCAACCGCACCACGCAGTACGGCAGGCCCAGATGCGCGGCGCATTCGTACACCGACAAGGGCCCGTCCCGCAGCAGGGCCAGCAGATGCGACGCCGGAGGGTCGAGCCCGTCGGTGGCGGCGTCGGGCACGATGGAGACCAGGGTCGTGCGTTCGACGGTGATGTGCTCGGGCACCGTCAATCTCGCGGCGGCCATGTAGTCCGGGACGACCCGCCGCCGCTGCCGTCCGGAGGTCATGTCCGGACGCCCGGCACCCTGGCCGCGCTGGCCTCGTCGAAAGCCTTGATCAGCTTCTGCACCTGCAGCTGCACCTCGTAGGCCAGCGAGCCGATGTTGACCGCTCCGGTGGCGGCGACGACGATGGCGGCGCGGTCTCCGGCCGGGGCGACGTAGTAGTAGCCGCTGCCGGCGGAGATGACGATGTCGACCACCTCGCCCTCGGTGCCGTTGCTGAGGCCGTCGCACAGAGCGCGGGCGGCTCCCAGGACGGAGCTCGTCATGGCGGCGGCACGCTCACCGCTCTCGGCGCTGACGTCGGCCGAGCCGCCCAGGATGAGCCCGTCACGGCTCAGCACCACGCCGCGGGCGACTCCGGGCAGTGCCAGCAGGGGCGACAGGACCCAGGACACGTCGAGAGACAACGGGCGACCTCTGGTCTGAACACGACCGGAAGCACTGTGAGTGTCCATGGAGCGGTCAATTCCCTTCGGTGATGTCATGCTGCTGGGGCGGAAGCGCTTCGCGGCGGCCCGCTTCGGCTCCGACCTGGAAGTCTCCCCACCGCTTTTGGGCCTCTTCCGGAGTGGTGAGCAACCTGTCGCCCGAGTCGTCAGAGCCTCCGGAGCCACCCGGTCCGCCGGTGGGCCTGGAGCCGGACGCGGCACGCGTCGGCTGCCGCCGGCGCTGCGGCAGCGGCGCCAGATCCTCCGTCTGGTCATTGCGTTGCCGGGACTCCGTCGCGGGTTCCGGACGGCGCGCCTCCGCGGGCTCGGGCCGTACGGAGGCGCCGACGGGCTCCGGTCGAAAGGCGGCCGCGGGTTCCGATCGGATGACCGTGGCGGCGGTCGGAACGGGGGCGCGGACCGGCTCGGGTGCCAGCACGGACGGCCTGCTGCCCTCGGGCATCTCCACCAGCAGGGCCGTGGGGATGCTCAGCACGGCCTGGACGCCGCCGAAGGCGCTCTTCTTGATCGTGACCTGCATGCCGTAGTGCGCGGCCTGGCGACCGATCGCGGCCCAGCCGGTGCGGGGCGGGCTGCCCAGGTCGACCAGGCGGACCGGGTGGGTGCCGCTCAGCAGGCGGGTCGCGCGGGCGTACTGCTCCTCGTTGAGGCCGACGCCGGCGTCGTCGATGACGATGGCGGCGCCGTTGTTGGTCTCGTGCACGGCGATGGTCACCTTCAGCGTGCCGTGGGAGTGGTGGACCGCGTTGGCGAGCAGTTCGGCGGTGGTGAAAAGGATCGACTCCGCCGCGCGGGCGGCGACCCCGATCCGGCGGCGCAGGTGGTTGGCCGGACCCTCGATGCGCTGCTCGAAGTTCTCCACCCGCGAGATCGCACCCACCATGAGGTCCACCAGATAGGTGTCGTCACGCGACAGGCCAGGTGTGGCGCCGCAGGCGATGCCGGTGACCTGCACGCGACGGATGATGAGTTCGTTGAACATGTCGAGCCCCAGCACCTCGCGCAGCAGCGCGGTGTGCTCGTCGCCGCTGTAGCGCTGTTGCACGTCCGCGAGCAGGTCCTGGGCGCGTAGTGCCTGGGTCTGCACGCGGGATATCGCGCCTCTGACGACCGCCTGGGCCGCCTCGTCGATGCGCTCGCCTTCCTCGCGGATGCCGCGGGTGAGCGTGTCGAGGATGGCGCGGTGCAGCCTTTCGACGTTCGTGCCGGCCAGCGCCGGGTTCTGCACGCCGGGCACGATCACGTGCGGGGCGCGCAGGTGCGACAGCAGGGCGGGGATCCGCTTCGCGATCAGGTACTCGGTCTCGGCGTGCACGAGATCCTGCTGGGCGCGTGCCTCGCGCAGCAGTTCCGCGCTCTCCTTGGCCTGGCGCTCCGCCCGTACCAGCCGCTGGTCCCTGGCGCTGGACTCACCCGTCAGGTGTTCCTGAGCCTGACGGGCCCGCACGACCTGCCCTCGGGCCTGGGCGAGGTCGCGGCGTACACGCATGTGGAGAATCAGTACGCCTACGAGGGCGAGGGCGAGAACGGCGGCGCCGATGACTATCGGGACGCTGAAGGAGTCTGGCGGCATGACGATCCTGGGGTCGGGGGGAAAGCCGGCGGAGCGCTGTTGACCGCCGGAGAGCCTGGGCTAGCGGCGCGTGGGGGTCTCGCGCGGTGGCCTGCTGGGATCGCGTCGACGTGACGGTCGCCCTTCCTCGACGCGGGCGCGGTCGAGTGCCTGATGCGGTTCGGACTGAGGCATGGCGTGGCCAGGCGACATGGGCGTCCTCGGTCTCAGCGGAACGATGGGCAAACGGGAAACCGGAATTTCCAGAAAGTCACGATAGTCTACAGCGAGTGAGACCGTAACTGCGTTCGGCCATATATCGTCAGATTTGTCGGGGTCGATAGAACGTGGGGCGGTCCCGTCGCCCGACTCGACCGTCTTGGTGCGTGTGCCCGCGTCGTTGCGGGCCGGCGCGGCGGTGGCGGGTTCGCGCTCGATCACCATCTCAGTGATCTTCCGCCCAGGCCGTCGAAGACGGGCGGAGGACCGCTACCCCCCGGTCCGCCGCTACGGAAGCGATCATGTCAGCCAGGTTGGCGACGCGGACGGCCGTGCCGTACACCCGGGCCGCCCGCCCGTCGTCGAAGTCGACGAACAGCCGCGGAACCCGCTCGGCCACGCTGAGGACCGGGAACAGCGCCGCGGAGCCGGACAGCACCTCTTTCTTCCCCATGATGCGAAATCCTCGGCGACGCCGGACGGATTCGAAGAATGAGCAGGGGATGTTTTCCGGGCATGGCCTGCGGCCTATCCCGATACGCCGAAGAGCCCGCACAGGGCGGGCTCTTCGGGGTTGGATGGTTTCGAGTCAGGACATCGTTTCCAGTTGGGCACGCGTCAGCTTGAGAGTGTTCTCCGGCAACGACTCGGGATTGCTGGAGCTGTCCAGCGGATACTTCGCCTGGACGGGGTTGAGCAGTGCGGCGGGCGAGTCAGGGTAGGTTTCCAGGAACAGGACGTAGCCGCTGTCCTGGTTCATCGCGGTGGTGTGCTCCTCCGCGTAGGTCACGCCTTCGAATTCTCCCCCGAGCTCCTTGACCTCGATGGACTGCCCCACCTGGGCCTGACCTTTGAAGACCTTCATCACCTGGGCGGTGTAGACGGTGATGACCGTCGGCGGGGCCTCAGGCTGAGCGGCCACCCCGGCCGGGGCTCCCGCGTTGGGATTGAGGTTGGGATCCGTCTCCGCGGGATCGGGTGCTTCCGCCTGTTCCTGGAGGTAACGCGGCTCTCCGACGATGCGGGCTTCGACGACCAGGGTCGCCTTGTCGAAGAGCGCATCGGCATTTTGGTACTGGGGATAGTCGGCTCGATAGAGAACGGGTTCCGCATGTGCCGAGCACGCGGTCACGAACACCGCGGCGAAGACGAGCGCGCCAAGACGTCGTAGCACTGTCCGGCCTCCTTTAGTAGTAGGCGTTGACGTCGGCGACATCGTGCGACTGGGGCTTGGTCATCGAGTTGCGGTTCCTGCTCGAATTCATGATCGAGGTGCCCGAGTTGTGCGCGAGGTTCAGTGCGTGCCCGAGCTCATGAACCAGCGTGCTCGTGACGAAATTCGAGAAGTTCGACGCGTCCCTGTTGATCGTCCGGGAGTTCAGCCGGACGTACATGCACATCCCGCCGCACCTCTGATAGTGCCCGTAATAGGTGTTGCTGTAGGACTTCACCGTGATCGTCGAACCCGAATTCGAGTTCTTGTAGAAATTGGCGGGGCTCGCGGTCGCGTTCCAATTGGCCAGCGCCTTGTTCATCGGCGTCTGCCAGGTGCCGTTATAGCTGTAGGGGTAGATGTGGATACTGGCGATGTCCTGGCCGGTGCCGTTCCAGTGGGCGAATGCCGGCGAGACGCCCACCGTCCCCACCAGCATGACGGCGAGGACTATGAAAAAACCTCGCCGCGCGTTACGGACTAACATTCCCGGATGCATTTTCGAGACATCACTCCTTGCGTTCTGGGGGGTGCCGTTCGTGAACACAGAAGGGGACTGACGACAGAGCTGAAAAGTCAAGGCCCGACCATTGAAGGGGGCGGCATCGGAAAGCTGATCAAGCATTTTGAACGGATTATGGATGCCAGAATGATCACGTGTCAAGGATGGCCGAGCGGGATTGCCGACACATGGGCGCGCGGGCCCGAAGTGCGGTGCACCGGAGCGTCCTGGAGGGTTGAGCAAGCGTGATTTCCCCGCGCGGAGTCCGCGCCCGCGTCCGCGGCGCAGTCATGCCGGGCAGGCGGTGGCCGCTCCTAGGCGGAGGGTGCCAGGGCTTCCAGGGCCTCCTCCGCGCGGCGCATCGCCTCCTTGGCGTCGCAGGTGACGATCTCCGGGTCGAAGTTCAGGTCGTGGAAGACCTCCGTCACGCCTTGAGCCGCCAGTTCGCCGACGTCCGCCCTGATCTGCTCGTAGGTTCCCGTCAGTGGCTGCCGGTCCGCCGCCCCTTCCGGGCGTACGCGGGTCACGCCCCGGCAGACGAAGCGGAAGGCGTCGGCGTCGCGGCGGCCCGCCTCCGCGGCCGCCGACTTGATCAGCTCGATCCGCCCGGCGACCGCCGACAGGTCCTCGCGGCTCGAGCTGATCCAGCCGTCCGCGAGCCGCCCGGCCCGGCGGAGCGCGACGTCGGCGGTGCCGCCGAGCAGGATGGGCGGCACCGGCGCCGGCTTGGGGTCGATGTGGGAGCGCGGCACCTGGTAGAACTCCCCGTGGTGCTCGACCACCTCGTCCTGCCACGCCTTGCGCAGGACCTGGACGAACTCCTCGCCCCTGCGCCCCCGGTGCTCGAAGCCGACCCCCGCCGCCTCGAACTCCTCGCGCAGCCACCCCAGCCCGAGCCCGGCCGTCAGCCTGCCCATGGAGACGCTCTGCAGCGTGGCGAGCTGCTTGGCCAGCGGCACCGGCTGGACGAAGGCGTTGACGATCGCCACGCCCAGCCGGATCGTGCTGGTCACCCCCGCCAGGTAGGCGAGCGTGACGAGCGGGTCGTGCACGCTGCGATATGTCGGTCCCATCGGATGCCCCACCGGATAGAGCACCCGCTGGAAGGTCCAGAGCTCGTGATATCCCAGCTCCTCGGCGCGGGCGGCGATGCGCCGCATGTTGCCCGGCGTGGCCCACGGCCCGGATTGGGGCACGGCGAAACCTACTCTCATGACCCCTAGTCTGTACGAGTGGCTCTGGAGGAGGAGCTGGCGGGGATCGCCGGCGCTTATGGCGGCACGGGCGACATCGTGCGCCACCCGACACGTACGGACGTGGTGGTCCTGCGCCGGGGCGAGGTGGTGGTGAAGGCGCACTCGGCGCGCGACGAGGTGGAGTCGCTGCGGCCGAGGCTGCGCGCGGCCGCGTCGGCGGCGCTCAGCGGCCTGATGCTGGCGCCGCTGGATCCCGAGGTGCTGACCGTGTCGGGCCGCGCCGTCACGGTGTGGCCGGCGGGCCGGCCGGTCTCCCAGGACGCCCCCGACGCCGCGCCCTGGGAGGAGGGGGCCAGGCTGCTCGCCCGGTTACACGCCGTACCCCTGACGCTGTTACCGCCGCTGCCCGCGGCCGGCGGACCGGCTCGGGCCGCCCGCGCGGTGCGGCGGATGCCCGGCGACGGTCCCGTCGAGCAGCTCGTACGGCGGGCTTTCAGCGAGCTCCCCGAGCCCGAGCCGGGCCCCGGCCTGCTCACCCACGGCGACTGGCACCTGGGCCAGCTCGTCTGCCGCGACCGCTGGCTGCTCATCGACGTCGACGACCTGGGCGTCGGCGACCCCGCCTGGGACCTGGCCAGACCCGCCGCCTGGTACGCCGCGGGGCTGCTCGACCCGGTCGTCTGGGACCGGTTCCTGGGCGCCTACCTCGCCTCCGGCGGACCTGCCCTCGGCCGGGGCGACGACCCGTGGCAACGGCTGGACCTTCCGGCCCGGGCGCTGACCGTGCAACTGGCCGCCGTGGCGGTGCTCAACGCCTTCCGGGAGCGTCGGGAACTGGACGAGGTGGAGCATTCGTTGGTCGAGTCGTGCAACAGAATCGTCCGAGCGTGACGGTGTCTCGCGCGGTAGGTTCTTCCCTAAACTCCAAGCCAAGGAGAGCGTGAGATGCAGTGCCCGAAGTGCCGCGGCAATATGCGGACATATGAGCGTAATGGCGTCCACATCGAGCAGTGCGACAACTGCCGGGGGATCTTCCTCGACTATGGCGAGCTCGAGACGCTGACCCGGATGGAGTCGCAGTACCACGCCGCTCCGCCGCCCGCGCCGGGCCCGGCGTGGGGCGCTCCGCAGCACCACGGTGGCGGCCACCACTACGGCCACCACCGTGGCCAGCGCAGCTGGGTGGGCATGCTGTTCTCGACCTGATCCGGTTCTCGGCCTGATCTGGTTTTCGGCCTGATCTGGCCTGCTCCCCCGATCCAGCGGGCCGCGTACTCCCCGTGCGCGGCCCCGGCCCGTCAGTGCGGGAACTGCTCCGGATCCACATCCGAGGTGCGGGCGTTGCCGCCGGAGATGGCGTGCAGCGTGACCCGCCAGTCGTGCCAGCGGATCTGCGTGGCGGTGAACGTGGTCTTGAACTTCGCCGTCTTCTGGAACCGCTCGAAACTGCACTCACGGGTGAACGACTTGCTCTTGCCGTCCCAGTCCACGCCATGCGTGAAGAAGATCTTGTAGCTGCCGTCGCGCACGCCTCTGACCTTGAACTTCGCCTTCTTGCGCACGTACACGCTGAACGCCGTGGACTTGCCCTTCTGGACGGTGACGACCGCGTCGCGGGTGCCGCCGTTGTCGATCTGCAGCGAGCTGCGGCCCGTCAAGCTGGTCTTGCGTAGATAGTGGCCGTTGCCGAGCCGCCTCGACTGCTTGCCCTTGGCCTTCACGGTGACCACGTCGGCCGGGTAACCTCCGGCGCCCTGCAGCGCCTCGCCCGCCTGGTCGAGCGAGTCGAGCCGGTCGCCCAGGTCGGTCAGCACGGCCGACGAGGTGCACAGGTTGCGGCTGCCCACCTTGCCCGCCGTGGTGCCGAGCTGGGTGGCGAATTCGCGCAGGCTGGTCACGTACGCGTCGTGCTGGGCGCGCACCTCCTGGGGCGGCGCGATGGCGGCCAGCTCGTTGGCGGCGCCCAGCAGTTGCTCCTGAGCGCTCCGCACACGCTGGCCGAGCGTCTTGACGGTGCGGGCGCCGGCCATGGCGTTGATCGCGTCGAGCATGGCCTTGTGCTTGGTGCCCAGCTCGCTCTTGTACGCCTCGGCGGTCAGCGCGGCCGGCCCGGTCGGGCCGCTGCTCTGCGGGGTGGCGGGACCGGAGTTCGCGACGATCGAACCGGTGCCGCCGCCGACACCACTCACACTGGCCTCGCCGCCGCTCGGCCGCTGGGGCGAGGCGGAGCACGCGGCCAGTGTGAGGGTCGCGAGCGCGAGCGTGGAACAGATCAAGCGAGGGGCAGCCACGTGCCACACTATCGCCGGATTGATCCCCACCCGTCAATTACGATTCGGTCAGTCCCTCCTCGCGGTCCTGCCGCAACCACCTGGTCAAACCGAGCATGTCCAGGAACGGCAGATCGTGACTGGCCACGATCAGCGCCCCCCGGTAGGCGGCGAGCGCCTGCGCCAGCTGGCGGACGCTGGGCATGTCGAGATTGTTGGTCGGCTCGTCGAGCAGGAGCAGCTGCGGCGGCGGCTCCGCCGACAGCAACGCCGCCAGGGTCGCGCGGAACCGCTCGCCACCCGACAGCGTGCCCACCGGCCGGGCCACCCGCTCACCCCGGAACAGGAAGCGCGCCAGGCGGGCACGCACCTCGTTCACCGGCGCGGACGGTGCCAGCGCGCGGACGTTGTCGAGCACGCTCAGCGAGTCGTCGAGCAGGTCGAGCCGCTGCGCCAGGTGGCGCACCGGGACGTTCGCCCCATGGTCGACGATGCGCCGCAGCAGGGTGGTCTTGCCGGACCCGTTGGGGCCGAGCAACGCGATCCGCTCGGGCCCGCGCACGACCAGTTGCTTCAGCGCCTGATCGGACTCACGTGTCGTACGGGACAGCGGGAGTTCCAGGACGACGCGGCCGGCGGGCACCGTGGTCCCCCGCAGCTCGATGCGGATCTCCGCGTCGTCGCGGACGGCCTGCTCGGCCTCGGTCAGCCGGTCACGGGCCTCCTCCAGCTTCTCGGTGTGCATATTGCGGTACTTGCCCGCCGACACCTGGGCCTGGCGCTTGCGCGCCTGCATGATGATCTTCGGTTCCCGCTTGTTGGCGTACATCTTGCTGCCATAACGCCGGCGCTGGGCGAGCTTGGTGTGGGCCTCGATCAGCTCGCGCTGCTGCCGCTTCACATCGGCCTCGGCGACCCGGACACCGCGTTCGGCGGCTTCCTGCTCGGCGGCGAGTACCTCCTCGTAGGCGCTCAGGTTGCCGCCGTAGCGGCGGACGGCGCCCTCGCGCAGGTCGGCGATGTGGTCGACGAGCTCCAGCAGCGCGCGGTCGTGACTGACGACCACCATCACGCCCGGCCACGCGGCGACCGCGGCGTAGAGCCGCCGCCGCGCGTCGAGGTCGAGGTTGTTGGTGGGCTCGTCGAGCAGCAGGACGTCCGGCCGCTGGAGGAACTGGGCGGCCAGCGCGACCATGACGGTCTCACCGCCCGACAGCGTGGCGACGGTACGGTCGAGCCCCACGTGGTCGAGGCCGAGCCGGTCCAGCTCGGCCCGCGCGCGCTCCTCCACGTCCCAGTCGTCGCCGACGGCCGTGAAGTGCTCCTCGGCGACGTCACCGGCCTCGATGGCGTGCAACGCCGCCCGGACCGCGCCGATGCCGAGCAGGTCGGACACGGTACGGGCGGACGTCAGGGAGAGGTTCTGCGGCAGGTGGCCCACCTGTCCCACGACCGAGACGGATCCGGTACGCGGGACCAGCTCGCCGGCGATGATCCTGAGCAGGGTGGACTTGCCGGAGCCGTTGGCCCCGATCAGGCCGGTGCGCCCGGCCGGGAAGGCGGCGTCGAGGCCGTCGAGCACAGGGGTGCCGTCGGACCAGGCGAAGGACACGCCGTCGACGACGATGGAGATAGACATGAGGTGGCTCCCATCACAAAGATCGAAATTTTGTGACTTGGCGGGAAACACCGCAGAATACGACGGCCGAATACGACAAAAGATCGCATGCCGAGAGGATCGTACGCCGAAGGAATCGGCCAGGTGCGGTGCCCGCGACCTCAGACCCTCACGTCAACTGCCCCCAGGGCTCGGCGATACGTCGCAGAGGACTGTACACGGCCGGAAATCACCCGGCAAGGCAATTTATCCGGCAAGGCCCCTGGCCCGATGGGCCGCCACGTTCACCCGGTTGGCGCAGGCCAGCGAGCAGAACCGGCGGCGACCGTTGCGCGAGGTGTCGACGTAGACCGTCTCGCACCCCGGCCGGTCGCACCGGCCGAGCCGGCGCCCGTCGGAGAACGAGATGGCCATGGCCAGCCCGCCCGCGGTGGTGTCCTTGGCCCTGCTGACGATGTCGGCGTCCACGGAGAAGAAGTGCAGGTGCGGCTCACGGCCGTCGTGCGCGCTCACGTAGGGCTTGGACGCGGTGATGTCGAGCAGGTCGTTGATCAGCTTGATCTGGGTGTCCTGGTCCTGCTCGCCGAAGAGCGGGGCGAGGCGGTGCCGCCACTCCGCCAGCTCGGCCGCCTGCTCGGGCGTGACCTGGGGACGGAGCATGGCGTGCTCAGCGAGCATCGCCTCGACCGCCGCCGGCCGGAAGTCGGTGCCGTTGACCAGGGCAGCCGCCAGGGCGGCGCCGTTGCCTCCGTAAGCATTGAAATGCATAAGACCATTACATCAGGCTGGAGTCATGCACTCCAGAGACCTCCACGATCCGCTGGCTCTCGCCGTCGTCTCCTCTCACATGACTTCCGAGGGCGTCGTGTCCTACCTGCGCTGCGCCTGCGGCGCGTGGGAGGTACGGACCGCGCGCCTGGTCGGCACCGCCCGCCCGCGCGGCGGCGTACGGCAGCGCGTCTGACGATCAGGCATCGACTGGCATGGGGCGCGGCACCTAGAGTCGGCAGCAACGTCCCCACCAGGAGGCCAGGCATGTCCAGCATCCCCGCCCTGCTGCGCGACCGGATCGCGGCCACCCCCGACGCGGCCGCCTATCTGGTGCCGTCGGACGACGGCTGGACCTCTCTGTCCTGGCGGGACGTCGGCGAACGCGTACGCGGGCTCGCGCTCGGCCTGGCCGCCCTGGGCGCGGGTCCGGGCACCCGCGTGTCGATCCTCTGCTCCACCCGGCTCGAGTGGGTGCTCACCGACCTGGCCGTGCTGTCCACCGGGGCCGCGACCACCACGATCTACCCGTCCAACACCGCCGCCGAGTCGGCCTTCGTCATCACCGACTCCGGCAGCACGATCGTCGTCGCCGAGAACGACGACCAGGTGGCCAAGCTGAGGTCCGTACAGAAGGAACTGCCCGACGTCACGCAGGTGGTCGTCATCGACGGCGCGCCCGCCGACGACGGCTGGGTGGTCACACTGGACTCGCTGATCATGCCCGGTACATCAAGCGCCGAGTATGACGCGATGGTCGACGCCATCGGCGAGCACGACCTGGCCACGCTCATCTACACCTCCGGCACCACCGGCCGCCCCAAGGGCGTGGAGCTGACCCACGACAACTGGCTGTACGCCGCCGACGCGGTCCGCAAGATCGAGCTGATCTCCGAAGACGACCTGCACTTCCTCTGGCTGCCGCTGTCGCACTCGTTCGGCAAGCTGCTGGAGGTGGTGATGATCGACATCGGCGTGGCCACCGCGATCGACGGCCGCCTCGACCGCATCGCCGACAACCTCGGCGCGCTCAAGCCGACCATCATGGCCGCCGCGCCGCGCATCTTCGAGAAGATCCACAACACCGTGGCGTCCACGGTGCTGCGCGAGGGCGGCGCCAAGGCGCGCATCTTCGCCTGGGCCAGGAAGACGGGCATCCGGGTCAGCAAGGCGCGCCGGCGCGGCGCCGCGATCCCGCTCACCGTCCGCCTGGAGTACGGGCTGGCCGACCGGCTGGTGTTCGCCAAGCTGCGGGAGCGGTTCGGCGGCAGGATCCGCTACTTCATCTCCGGCTCGGCACCGCTCAACCAGGACATCGCCGAGTTCTTCGACGCGGCGGGCCTGACGATCCTCGAAGGCTACGGGCTGACCGAGTCGTCAGCGGGCAGCTTCCTCACCCGGCCGGACTCCGTGAAGTTCGGCACGGTCGGGCCGCCGTTCCCCGGCACCCAGGTGCGGATCGCCGACGACGGGGAGATCCTGATCAGCGGGCGCGGCATCATGCGCGGCTATCACGGCCTGCCGGAGGAGACGGCCGAGACGCTGGTCGACGGCTGGCTGCACACCGGCGACATCGGCGAGCTCGACCAGGCCGGGCGGCTGGTCATCACCGATCGCAAGAAGGAGCTGATCAAGACCTCGGGCGGCAAGTACGTGGCCCCCACCTACCTGGAGGGCCGCATCAAGGCCACCTGCCCGTACCTGTCGCACGTCTTCATCCACGGCGACCGGCGCAACTACGTCACGGCGCTGGTGACGCTCGACATGGAGGTCGTCAAGCCCTGGGCCGAGGCCGAGGGGCTGCCCCTCGACCCCGAGCAGTTGCGCGAGCATCCGCGCATGCGCGCCGAGGTCGAGAGCGCGGTCAAGCAGGTCAACGCCGATCAGGCCAGTTACGCGACGGTCAAGAAGTTCGCGATCCTGGCGGCGGACTTCACGGTGGAGACGGGCGAGCTCACGCCGAGCCTGAAGGTCAAGCGCAAGGCCGTCGAGGAGCGCCACGGCGACACGCTCGACTCGTTCTACGCGTAATCTTCAGGCATCACAGCACCCGCTTGGCGCCCGGCAGCGATCGTACGAGGTAGGCCAGCCCCCAGCAGAGCGGCAGCGCGATGACGGCCGCGACGGCGAACTTGACGATCGCGATCGCGTGCAGCCCGCTCAGCGCGTAGCCGATGGCTACCAGGACCAGCGGGTGGATGATGTAGACGGTGAACGCCTGGGCCGACAGCCACTTGCCGCGCGGCCCCTGGTGGTTGAAGCGCTCCCTGAAGACCACGGTGAGCCCGATGATCAGGCTGACCGCGAAGGCCGACTCCCAGGTGGCGGTCACGGCGGTCGACAGCGCGCCCGTGGCGAGCTGCGAGAGCGGCAGGAGCACGGCGCTCACCAGCGCCGCGATGGCGAACCCGAGCGGCCCGGCCTTGGCGGGCAGGGTCAGGAACCAGCCGCGCCTGAAGGCGATGAGGCCGACCACGAACATGGCCGCGTACTGCGGCAGGAAGTACGGCGTGGGCAGCCCCAGCACCGGCACGTAGGAGCCGACGGGCACCGGGATGCGCCACAGCGTGGTGGCCACCGACAGCCCGACGGTGAACAGCACGATCCAGCGCGCCCGCAACTCCGCGTGCCGCACCCCGAACGGCGTCTCGACCGGCGCGCTGAAGCGCCGCCACAGCGCGTAGAGCGCGGCGAACACGATCAGCACCTCGACGAACCACATCGGCCCCGGATCCCACGACCCGATGTAGTACTGCCAGTACGGCAACGAGGCGTAGTCGGAGCGGTAGGAGCCGATCGTCACCAGCGGCCGCAGCAGGAGCAGGAAGACCAGCAGCGGGATGCCCAGCCGGATGAGGCGGTCCCGCAGGAACGACCGGCCGCCCTTGCGGTCGTAGGAGCCGGGCGTGAAGAAACCGGAGATCAGGAAGAAGAAGCCCATGAAGAACGCCTGGTCGAACACCACGAGGATGTCCAGCGCGACCCCCGAGGGGTCCTTGGCGGGCTCGGTGTAGAACCAGAGCGGGATGTTCCCGTACGTGACCGCGACATGGTGGATGACGACCAGCGCGGTCAGCACGACGCGCAGGTTGTCGATGGCGAAGAGCCGCGTGGCAGTCCTCGGCTCGGTCTTCATTGAACAGCCCTCTCGAATAGGTCGGCCAGCTCTCTGGCGTGTGCGTCGAGGTCGTGGTCGGGATAGGTCACCCAGTAGCCGAACATGTTGTCGATGGCCGACGACATCGTGACGGCCATCACGCGTACGTCGAACGTCCTGAACTCCCCGCCGGCCTGGCCGGCGCGGTAGATCCGCTCCAGCCCCGCGTAGGTCTCCTCGTTGGCCTTGAAGCCGTAGCGCGGCTGGCCGTCCGCGGTGCGCAGGTTGTAGTAGATCTGGCCGAGCGCCCTGAGCTGCGTCCGGTGCGCCTTCATGTGCTCGGCGACCGCCAGGATGTACGTCCTGAGCAGGCCCATGGCCGATTGCTGCCCCTCCATCCGGGCCCGTACGTGCTCGTCGATCGCGCTGTAGACCTGGTTGACGACCTCCTCCATCAACTCGTCCTTGCCGGCGAAGTGATAGGAGATGACGCCCTTGCTGATCCCGGCGTGCTGGGCGATCCGCGCCAGCGACGCCCCCGCGAACCCGGACTCGGCGATCACCTCGATCGCGGACGCGACGATCTGGGCCCGCCGCGCCTCTTCGATGAACGAACGCGCTTTCTGGCCGCTCGGTTCATTTTCTGGCCGCATGGCCAAAATTTAACACATGCGGTCATTATCCGCGCATCACCCTGGTCAGAGCCTGAGCCAGCCCGCCCGGCCGTACCATTCGCCGCCCGCGGCGAGGTGGTCGGCGATGGCCCGCTCCAGCCGCGTACGGCGGGGCCACTCGGCGGCGGCCTCGGCCCCGAAGACGAACTCGAGCGCGGCCCCGGTGTCGCACCGGTGCAGCAGGTGGAAGCGGCGCTGGAAGGCGACGATGTTGGAGCTCGCGGGCAGGTGGCCGGCGAGCTGGTCGTCGAGCAGCCACGAGTGGCACGTCGCGATCAGGAACCGCTCCGCCGGGAAACAGCTCGGGAAGAACTCCCTGGCCCGCTCGAACGACGCGTCGCAGGCGGCGGGCGTCATGGGGCCCTTGAAGTCGGGGATGTGCACGCTCAGCGCCAGATCCCCCGGCCCGGCGGGCAGCCCCGCCGCTCTGACGCCCTCGCCGGTCCTGACGCCCATCCTGACCCGCTCGAACTGCAGCCTGCCCAGCTCGTACAGGATGCCGCGGGCGTGCCGCATGAACCACCTGGGGTGGTGCAGGCCACCGGTGCCGTGCCGCTTGCGGTGCGCGGCCATGTTGCGGCCCAGGTCGGCGAGCGTGGCCCGGGAAACCTCGTCGGGGACGCCGTGTTCGCGGTGATATCGCCGGGTGTACGGCAGGGCGGCGACGAACACGTGCACGAAGAAGTACGGACCCAGCTCGGGCAGGTCGGGAAAGGCAGGGGGCGGGTCGAGGCCGCCCATGGCCGACACCAGCGAGCCGACACACCGTTCGGCCAGCCACCACAGCGGGCCGCCCGGCTCCGGCAGCGTGGCGAGGACGGCGCCGATGTCCTCGTGCGGCACGGCGAGCCTGACCAGCTCGTCGGCGAGGTCGTCGGGGAAGGCGATCGTGGCGGGGCCACCGGATTCGAGGTGGGCGAGCCAGTCGGGGTGGCCGCGGAGCAGCGTCTCGATGTCCACCGGCTTCAGCGTAGACGCGACTG
This sequence comes from Nonomuraea sp. NPDC049158, assembly GCF_040648335.1. NCBI lineage: Bacteria > Bacillati > Actinomycetota > Actinomycetes > Streptosporangiales > Streptosporangiaceae > Nonomuraea > Nonomuraea sp. NPDC049158. The sequence goes on from NZ_JBEZDM010000007.1 coordinate 267,608, forward strand.
GTAGACCGCTCTGGCCTGTCGCAGCACGGCCAGGTGGTCGATGAGCTGGTCGCGGTCGGCCAGCCTGGCGTGCTGCTTGATGAGGCCCTCGAGCAGGTCGAGCCAGTCGAGGCACCAGCGCACGTCAGCGGGGGTGGCCACCGGCCGGCCGTCGACGTCCACGTACACGGGGCTGGTCAGGGCGTAGCCGGTGTGGTTGAGCGTACGCGGGTGCGGGTCGCACAGGGCTTCGGCGATCACGTACGTGGGGCGGTCGGTCTCCAGCTCGACCGTCACGCTCAGCACCTCCTCCTCGCCGCGCCAGTGGACCGTGGGCGGGCGCCCACCGGCCTCGAACCAGTCGCCGGGGCTGGTCGCGGGTTCCAGGCCGCGTACCTCACCGCCCCACCGCTCGCCGGCAGGCAGGCGCTCCGCCCCGGCGCGGACACCCTCCGCCGTACGGACGCGGACCGCCGTGACCTCCGGGCCGATGGCGGTGGCGGTGACCGTCAGCCGGTCGCCTCGGCACGTGTCGATCGTGTCGCCCGGCCCGCACCCGTCGACCGAGAGCTCCAGCCAGGGCCCGGTGGTGGCGAACGTACGGCCGGCCCGTACCGCCTCGGCGAACGACGCGGCGGTCAGCGCGCCCTCCACCTGGGCGTAGACGCGGGCCCAGCCCGGCGGGTTCGACTGGTTGCCGGCCCGGGTGAAGGAGATCGACGAAAAAGAGATCAACGAAGAAGAGATCGACGAAAAAGAGATCGACGAAAAAGAGATCATCGAGTCGGTGCCCGCCGTGACGGCCAGCCGGTTGCCCGCGCCGATCAGCCGCCGGTACACCGCCGCGCTCGCCGTGATCGACGAGTGGGTCAGCACGTCGAGGCTGTCGACCAGCCCGAGCGCGGCGTCGGCGACCAGCTCCCTGGCCGTGCAGTTGCGCGGCGCGGGCCAGACGATGGACTTGGGCGAGTCGCAGTCGCCGATCGGCTGGTGGAAGGGGTGGCTGTAGCCGACGAGCGCCCCCAGCCCGCGCAGCTCGCGCAGGCCCTCGGCGTTGGGCGGCCAATCGGCGTCGCCGTCGAACCCGGTGTGGAAGCGCTCCGGCGCCGCCCGCGGCGCGAAGGCGTAGATGTGGCCGAGCAGGTCGTTGCGATACTCGGCGCCCATCCTCAGCCGAGGGCCGCGGCGTCGTAGATCCTGCGCGGGGCCAGCCGTACCAGGTGCTCCTCGCCCGGGTCCGGAGTGATCTCCGCGGTGGCCACGCCGTACTCCATGCCCCTGGCCACCGTGACCGTCAGCGGCTCGGCCGGGACGCGCAGGACGAGGTCGTCGCCGTGGAAGTACGGGCGGCCGTGGAAGTCGTGGCGGTGCGGGGTCGCCTCGGGGAACCAGCCCTGGCCGTCGGCGCCGACGACGCTCCACCGGCAGGGGAAGCCGGCGCTCAGCCGTAACGTGGCCGCCGGGGCCGTCCTGGTCAGTCCGGCGATCGGCACGGGTGCTCCGTCGACGGTGACCGTGCTGTCGCCGTCGATCTCGACCAGCCAGGCGCCTCTCGGCGCGACGACCCGTTCGGCGCCGTCCACGACGACGGCGCTGGCGACGTCGCGCCGCGAGTCGACCAGCATCGCGAACCGCGGCGGTCCGGTGCGATCCGCGGGGTCCGGCGACGCGCCCGATGTGGGGACCGGCACGGCGTGGGGCACGCGGTCCAGCAGCGCGCGTGGCGTGCAGTCCAGTACGGCGCCGCCGGACGTCAGGCGCAGGGCGGCCAGGTGGGCGGGCAGCTCGCCGTCGAGCGCGTCGCGCAGGAGCTCGTCGAAGTCCGGCTCCGCCAGGCGGGTGGCGAGCAGGTCCAGGGTCTCACCGGGGTGACGCTCGGCGAGGCGGCCGTAGGCCAGCCGCCAGAACCGGTCCATCTGGGCGGGAGGCAGGACCCGGCGCCTGGCGAAGAGCTTGACGTAGTGGATCTCCGGCTCGCCCCAGGTGATGCCGTGCTCGCCGAGCAGCCTCCCGTACTCCGCCAATGCCCCGGTGACCGACTCCGGCAGCCCCGATTCCGCACCCATATGCCCCTCCGAGCGTTGATGGGGGCAATAGTGACATGAATCACGTCACCGAGTGATTACCGGGCGTACCAGCGGATGGGATATTCCACCCAGCGGAGGAGGAATCTCAACCCGAGACCCACTCACCTATGCCGATCACCGACGCGGGCGCTCGAAGGCGGACAGGAGACGGTCGGCGGCCAGGGCGGGGGTGAGGGTGCCCGCGAGGACGTCCCGCTCGACCTCCGCGGCGATCGCCGCCACCTCCGGCGCGTTCCGGAGCTCGGTGAGCAGCCGGTCGCGCACCAGCGTCCACGTCCACTGCACCTGCTGGCGGCGGCGCTTGGCGGCCAGGTCCAGCGACTTCTGGTGGGCCAGCACCTTGCGCCACAGCTCGTCGAGCCCCGCCCCCGTGAGGCCGCTGCAGGTGAGGACCGGCGGCGGCACGCTGTCGGAACGCAGCATGCGCAGCGCCCCCGCGAGCTCCCGCGCCGCCTTGCGCGCCGCGGGCTCGTGCTCGCCGTCGGCCTTGTTGACCGCGATGACATCGGCCAGCTCCAGCACACCCTTCTTGATCCCCTGCAGCTGGTCCCCGGTACGCGCCAGGCTGAGCAGCAGGAACGTGTCGACCATGTCGGCCACCGCCGTCTCCGACTGGCCGACGCCCACGGTCTCGACGAGCACGGCGTCGAACCCGCCCGCCTCCACCACGACCATGGCCTCCCTGGTCGCCTTGGCCACGCCGCCCAGGGTGCCCGAGGTGGGCGAGGGCCGGATGAAGGCGGCGGGGTCCATCGACAGGCGCGCCATGCGGGTCTTGTCGCCCAGGATGCTCCCGCCGGTCCTGGTGGAGGAGGGGTCCACGGCCAGTACGGCGACCTTGTGGCCCTGGCCGGTCAGCATGGTGCCGAGGGCGTCGATGAAGGTGGACTTTCCCACGCCGGGCACCCCCGAGACGCCCACCCGCGTGGCCCCGCCGGACAGCGGGGTGAGCTCGACCAGCAGCCGCTGGGCGAGCGCGATGTGGTCCGCCCTGGTCGACTCCACGAGCGTGATCGCGCGGGCGATCCAGGTACGCGAGCCTTCGCGCACCCCACGGGCATAGTCCTCCAGCGAGCGCACTCGCCCCCCTTTCTCAGGCTTGGTCAGCTTAACTTCCGACAGATCCTGACTTTTGGCGCTAAGGTGCTGGACGTCTATTCTCAGCTGTCACAGGAGTCACTCCGCTTATGCCCAATGTCGAACCCCTACGAGCGGGCGACCCGGCGGCGGTGGGGCGTTATCGGCTCGTCGGACGGCTGGGCGCGGGCGGTCAGGGCGTGGTCTACCTCGGCCAGGCACGCAACGGGGCGCCGGTCGCGATCAAGGTACTCCGCGAGGACATCGCGGGCGACGACCGCTTCGCCAAGGAGATCGCCGCCGCGCGGCGGGTGGAGCCGTTCTGCATCGCGCAGGTGCTCGACGCGTCGACCTCGGGCCGGCCGTACATCGTGACCGAGTACATCGACGGACCGTCCCTGCAGCACGCGGGCCGGCACAGCGGGGCGCGGCTGCAACGGCTCGCGGTCGCGACGGCGACCGCGCTGGCCGCCATCCACCAGGCGGGCGTCGTGCACCGCGACTTCACGCCGTCGAACGTCCTGCTCGGGCGGGACGGCCCGCGCGTCATCGACTTCGGCATCGCCCGGGCACTGGTCTCCGGGGTGACCTCGACGAGCAGCATCGTCGGCACGCCCGCCTACATGGCGCCGGAGCAGCTGGCGGGGCAGGTGGTGGGAGCTCAGGCGGACGTGTTCGCGTGGGCGTCGGTGATCGTGTACGCGGCGTCGGGGGTGCCGCCGTTCGGCGACGACTCGCTGCCGGCGGTGATCAACCGCATCGTGCACAGCGAACCGCAGGTGGGTGAGCTGCCGGAGCCGCTGCGTTCGGTGGTGCTGAGCTGCCTGGCCAAGGATCCGGCCCGCCGGCCGTCCATGCAGGACGTGCTGCTGCAACTGCTCGGCGGCCAGTCCCGGCCCACGCCGCCACCGGAGCAGCCTGGGTACGGCGCCGCGCCGGAGCAGGCCGGGTATGGAGCTGTGACGGACCAGGCCGGATACGCTCCCGGGCCGGACCAAGGCGGTTATGGCGCCGGGTCGGATCAGGCCGCCACTCAGGTGAGCCCGCAGGCGGCCGAGGGCGACGGCAAGGCGCGGCCCCGGCGGCGGCGCGCGAAGACCGTCGCCATCGCGGGCGCCTCCGGCATCTCGGTGCTGGCGCTGGGCGCGGCGATCGTGTGGCTGACCCCTTCGACGCCGCAGCCGAAGACCAGGAACCTGTCCGGCGTCTCCACGCCGACCCCGTCGGCCACGTCCCCCACGCGTACACCCCGTCCGAGGAAAACCCGCACGTCCCAGCCGACCACGGACCCCGCGAGCCAGAACGGCACCCCCAGCGCGGACCCGACGGCCACGCTCGCCGCGGGCGGCCAGCTCAAGGTCCGGTCCGTCCGCGTCGGCGGCACGCTCGGCAACGGCTGCTACACCGGTGGCCAGGTGACGCTCACGGGGCTGGTCCAGCGCCAGGGCAAGCCGCTGAACTTCGGCTTCTCCTGGGTCATCGACGGCAGGACGGTGTGGCGGTCCACGGCCGTCATCCCACAGGACGGGGAGCTGTCCCTGACCTCGCCCCGCAACCTCAAGGGCACCGGGGGCACCCACCTCGCGACCCTGCGGATCACCTCGCCCGTGGCCAGGCAGCGGAGCGTCTCCGTCACGCTGTGCCCGGGCGAGACACCCTGACGACGGCCGCGGGTCGTTCAAGACGCGAGGCAACCACCGGGTCGCCTTCAACGTGGTCAGCGGGCAGCGCGCCATCACCGTGGACCTGTGCGCCCCAGCCCGGATGGGCTGAGGCCGGGTCAGTGCCCCAGGCGGGACGCGAGCTCCTCCAGCAGGTCCAGGGCGGCGTCGGCGATCACCGTACCGGGAGGAAAGATCGCCGAGGCGCCGGCCGCGCGTAGCTCGTCGAAGTCGCCCGGCGGGACGACGCCGCCGACCACGATCATCACGTCGTCCGCGCCCAGCGCCGCCAGGGCCTGCCTGAGCGCGGGCACCAGGGTCAGGTGCCCGGCCGCCAGCGAGGACACGCCGACGATGTGCACGTCCGCCTCGACGGCCTGCCGCGCGACCTCCTCCGGTGTCTGGAACAGCGGGCCGACGTCCACGTCGAATCCCAGGTCGGCGAACGCGGTGGCGATCACCTTCTGGCCGCGGTCGTGGCCGTCCTGACCCATCTTGGCCACCAGGATGCGCGGGCGACGGCCCTCGGCGCGCTCGAAGTCGGCGCTCGCCCGGCGTACCCGCTCGATGTTGGCGGCCGGGCCCGCCTCGTCGCGATACACGCCGGAGATGGTACGGACCTGCTCCGCGTGGCGCCCGAAGACCCGCTCCAGCGCGTCGGAGATCTCGCCCACGGTCGCCTTGGCGCGGGCGGCGTCGACCGCAAGTTTGAGCAGGTTGTGCTCGAGGCCGGGGGCGGGCTCGCCGGCGGCCTTGGTCAGGGCGTCGAGCGCGCGGGTCACGGCGCCGCCGTCGCGTTCGGCCCGCAGCCTGCGCAGCTTGTCGAGCTGCTGCGCCCGCACGGCGCTGTTGTCGACCTTGAGCACCTCGATCGGCTCGTCGGCGTCGGTACGGTACTTGTTCACGCCGATCACGGGCTGGCGGCCCGAGTCGATGCGGGCCTGGGCGCGGGCCGCGGCCTCCTCGATGCGGAGCTTGGGCAGCCCGGCCTCGATGGCGCGGGCCATGCCGCCGGCGGCCTCGACCTCCTGGATGTGGGCCCAGGCGCGTTCGGCGAGATCGTGGGTGAGGCGTTCGACGTAGTAGGAGCCGCCCCACGGGTCGATCACCTTGGTGGTGCCCGACTCCTGCTGGAGGAGAAGCTGGGTGTTGCGGGCGATCCGGGCGGAGAAGTCGGTGGGCAGCGCGAGCGCCTCGTCGAGGGCGTTGGTGTGTAGAGACTGGGTGTGGCCCTGGGTGGCGGCCATGGCCTCGACACACGTACGGGCGACGTTGTTGAACGGGTCCTGCGCGGTGAGGGACCAGCCGGAGGTCTGGGAGTGGGTACGGAGGCTTAGCGATTTCGGATTTTTCGCGTTAAATCCGGAAACGAGGTTCGCCCACAGGAGGCGGGCGGCCCGGAGCTTGGCGACCTCCATGAAGAAGTTCATGCCGATGCACCAGAAGAACGACAGCCTGGGCGCGAACCTGTCGACGTCCATCCCGGCGGCGACGCCGGCTCGCAGGTATTCGACCCCGTCGGCCAGGGTGTAGGCCAGTTCGAGGTCGCAGGTGGCCCCGGCCTCCTGGATGTGGTAGCCGGAGATGCTGATGGAATTAAACTTCGGCATCTTTTCACTAGTGAACGCGAAAATATCCGAAATAATACGCATTGAGGGGCCTGGGGGATAAATGTAGGTATTGCGGACCATGAACTCTTTGAGGATGTCGTTCTGGATGGTCCCGGCCAGCTGCTCGGGCGCCACCCCCTGCTCCTCGGCCGCCACGATGTAGAGCGCCAGCACGGGCAGGACCGCGCCGTTCATGGTCATCGACACCGACATCCGGTCGAGCGGGATCCCGTCGAACAGCTGCCGCATGTCATAGATCGAGTCGATCGCCACCCCGGCCATGCCCACGTCACCGGCGACCCGCGGATGGTCGGAGTCGTAGCCCCGGTGCGTGGCCAGGTCGAACGCCACCGACAGGCCCTTCTGCCCGGCGGCCAGGTTGCGGCGGTAGAAGGCGTTGGAGTCCTCGGCCGTGGAGAAGCCCGCGTACTGGCGGATCGTCCAGGGCTGGTTGACGTACATGGTCGGATAGGGGCCGCGCAGGTAAGGCGCGGCGCCCGGATAGGTCCGCAGGAAGTCGAGCCCGTCGAGGTCGTCGGCCGTGTAGACCGGCTTGACCCCGATCCCCTCGGGCGTCTCCCAGACCTCGGCCGAACCTGTGGCGGGCTGAGTGGGCTCGGTGGGGGTCGGGTCGGTCAGTGGGATGGCCGAGAAGTCCGGGATCATCGCGTCACCTCCAGGTCGTCGAAGGTCGTGCGGAGCACGGCGAGGGCGTCGCACCCGGCGTAGAGGCAGTCGTCGACACCTTCGTAGCTCCCCTTCCCCGCCAGCCAGATCTTTCTCGCGCCGGCCCGTCTCAGCGCGGCGGCGACCGCCTCGGCGTGCAGGCCGTACATCTTGTCGCTGGAGCACAGGCAGGCCACGTCGCTGCCGCTGACGGCGAAGGCGGTGGCGATCTGGTCGGGGTCGGTCCCCGGACCGGCGGTCTGGGTGGCCAGGCCGCCCGCCTGGAACAGGTTCGCGGCGAACGCGGCGCGGGCCGTGTGGGCGGCGACGGGTCCGAAGGTGGCCAGGAACACCACAGGCCGCTCCGGCTGCGCGTCGGCGAGATCCCGCAACTCCTCGAACTCCCGCGCGTACCGGATCCGCGGCAACCCCTCCTCCGCGAGCGCGCCTTCGTCACCGGGGCTCCGGCGGACCGGCTTCTCGTCGAGGTGGGGGAATTCGCTCACGCCGGTGATCGGGAAGCGCCGGTGGGCGATGTCGTCGGCGCGGCGGTCCCTGGTCTCCGCGATCCGTTCGGCGACCAGGCCGGAGGCCGCCGTGATCCCGCCGGCGGCCTCGATCTCCTGGAACCAGGCCCAGGCGCGGTCGGCCAGGTCGGCGGTGCGGCGCTCGACGTACCAGGAGCCGGCCGCCGGGTCGGCCACCCGGCCGGCCCCGGCCTCCTCCAGCAGCAGCGCCTGCGTGTTGCGCGCCATCCGCCGGGCGAACGCGTCGGGCACCCCCAGGCACGCGTCGAACGGCTGCACGGTCACCGCGTCCGCGCCCCCGACCCCGGCGGCGAAGCAGGCGATGGTGGTGCGGAGCAGGTTCACCCAGGGGTCGCGGGCGGTCATCATGGCGGAACTCGTCACCGCGTGCTGCCGCTGCCCGCCGTCCGCCGCCCCGCACACCTCGGCCACCCGCGCCCAGAGCGTACGCGCGGCCCGCAGCTTGGCGATGGCGGCGAACTGGTCGTCGGTGACGGCGTAACGGAACTCCAGCTGCCCGAACGCCTGCTCGGCGGTGAGCCCCGCGTCGGTCAGCGCGCGCAGGTGCTCGACGCCCAGCGCGATCGAGCAGCCGAGCTCGTCGGCGTCGCTGCCGCCCGCGTCGTGGTACGGCGTGGCGTCCAGCAGGACGGCCCGCATCCCGGGGAAGTCCGCCGCGCACCGCGCCGCCAGCTCGGCCGTCGTGTCCCGGCCGGCCGTGCCGATCGAGGCGCCCAGATTGCCCGTCGGCGAGACGCCGCGCTCCGCCGCCAGCCCGAACAGGGTCTCGGCGGCCTCCCGCACCTCGGGCCCGGCCTCCAGGACGATCGGCGCGAGGTCCAGAAGGACCTCCCGCAGCAGGTCGGCGAGCCGCCCGACCGGTATCGCGCCGGCGCCCAGGACCAGCCAGAGCGAGGTGACACCGTGCTCCAGATCGGCCAGTACGGCCTCGGCGTCGGCCACGGCGTGCCGCTGCCGCACATCCCACCCGGCGTCCCGTGCGACGCCCTTCCGCAGGGTCTTGGGGAGGTCGGCGGCGTCGTAGAGCGGCGCGAGCGTCACCCCGTCGTACGTGATGCTGGACAGCGCCTCTTCGGGCGACCCGGCTTCGACGCCCGTCTTACGCAGGACCTCAAGCGCCAGCGCCCGCCAGTCATCCCGATTGGTGGGGGGAAAACCCGCTACCAGATGCATGTTCGGATAGTAGGCGTTGCCCTGTTAGACGAGGAACCCCGGGTTCGCCCCTGACCGACCCCACTGTCAGGGAAGCGGTGCCTCCCAGGTCAGCCGCCAGGTGGTCGGACCGACGATGCCGTCGTCGTCGATGCTCACGCTGCGCTGGAAACGACGGCACACGTCGCGTGAGGCGCTGCCGTAGGCACCGTCGACCTCGATCTCCCAGCCGCGTACCTTCATCTGCTGCTGCCACGTACGCACGTCTTCGCCCTGCGTCACGGGCGGGTACTTCAGCAGCCGCCCGGGGAACGGCGGCGCCGTCGGCAGATCGGGCCCACCGCCGCCGCCACCCGGCCGGGGCGCGCCGCGCTTGACCCACGCGTAGAGGGGCTCACCCGGGCAGTCGGTCGAGTAGCCGTCCCGGTGCCCCTTGATCTCCTTGCCTGCCTTGCCGCGTTCCCGGACGTACTCGACCGCGTCCAGGATGCCGTTGAGCAGGCCGTCGGGCGGTTCCACCAGCCCGGCGTTGCCGACCAGGCCGAGCACGGCGTAATGGCCCGAGTTGAGCCCGGCCCCATTGGCCGCCGGCAAGTGGTGCAGCCCTCGCCCCTCGAACACCTTCCGATGCGGACAGGCGACATAGGTGTTGCCCGTGAAATAGACACTGCCGTTACGACGAGCCAACCAGCTCTGGTTCTCCGTCCGGGGGCACCAGATCTCACCGTCATAGGCATCTCGGCTGATCTCGAAGTTCCGCTTGTGCGAGGCGGCCGAACGTGGCGACAGGTACTGCTGTTTTCTAATGGTCACCAACCACATATCGCTTTTGCAGGTCTTCGTTGGCGGCCTTACTCGCAGTGAGGCCGAATGCCCCGCCAGCAGCACGGCGAACATGAACGCCTCGGCGGCGGCCCGGCTCTTCTGCGCGAGCTTGTCCTTACCCGCGTTGTCGGCTGCCAAGGATGTTTCGATGAACAGGGACAGCTGTGCCCTGGTGAGAGTAAGCAGAAAGTCGAAGCTCGGCACCCTGTCGGGAGCAACTTCGAGCAGCCGGCGGCCCGCATCGGCGGACAGGTGAAACTCGGCGAGCCTCTTGCCCGTCGTCTTGTTCTCGTTGGTCGTCTCCCGCCATCGCGGAACACCGTCAGTCCGCCTGCCCAGGCGCGGGAAGGCAGCGACGGACGGGCCGAACACCTCTGTCAGCGCAGCGCGGATCCGTGCGATGTAGGCCGGACTGATCAGCGACTGATATAGCGCCACGCTGGTGGCACGGGTGCCGTCGCGCAGGGTCATGATGTGGCCCTCGGTCCAGAACCAGGCCACGAGCTCGACGAAGGCGTCAGACCATTTGGTCTCAGTGGGCAGGTCGGCGCACGGCGCAGCGATGGGGATCCGGTCCCAGTAGCCGAGGGTCTCAGTGGTCGCCCAGAGCCGATCGTAACCGCTGACTTTGCGTGCCGTCTTCTCGGTGGGCAGCCATCGACCGTCGGGGCCCTTCTGCCGCTCGGTGCCGGTACGCCTGCGAAGCCGTTCGACCGGCCAGCGGTGCTGTGGCGTGGTCAAGGATGAATGGCACGTGCCTTCCATGCGTACCATTTCGCGAGGGCGTGCGGGAAACACGCACACCTCCAGGACCGGCTGCCATTGAGACACGCCCAGTTCGTGGTTCAGCGTCAGTGCGATATCGCCCGCACGCAAGTCACGGTACGACTTCCAGCCCTGCTGGGTGAGAATCTCCGTTTTCTCGTCCACGCAGTAGCCGATGTCGATCCAGCCGTTGCCGTCCATGTGGTAGCCCTGAATGCTCTGTACCAGCGACACACAGCCCGCATGGTCGTTGACGATTCCTGGGTCGACCCGGCCGCCCGTGTAGTGGACCTTCACTCCCTTGGTGGAGTCGAGCTGTGTGTAGTCGCCGTGCGGAGCACGGGCATGCCAGTCGCGTCGTAACACCAGATCGATAGCCACCATTTGCTCCAGAAAGTGAAGGATGGGACGACCGAGCGTAACGCAGAGTACGCACACTGGTCCTATGTTTGGGGCTTTTGGTCTACGGTCTGATCACCCTTTTGTCGGTGACGATCGCGGTGATGAGGTCGTGCGGGGTCACGTCGAACGCCGGATTCAGCGCCCGCGTGCCCTCCGGTGCCACCCGCATGCCCCTGATGGAGACGATCTCGTCGGCGCCTCTGTCCTCGATCTCGATCTGCCGGCCCGAAGGGGTGGCCGGGTCGATGGTGGTCTCGGGGGCGACGACGATGAACGGCACCCCGGCCCGTTCCGCGCCGAGCGCCAGCGCGTACGAGCCGATCTTGTTGGCGGTGTCGCCGTTGGCGGCGATGCGGTCGGCGCCGATGAGCACCGCGTCGACATCCCCCTTGGCCAGCAGGTACGGCCCGGCGGAGTCGGCGACGAGCCGGTGCGGCGCGCCCATCCTGCCGAGCTCCCACGTGGTGAGCCGGGCCCCCTGCAGTAGGGGACGGGTCTCCAGGGCGAGCACCTCGGCCAGCCGCCCGCGCTCGTGCAGCGTCTGGACGACGCCGAGCGCGGTGCCCCGTTCGACGGCCGCCAGACCGCCGGTGTTGCACACGGTCATGATGCGCAGCCGGTCGCCCTCGAGCAGGTCGGCACCGCGCCGGCCCATCGCCTCGCAGGCGGCGATGTCGTCGTCGCGGATCCGCAGCGCGGCCTTGAGCACCGCCTGCGGCCCCTTGGGCAGTTGCGCGGCGGCCTGGTCGACACCCCAGGCGAGGTTCACGGCGGTGGGCCGGGCCGCGCGCAGCCTGGCTATGGCGTCCTGGTCGCCGTCCGCCAGCGCGACGCCGAGCGCCCCGGCCACGCCGAGCGCGGGCGCCCCGCGTACGGCCAGCCGCCGGATGGCGTCGATCAGGTCCGCGACGGTCTCGATCCGCACCATGACGCACTCGTCCGGCAGGCGCGTCTGATCCACCAGCTCGACCGCGCCGTCTACCCAGTCAATCGTCCTCACGCCCAAACCGTAGCCTTCCGGGCAAGTCCGCGCCGTCACCCGGGTTCAGCGTTCGGCCAGGACGATCACCGCGTCCTGGCGGTTCAGCACGATGGGCTGGGACTTCGGTGGGTTGAGGACGATGCCGTAGTGCGGCGGGATGTTGAGCGCCGAGCTGTCGCGGTAACCGATGGCCGTTTCGCCTCTGCGGCGCGCGGCCTCTATGACCGTCGAGAACGTGACCCGCGTACCCGACGCCACGTACGAGCCGGCGGGGCGCGGGTAGATCTCCGAGCCGCGCGAGTCGAACAGGTAGCCGAACACGTCCGCCAGGTGGCGGTTCTCCGCCAGCTGGGCCAGCAGGAGGCCGATCACCGTGTCGCTGATCACGATGTCGTCGGCCTCGGTCACCTCGGCGAGCGCGCGGTTGTTCTCGTCGTGCATCTCGCTGACGATCGAGTAGTGCTCGCCCATCGCGCTCTGCATGTCGCGCAGCTGCAGCAGCGTCATGAGCGTGCGGGTGTCGGCGTGGTGCGGCTTGTAGCGGTCGTCGGACAGGACGATGACGTGCTGGAAGAGGCCGACGCCCAGGGATTCGAGCGCGTACCGGTCCGTGGTGTCGCAGTCCTTGACGTTCACGGTGAGGTTGGCCAGGTCCGCGAGGCCGGTCCCGGCCTTGGGATGGTCGGCGGCGATCTCCAGGACCGAGCCGGGAGCCACGTAGGCGTCGAGGTAGTGGACGATCTCGTCGGCCCGGCCGTTCCAGTTGAGCAGGAGCGTGCGCGCGGGTTCGAGCGGGGAGCCGCCGGCGACGGCGATCGCGCTCTCGTCGAGGGCGGGCTCGCCGGTGGCGAGCCGGATGGCGGAGTCGTCGTGGGCGATGACGATGATCTGGTCGGCGGCCTCGATGACGGTGTCCATGGGCGGGTTCAGGATGACCCCGGTAGGTTGGCGCAGGCCGATGACCGTGGCCGTCTCGTAGGCGTGCAACGCGTCGCCGTACGTGCTGCCCGCCAGCTCCGTCCCGGCGCGCAGGTAGATCTCGCCGCCGTCGAAGTTCAGCAGGTCCATGCAGACGACGGACATGCCCGACTGACGCGAGGACTGGACGATGAGCCGGGCGGCGGTGTCGTCGGAGTCGACCAGGTGCACGTCCTTGCCGCCGGCCAGGCGGGCCGCGGCGATGTTGCGGCTGGCGGCGATGGCCGCGACCACCGGCGGGCGGGTGCCCTGGCGCTTGGCCAGGGCGAGCAGGATCTTGATGACGTGCGCGTCGGGGTCCTCGCCGTCGGGTGAGAGCACGACGACGGACCTGGCGGCGGCCAGGTTCATCAGGTTGAGGTCACGCGGCTCGGTGGGCCGTCCCGTGCGGCAGACCAGGCGGGTTCTGCCCAGGTCGCCGATGTTCTCGCGGATGTCCTCCTCCATGGCCAGCTTGTCGCGTTCGGCCAGTACGGCGATGACCGAGCCCGGCTGGCTGGCGTGTGCCTTGGCCAGCTCGGCGACGATCGTGAACACCTGGTCCGACCAGCCGAGCACCACCGTGTGCCCGGACTCGACGATGCGGGAGCGGCCCCTGCGCAACCGGTCGACCTTCTGCTTGAGGCCGTTGGACAGCAGGCCGACGAGCATGCTGACGACGAAGATGCCGCCGAGCGACCCGGCGAACATCACCGCCATATAGGCGACCGACCCCTTGTCGCTGGCGACCTTGCTCGGGGTGAGCGCGTGCATGAGCGCGATCCACATCACCTGGCCGGCGCCGCCGACGCCCTCGGGCTCCTCCGGAGCCAGCCAGAGCGTGAGCCCGGCGACCACCGCGATGAGCCCGACCGACACCACGGCCAGCCAGCCGATCAGGGAGGCCGTGCCCTTCGACATCGTGTTGTCGAACCAGTACCGCGCCCGCTCGCGGAACGTCACCCTCGCCACCCCGAAAACCCCCACATGAGCAGTGATTCGATCAAGGACACTTTCGATCGAGGACACAAGGTACCGGGCTATCTATGCGGATGCATGGCGAGCGGTAACGTATCCGCCATGGCGACCCCTCTGGCCCCGGACGACCCGGCGTCGCTGGGCGCCTACCGGCTGGCCGGGCGGCTCGGCAAGGGCGGGCAGGGCGTCGTCTACCTGGCGCACTCCCGCGACGGCGCGGCGGTCGCGATCAAGCTGCTCAGCACCGGTGACGAGGAGACCCGCGCGCGGCTGGCGCGGGAGCTCGACGCGCTGGAGAGCATCGCCTCCTTCTGTACGGCGCGCGTGCTGGACGCCTCGATCGACGGGCCGCGGCCCTACGTCGTGAGCGAATTCGTGGAGGGGCTGTCGCTGGCCGAGCGCGCCCGCGAACGCGGCCCGCTGCGCGGCGGCGAGCTGGAACGCCTGGTGGTCGGCACGGCCACGGCCCTGGCGGCCATCCACGCGGCGGGCATCGTGCACCGCGACTTCAAGCCGGCCAACGTCCTGCTCGGCCCGGACGGGCCCCGGGTGGTGGACTTCGGCATCGCCAGGGCGGAGGGCGCGGCGACGATGACCTCGGGACTGATCGGGACGCCCGCCTACCTGTCGCCGGAGCAGATCGCCGGCTCGCCCGCCTCTCCCGCGTCGGACGTGTTCGCGTGGGCGGCGACGATGGTGTTCGCGGCGACCGGTCGCAGCCCGTTCGGCGCGGACACGGTGCCCGCGGTGCTGCACCGGGTCCTGCACCACGACCCGGATCTGTCGGCGCTGCCGCCCCGGCTGCGCGGGCTGATGGCGTCGTGCCTGGCGAAGGACCACACGCACCGGCCCACAGCCCGCGACCTGATGGTCTCCCTGATCAACCCGATGTCGACCCCACCCGCACCGGGCGTCGCCGCCGCCACGGGACCTCAGGGCCAGGCCACCGGGAGGCCGGGCGTCCCCGCCGAGAGGCCAGGCGTTCCCGCTACGGGCGCGGGTGAACGTACGGGACCGCGAGCCGCGGCGCTCACCACGGACCTCTCCAAGCGGAACCGCCCGAACGGCCTGCTGATCGGCGCGGCGGTGGCCGCGCTCGCCCTGGTGGCGGCGGGAGAGACCATCCGGTGGTTCAGCCCCTCCCCGGGCGACACCACGGCCCAGACGTCCCCGAGCACCACCCAGGGACCCACGAGCACTCCTCAGGCCACCCCCAACGAGAAGAACGCCACCACGAAGAAGCCGCGAAGCGGCTCGCTGAAGATCCCCGCCGCGTTCGCCGGCAAGTGGTCCGGCCGCATCACCTCCACCAACCCGCTCGACTCCGAGGGCGCCGCCATCACGATCGACCTGAGGACCGGGCAGTCCACCGCCCGGTGGACGGAGAAGAACAGCTCTGCCAGCTGCACCGGCAGGATCACACTGACGCAGGTGGGCGAGACGAAGCTCACCTCCTCCCTCCAGCCCGACACCATCGACTGCATCGCCGGCACGGTCTGGCTCACGCTCGACGGCGGCGAGCTCACCTACATGTGGCGCGACGTACCGGGCCCCGGCATCGTCGAGGAGACCGGGGACCTGAGCAAGGGCTGACACCCGGAGCGCCAGCAATACCTCTGGAATTGCGCAAATGCCGTCGACAGACCGGGTCGTGAACCTGGATTATTACTGTTATGTCTGTGATTAAGGAGGTGCCGTTCCCCAGCCCGGACTCCCCTGAGCTCCCGATGAACATCTGGATCGACGACGCCGACTCCGCCATCGACGTCATCGACGCACTGGCCTTGTCGCCGTTCGCGACCGGCGTCCAGCCCTGGTCCCGCCTGGCCAACCTGGAGCGCGTACGCCCCGACGCCGCGCTCCGCCCCGAGCAGGGCCGGACCGTACGCACCGCGCAGGTGCAGGACGGTTCCGAGTCCCGCCTGATCTGCGGCGACGGCTGGACCCTGCGGGTCATCCGGCACCGCAACCGCACCGCGACCATCAGCGTCACGGCGGTCAGCGACGAGCTGGCCCGCTCGGTGCTCAAGGAGTGCACCGAGGGCGCCGAGGAGCCGGAGCCCGACACCGACCACGTCGAGATGGGCTTCTGGTGGCGCGGCGCGCACGGCGGCACCCGCTCCGAGAAGCCGATCACCGCTTCGCCGTGGGACGAGATCAGCGGCAACTACTCCGCCCGCGTACGCCGCTCGCTCGACGGCCTGATGGCCGTCACTCCGGCCGACATCGGCGGCCGCCTCGTCCTGCTGCACGGCCCGCCGGGCACGGGCAAGACCACGCTGCTGCGCTCGCTGGCCAAGCAGTGGCAGGACTGGTGCCAGGTGGACTGCGTACTCGATCCGGAGCGCCTGTTCAACGAGCCGGGCTACCTGATGGAGGTGGCGGTCGGCTACGACACCGACGAGGACACGCAGCGGTGGCGGCTGCTCGTGCTGGAGGACTGCGACGAGCTGATCAGCTCCTCCGCCAAGGCCCAGACGGGCCAGGGGCTCTCGCGGCTGCTGAACCTCACCGACGGCCTGCTGGGACAGGGCCGTGACGTGCTGGTGGCGATCACCACGAACGAGGACCTGACCCGGCTGCACCCCGCCGTCGTCCGTCCCGGCCGGTGCCTGGCCCAGATCGAGATCGGCCCGCTGACCAGGAACGAGGCGGTCGGCTGGCTCGGCTCGTCCGAGGGCGTCGGCCTGTCGGGCGCGACGCTGGCGGAGCTGTACGCGCTCCGCTCGGGCCGCGCGATCCCCCCACCCACCGAGGGCGAGTCGACCGGCCTGTACCTCTGACCTGCCCACCCGCGCCACCGGCCGAGGCGACATGCCCCGGCCGGGCAGGCGGATCAGGTGAGCCGGGTGTGGAGGCGGCGCGCTTCGCGGACGAAGCCGCTGCTCCCCTTGCGTCGCGCGATCTCCGCGACACATGCCAGCTCACCCCGCGCCCCCGCCCACGACGCGGCCCGTACGGCGAAGCCGAGCGCCTGCGTGTGGGCGGTGCGCGGCCGCTCCCCGGGCCCCGGCAGGTACACCTCCAGGAACCCGGCCACCACCTCCCACACCTCCAGATGCGCCCCGTGCCGAGCCGCGCTCTCCAGCGACTCGACCACCGCGCTCAGCTTGTACCAGGCCCTGCGCAACAGCAGCGCGAGCTGCCGCCCCACCTCGGCGGCGGGCAGGTCACCCCGCCCGGCCATCTCGACCAGCACCCGGACCCCTTCGTTGGGCTGCTTCCTGTCCGACCAGGAGTCCCGTTCGACCAGGAAGTACGCCAGGAGCAGCGCGACCCCCTCACCCGCCGGCCCACCGGCCCGGGCCAGCGCCCACAGCATGTCGGGCTCCACCCCGGGCGCGTTCCAGTGATAGAGCAGGAACGGCAGGCAGTGCAGCGCCACCGCCTCCCGATCCGACGGCAGGACAGCGGGCCACCACGGCAGGTAGACGCCATGGCCGTCCCGCCGCGACGCGCTCGGATCGTCGAGCAGATCACGGAGCGGCCCGGACCCGCCGTACGGGAGAGGAAGCGGACCCGGCTCACCACACGAGGGAGCGAGCGCGCCGGACCCGCCGTACGGGAGGGCGATCCTGGGCACGAGGTCGGGATGCCGCCCGTCCGAGGGCTCGCGGTCGCCGGTGTAGGAGGTGGAGCCGCGGGTCCACTCGACCGCGGTCACCGGCGCGGGCCGGCCGCCGCTCATCCAGCGTGCGGCCGTGACGCCCGCCGCGGACGTCAGCCCGCCCGCCCGCGCCGCCACCTCGGGCGCGACCGAGCGGGGCAGCCGCAGGAGCGCCTGCCACAGGTCGGCGTCCATGACCTTCGCGCCGCTACGTTCGTAGCCTTCGAGCCGGTCGACCAGCACGCCGGGATCCAGGTGCCCGGTGCCGCTCGTGGGGGTCGCCAGCAGGTACGGCGGCAGCGTGCCCGCCCGCAGCGCGGCGTGGACCTCGGCCCAGCGCCGCAGCAGGAACAGGTCCGGCGGCGACACCCGCACGGGCGACGGCAGCAGCGACGACGAGCGGCCGAGCCAGGTCTCGGGCGTGACGATCTGCCTGGCCATCGCCTCGGACCAGTGGTCCAGGTAGCGCCACTCCGGCTGCACGTCCAGGCGGGTCGGCCAGCTCGTCCAGCGTGCCAGGACCGAGCGGAGCAGGTCACGGTCGTCGGTGCAGAACCGGACGAACCCCGCCAGCCACCGCTCGGCGCCCTGCCAGCCCTCGCGCTCGGGGAAGGCGCCCAGGTCCCGGATGTCACCGATCAGCGGGAAGCCGGCGTCCTCCTGGGGAGCCCCAGGAAGCGGCACGGGCATGAAGTCGTCGTCGTCCTCGTCGGCCGCCACCTCGCCGCCGAACACCGCCACGAGTTGTTCGCCGAGGTCGGGCGGCAGCAGGCCGAGCGCGTCACGGATCACCTCGGCGCCCGCGGCGGTGAATCGCGCGCTGTGCTTGAGCGCGAGCCGTACGGCCCGCTCCTGGACGTCGGGGGCGTCGCACGCGAAGGCGTACGCCAGGGCCAGAGCGTAGTCGTCGGCATCGTCAGCGGCGTCGCGGACGGCCTGGTCGAGCCAGCTCAGCCCGATCGACACCAGCTTGCGCTCGGGCCTGAACAGCAGCGCCTGCAGGGCCTCGGCCACGTCGGCGGGGTCGAGCGTGCCGAGGCGGCGCAGGTGCCGCAGCGCCAGCTCGGCGACCGCCGCCGGTGCGGCGGGCAGCAGCCGCAGGTAGTCGCGGGCCCGCGCCTCGATCTCGGCGTGGGCGGGCTCGACGAGCTCGTGCAACCGGGCGAAGAAGCGGAGGTCACCGGCTTGGCCGCCGCGCAGGAAGCGGCGGACGCAGCCATCGAGCAGCAGCTCCCGGTCGATCATGCCCTCGCGCTGGAGCTCCGCCAGCAACGCCGACCAGCTGCCCCGCATGAGCGGGTCGGCCAGCTCCTTCCTGTCCTGGTCGTCGAGCCCGAGCACGATCTCCGCGACCTTGACCGGGTCACGGGTGGCGATGGCCTCCTCGACGACCTCCCAAGCGCTCACGCCCGATCCTCGGGCCTGAGCCGGGCCCGGGGGCTGGATAACGCCGTCCCACCAGGGGTCGAGAAACCGAGTTCGCCGTCGGTCAGCAGGGAGGGTCGGGCGTAGGAATACGCCTGCACTGCTTGATTCATGGCCGGAACATTAGAGATCACCACCGACAAGATCACCGCAGTACGTAAACCTTCCGATGCGCGACAACCGGTGCGAAACCACAATGGGTCCGGTGCTCACCGTGGACCCGGCCCGCGTCGCCTTCGCCCGCTTCGCCGTGCCCGCCACCCCCTTGACCTCATGGACCAGCCCGGAACGCCAGATCGGCTTCACCGCGACCCAGCTCGTCCCCTCGTGGACCGCGCGTACCCCGCCGGGCACATGGATCGAGGTGGAGCTGCAGGTCAGACTCGCGACGGGCGAGCTGTCGAAGTGGTACGTCATGGGCCACTGGGCCGAGCACGACGAAATCCGTACCTCGTTCCCCGGCCAGGGTGACGAGGACGGCGACGTGGCCGTCGACACGTTCGTGGCGCGACGACCGGTCACGGGCTACCGGGTGCGGGTCACACCGCACGGCGCGGGCGCGCGCGTGGACTGCCTGGGCGTGATGGCCTCCGCGCTCCCCCAGGGTCCCCCCGTCCCCAGCCTTCCGGGTACGGCCGAAGCCGTCGAGCTGGTGGTGCCCCAGCACTCGCAGTACACCCACGCCGGGCACCATCCGGAGCTGGACGGCGGCGGCGCCAACTGGTGCAGCCCCGCCTCGGTGGCGATGGTCCTCGGGTTCTGGGGCTGCGGGCCCGGCCCCGAGGAGCTGGCCTGGGTGGTGGCCGGCGATCCGAGTCCCGTGGTCGACCACGCCGCGCGCGGCACGTTCGACCACAGTTACCAGGGGACCGGCAACTGGCCGTTCAACGTGGCCTACGCGGGCCGTTTCGGGCTGGCCGGGTTCGTGACCAGGCTGCGGTCGGCCGCCGAGCTGGACCTGTTCGTACGGGCGGGGATCCCGGTGATCGTGTCGCTGGCGTTCAAGGCGCACGAGCTGCCGGGGTCCGGCTACTCCTCGGGCGGGCACATCATGGTCGTCACCGGTTTCACCGCCGAGGGCGACGTCGTCGTCAACGACCCGGCCGCGCCGAGCGACGCCGACGTGCGCCGGGTCTATCCGCGGGCCGCGTTCGAGAACGTCTGGCTCCGGAGCTCGGGCAGCGGCGGCATCGTGTACGTCCTCCACCCGCCCGAGCGGTCCTTGCCCCCTTCCGATGGCAATTGGTGAGATATGAGCATTCGACCGATCGACGTGGCCCGTACCGATGGCGGCCCCCAGTGGGTGGAGGCCGTCGCCACGCCCGCCGGGCTGGAGGCCTGGTGGGACGAGCCACGCCCGCACGAGGGCGGCCGGCGCTGCGTGGTACGCCGCCTGCCGGACGGCTCCCTGGTCGACGCTCTGCCTGAGGGGTGGAACGCGCGCAACCGCGTGGTCGAGTACGGCGGGCGGTCCTGGCGCCCGCTGCCCGGCGGCGGCCTGGTCTTCACCAACTGGTCCGACCAGCGCGTCTACCGCCTGGACGGCCCGCCCACGACCAGCGCTCCCGCGACCGGACAGCCCGCAGCCGGGCTGACCACCATCGGAGAGCCGGTGGCCGGGGAGCCGGTGGCGCTCACGCCTGAGGGGACGGCGCGCTACGCCGACCTCTACCTGCCGCCCGGGCGGGACGAGGTGTGGGCCGTGCGCGAGCAGGACGACGTGCGCGACCTGGTCGCGGTGCCACTCGGCGGCGGCCCGCTCAGAGTGATCACCAAAGCCCAACATTTCCTGATGAACCCCCGTATTTCCCCCGACGGCGGATATGTCGCCTGGATCGGCTGGGACCACCCGAACATGCCCTGGGACGGCACCGAACTCTGCGTGGCCCCCCTCGACGAGGACGGAACCGCCGGACCGTACCAGGTGATCACGGGCGGCCCGGCGGAGTCCGTGATCCAGGCGGAATGGCGCGACGAGCACACCCTGTACGCGGTCACCGACCCGACCGGCTGGTGGAACATCCACCTCGTCACCCGCGACGGCTCCTTCGCCCGCAACCTCACCCCGATGGCGTCGGAGGTCGGCACCGCGCCCTGGAAGCCCGGCAGCACCTACTTCGCGATCGCCGGCGACCGCCTGGTGCTCGTGCACGGCACTCCCGACCGCCGCCTCCTGAGCGTGCTGGACCTGGCGAGCGGCGACCTGCGCGAGATCGGCGGCGCGGCGACGTACTGGGCGCCGACGATCTCGGCGGCAGGGGGCAAGGCGGTGGCGGTGTCCGCCACGCCGTACACGCCCACGCGGGTGACCGTGGTCGACCTCGACGGCGGCGGGCACGAGGCGGTGTCGGCGCCGAAGCCGCTGCCCGACCGGGCGCTGCTGCCGACGCCCGAGACGGTGACGATCGAGGGCGTGCACGCGCACCTGTACCACCCGACCGGGGTTCAGGGTCCCGCGCCGTACGTGGTCTTCGCGCACGGCGGGCCCACCGGCAGCTTCACGATGACCCTCGATCTGGAGGTCTCCTACTTCACCAGCCGGGGCCTCGGCGTCGCCGAGGTGAACTACGGCGGCTCCACCGGCTACGGCCGGGCCTACCGGGAGCGGCTGCGGCACCAGTGGGGCGTGGTCGACGTGGCCGACTGCGCGAAGGTGGCGCGCGGGCTGGTCGAGCTGGGCCGGGCCGACGCCGCCAAGATCGCGATCCGCGGCGGCAGCGCCGGTGGCTGGACCACGGTCGCGGCGCTGGTGCACAGCGACGTGTTCGCGGGCGGCGTCGCGCACTACGCGATCACCGACCCGGAGAGCTGGGCGGCCGAGACGCACGACTTCGAGTCGCGCTACCTCGACGGCCTGATCGGGCCGCTGCCCGAGACCCGCCGGCGCTACACCGACCGCTCGCCGCTGCTGCACGCGGCACGGGCGTCCGGACCGTGCTTGATGCTGCACGGTTTGGAGGACGCGATCGTGGACGTGGGCCAGGCCGAGCGGTTCGTCGCCGAGCTGGACCGGCACGGCAAACAGTGGGCCCTGCTCACCTTCGCCGGCGAGCAGCACGGCTGGCGCCGGGAGGAGACCATCGTCGCGGCGCTGGAGGCCGAGCTGGCATTCTATGGACTGATCTTCGGGTTCGAGACGCCCGAGGTGGCACCGCTCAAGCTGAAGGGACGGTCGTGAAGAGCGTCGGCGAGATCTGCTCGGACCTGATCAGGTTCGACACCTCCAACCCGGGGTCCGGCGAACGCCCGGCGGCCGAGTACGTGGCCACGCTGCTGGCCGACGCCGGTCTGGAGCCGGTGGTGTTCGAGTCGGCGCCGAAGCGGACGACCGTGGTCGCCAGGATCGACGGCGACTCCCGCGACGCGCTGCTCGTCCACGGTCACCTCGACGTGGTGCCCGCCGACCCGGCCGAGTGGCGGATGCACCCGTTCTCGGGCGAGATCGTCGACGGCTGCGTCTACGGCAGGGGCGCGGTCGACATGAAGGGGTCGTGCGCGATGACGCTCTCGGCCGTGCTCGGCATGGCGGCGCGCGGCCTGCGTCCCAAGCGCGACCTGGTGCTGGCGTTCCTGGCGGACGAGGAGGCGACGGGCGACTACGGCTCGCGGCACGCCGTCACCGAGCACCGGGAGCTGTTCGACGGCGTGACGGAGGCGATCAGCGAGTCCGGCGGCTTCAGCGTCGCCGCCGGCGACCACCGCGTCTACCCGATCGCGGTGGGCGAGCGCGGCACCGCCTGGATGAAGCTCACCGCCCACGGCGTGGCCGGCCACGGCTCCCGGCCCGCGGTGGACAACCCGGTCGCGACGCTGGTGCACGCCCTGTCGCGGGTGGCCGCCCACCAGTGGCCGGTACGCCTGACGCCGTCGGTCTCGGCCCTGCTCCAGAGCCTGTCGGAGATCACCGGCCGGCCGATCGACCTCGACCGCCTCGACGCGGAGGCGACCCGGCTGGGCGCGCTCGGCCACCTGTTCAGGGCGCAGATCCGCAACTCGGCCAACCCGACGATGCTCGACGCGGGCTACAAGGTGAACGTCGTGCCGTCCACGGCCCACGCGCACGTGGACGGCCGCTACCTGCCGGGGCTCCAGGAGGAGTTCCTGGCGACCATGGACGACCTGCTCGGGCCGAAGATCACCAGGGAGTTCGTCAATCTGGAGGACGCGCCGGACGCGCCGTACCCCTCGTCGTTCTTCGACTCGCTCGCGGGCTCGCTGGTGGCCGAGGACCCGCTCGCCCGGCCGGTGCCGTACGTGATGAGCGGCGGCACCGACGCCAAGTCCTTCGCCACGATCGGCATCAAGGGGTACGGTTTCGCGCCGCTCATGCTGCGGCCCGATCTGGACTACTTCGGGATGTTCCACGGGAAGGACGAGCGGGTGCCGGTGGAGGGGCTGGAGTTCGGCACCCGCGTGCTGACCCGGCTGCTGACCTAACCGACCCCGAACCAGGCGTCGAGGGCCTCGGCGAGACCGGCTTCGGCAGGACCGGCCCAGGCGACGTAGCCGTCAGGCCGTACCAGCACGGCGGCCGCGTCGGCTTGATCCACGGCGCCTTCCACCACGCGGACGCGGTCGTCGCGGCCTTTCGCGGCCGCGCGGGTCTCCGGTGAGCCCGCGAGGTCGAGCAGCAGGCCGCGGCCGTCCCCCAGCGACTCCCTGACCCAGCCCGCGCCCTTGATCTCCCAATCCGGTACGAACCGTCCGACCAGCGACCCCGACGCCTCCGGCGCGTAGTCGATGTCCGTGCCGTTGGCCATGGCAATGAAGTGCGCCCTGGTCTCGGGGAGCTCCAGCGCCTCGGACATCACCTCGCGCAGCGCGTCGACCTGCGGTCCAGGCCGCATCAGGGCGACCTGGGCCCTGGTGTTGCGCAGGACCCGGGCCGCCACCGGGTGCCGCTCGGCGGTGTAGGTGTCCAGGAGCCGTTCGGGCGCCTGGCCGCGGACCACCAGGGCGAGCTTCCAGCCCAGGTTGGCCGCGTCCTGGAGGCCGAGGTTGAGACCCTGGCCGCCGATCGGCGAGTGGACGTGCGCCGCGTCCCCGGCGAGCAGGATGCGCCCCTGGCGGTACGTCTCGGCGTGGCGGGTGTTGTCGCTGTAGCGGATGCCGGCCTCCAGGCTGAGGACGACCGCGTCCGTGCCGCTCGCCCGCCGGATGCTCGCCTGCATCTCCTCGGCGGTGATCGGCGCGTCCCGCTCGGTGGGACCGCCGTCGAACTCGATGGTGGCGACCTCCCCGGGTACCAGCGACAGGTTCACCAGCCCGCCGGGGGCGCGCAGGGACGAGGTGAGCGCGCCGGGGTCGGCCAGCTCGGCCACGGCGGTGCGCCCGGTCATGGTCGCGGACGTGCCGCTGAACGGGATCCCGGACTGCTTGCGCACGAGGCTCCGGCCGCCGTCGCACCCCACCAGGTACCCGGCCCGTACGACCCGGCCGTCCGCGAGCGTGGCCACCACGCCGTCGCCCTCGTCGGTGATCTCGGCGACCCGGCACCCGGACCGGACCTCGACGCCGAGCCCGGCCGCGTGCTCGGCCAGGACCCGCTCCAGCTGGTGCTGCTTGAGCATGAGCATCTCGGGGACCCGGTTGCCGGCCTCGCCGATCAGCGGCAGGCCGCTGAAGTGGCCGCCGCTCATGCCCGCCCTGAGCATGTACACCAGCCCGTCGACGATGTCCCCCTCTGCGGGCTCGCGACCGGCCCGCAGCTCGTCGAACAGCGCCCACTGCGCCTCGGCCAGCGGCTCCACCAGCCCGCGCAGGCCCAGCGTGTGGAGGGTGCGCGCGTTGAGCGAGCGCATCCCGAGGCTGCGCGTGATCCGCTCCTGGCCGGTGGCCGCCTCCAGCACCAGCGGGTCCACCCCCGCCAGCTTCAGCTCACAGGCCAGCAGCAGGCCGACCGGCCCGCCCCCGACGATCAGTACGTCCGCGTTCACGGAATCTCCCTACTTACGGTGTATGCTTACGCCGTAAGTACATACATACACCGTAAGCTCTGTCAACCGGAGCTCTACGGCAGGAGGAGTGGGAGATGGCACGGCGCGAGCCGCTGAACAGGGAGAAGATCCTGGACGCGGCCCTGGAATTGGCCACGGAAGAGGGCCTCGAAGGGCTGTCGATGCGACGGCTGGCGAAGGCGCTCGGCGTCGAGGCGATGTCCCTCTACAACCACGTCTCCAACAAGGCCGACATTCTGGACGGCCTGGCGGAGCGGGCCTTCGACCAGGTCGAGCTGCCCGATCCGGCGCTGCCGTGGCCGCAGCGACTCCGGGCCGTGGCGCTGCACATGTACGAGGTGTTCGCCCGCTCCCCCGTGGTGCCGATGGCGTTGCTGACCGACCAGTCCAACCCGACCACCGTACGGGCGCTGGCTCCGATCGACAGCGTGGTCGGAGCCCTGTACGAGGCCGGCTTCGACGACGCGGCCGTGTGGCGCGCGCTCGGCGCGGTCAACAGCCTGATCTTCGGGTCGCTGCTGCTGTCCACCGGAGGGTTCCACGGCGACACCGGCGAGCACGCGGGACGGAAGCAGGTCGGCGTCTACATCCAGGAGATGGACCCGGCCCAGCTCCCGCATTTCAGCAGGCTGCTACGGAACATCCCCCCGACCGACCCCGCCACCGACTTCGAGCGCGCGCTGGACATGCTCATCCTCGGACTGGAACAAATCATTCCGTTCTGATAGAGTGGAGACACAGCGGAACGAACGGAAGGAACCCCCCCATGAGCGACAACATGCCGACCGGCTGGGACGTACTCGACGCCGCGCACCAGGCGCTCCGCCAGGCCGTGGCCGGCGTCCCCGCCGGCGGCTGGGACCTGCCGACCCCCTGCGCGAAGTGGAACGTCACCCAGGTGCTCCAGCACGCGGCGGGCGACCAGGTGGGCTTCGCCGCATTCCTCACCGGCGAGCCGGGTCCCGCCGAGAACCCGTTCGAGCCGACGGGCGAGCTGGCCGAGGACCCCCAGGCGTACGCGGAGGCCGCGATGGAGCGCTCGGCCAGGGCATGGGCCGGTGTCGACAAGAACGCCGAGCAGGTGCCCGTCCCGGTGCCGCCGAACTCGATGGCACCGGCGCTCGGCGCGGGCGCCTGCGCGCTCGACGCGGCGGTGCACGCCTGGGACATCGCCGTGGCCACCGGACAGTCCTCGCCGCTGACCCCGGAGCTGGCCGGGGAGCTGCTGCCGGTGGCCAAGGCCATCGTCGAGCCGCTGCGCCAGTGGGGCGCCTACGCCGCGGTCGTGCCCGCCGAGGCGGGCGACGACGAGGTCGCCGACCTCCTCCGCTACCTGGGCCGCAACCCGGCCTGGACCGCCTGAGCGACCGGGCCGAGGTCCTCCCCCGCGACCGGTCCGGCCGGGCGGTGGCGGGGCTATGGGAGGACCGCTCAGCCGAAGTCGCGGCGGCGGAGGGCGAACAGCCCGCCACCGAGCAGCAGCGCCGACAGCGCGACCATGGTGAGGGCGGGTGCCGGGTCGAAGGGGGCTCCGGCGACGGTGTTGGGGATGTAGTGGAAGGGCTCGAAGGGAGTCCCGCCCCAGAGTCCGTACAGTGGGCCGGCGGCCCGTCCCATCACCGCCACCGCGACCCAGGTGATCCAGCCGATCGCCACGGAGGCCCTGGGGACCAGGCCGTAGGCGAGCATGCAGACTGCCCCGACCAGCCAGGCGGCGGGGACGGTGCCCAGGGTTCCGGCGAGGATGCGGGCGATGTCCGAGGCGGGATCGCCGACGAGGAACGCGTAGAACGTCCCGAAGACGACTCCGGCGACGGCGAGCAGGGCCGCCGTGCCGAGACCGGCCACCACCAGCTGCCCGGCGGCCCAGCGCAACCGGGTCATCGGGGTGGCCTGTACGGCTTCCGCGCGACCGGCGCTCTCGTCGGCGCGCAGCCGCTGGACCATGAGGACCGGGTAGAGCGCGATGACGTGGGCGAAGATCAGGATGATGGCCCACAGCGCGAAGTCGACCGCCCCGCCTCCCGAGCTGCCGCCGAAAGCCTTCAGCAGGTTGTCGACCGTGACGCCGGGCGCCTCGGTGAACTGGTACGCCAGGGTGCTGACGCCGCCGGCCGCCGCCGCGAAGCAGGCGATCGCGGCGGCCCAGGTGATCAGCAGGCCGCGGTGCAGCCGCCACGACAGGCTGATCGGGCCGCGCAGGCCGGGGGCGGTCACGGGCCCGCGACGCTCATGGATCACTCCGGCGCCGAGGTCGCGGCGGCCGGCCAGGCGGTAGGCGAGGGCCGTCAGCGCCGCGGTCACCGCCGCCGGAATCGCCAGCAGCCACCAGCGATCACTCCAGTACGGCTCCACCAGATGGCTCCAGCCGATCGGGGAGATGTACTTCATCCAGTACTGTCCGGAGGCGTCGCCGGCGTAGCGCAGGATGTAGGCGAGGCCGAGCACGGACAGGGCGATGGCTCTGGCCGTACGGGCGGTCCGCGCGAGCTGGGCGGCCACGGCGGCGATGGCGCCGAACACCCACCCGGCCATGGTGATGGCCGCGCCGTAGTCGATCGACCCGGCCGGATCCAGCCCGACCCCGATCAGCACGATCGTGGTCGCCGCGCCACCGGCGAAGCTGACGCCGCCCGCCACCAGCAGGGCCGCGGTCAGGGGAGCCTGGCGGCCGAGCACACCCGCGCGCAGCAGCTCGATCCGGCCGGACTCCTCGTCGGCGCGGGTGTATCGGATGACGGCCATCAGGGCGGCCAGCCCGTTCAGCACGTAGAGGAAGCCGCCGCTGCGCCATGCCTGCATATAGCCCAGGTCAGGTACGACGAAGCCGCCGCCGAGCGCCCGGAAGAAGCTGTTGCGGTTGATCATCGTGGTGTAGGTCGTCATCACCTCGGGGGTGGGCATGTTCCGGTTGATGTAGGAGACCAGCGCCAGGGCCAAGCCGACGAGCAGGATGATCCACCACGGCGCGATGCTTCTTTCGCGGCGCAGCGCCAGCCGTGCCGACCGAGCCGTCCCGGTGAGCGCGTTCATCGGCCCGCCTCCGCGCGCGTCCTGTCGTAGTAGCGCAGGAACATCTGCTCGAGCGTGGGCGGTTGGCTGACCAGGCTACGGACGCCGAGCGAGGCGAGGCACCGCAGCACCGGGCCGAGCGCGTCGGCCTCGGCATCGAAGCGCACCAGACCGTCCTCCGTCCGCAGGTCGTGCACTCCCGGCAGCTCGGCGAGCTCGCCCGGAGCGCCGGAGAGCTCGGCCTGGATGGAGGTGCGCGTCAGATGCCGCAGGTCGGGCAGGCTGCCGGTGTCGATCGTCCGGCCGTCGCGGATGATGGTGACCCGGTCACACAGCTCCTCGACCTCGGTGAGGATGTGGCTGGACAGCAGCACGGTACGGTCACCGCGCCGGCGCGTCTCGCGAACGACGTCCCGGAACACCACCTCCATCAACGGGTCCAGCCCCGCGGTGGGCTCATCGAGGATCAGCAGCTCGGCGTCGGAGGCGAGCGCGGCGATCAGCGCCACCTTCTGCCGGTTGCCCTTGGAGTAGGCGCGGGCCTTGA
Source organism: Nonomuraea sp. NPDC049158 (assembly GCF_040648335.1). Lineage (NCBI taxonomy): Bacteria > Bacillati > Actinomycetota > Actinomycetes > Streptosporangiales > Streptosporangiaceae > Nonomuraea > Nonomuraea sp. NPDC049158. The sequence continues at coordinate 295,845 of NZ_JBEZDM010000007.1, forward strand.
CCCCGGGATCCAGGTCGAAGCGTTCGATCAGCTCTTGACGCCGGGCACGATCGGCACGGCCACGCGACTGCATGAGCAGGTCGATGACCTCGCCGCCGGACAGGCCAGGCCAGAGCGTGACGTCTCCGGGCACGTAGGCCAGCCGGGAATGCAGTCTGGTCGCGTCGTCCCACGGGTCGCCGCCGAGCAGCCGGGCGGTGCCCGCGTCGGCGCGCAGTAAGCCGAGCAGGATCCGGATCGTGGTGCTCTTGCCGGCACCGTTCGGTCCGAGGAAACCGTGCACCTCGCCGGAGTTCACGGTCAGGTCTAGTCCGTCCAGCGCCCGGGTGCGGCCGAACGTCTTGACCAGACCGCTCACTGAGATGGGAGCAGTCATCATGAGCCTTTCTCGTGGGCGCCGACCCTTTGTTCGCGGCGCCGCGTCCCGGATCCGGGCGTCAGCGGCCCGATCAGGCCGCGTTCCGACGCCTATCCGTGCGTATATATGACTACGCGATGAGAAAGCCTACTACACGCGTGTGTAGTCGCCCAGCAGTCCTCCTGGCAGGCTCGGTAACAAATGCCGATCATCAGCCACTACCTGGTGATATCTCCCCAATGATCGGAGAACCGGGTGCGGAGAACGACAAGGTGGGCCGGCGTCGCCGTGCTCGCCGCGGCCATGATCGTCCAGCCGCAGGCGGACGCGGAGGCCGGCGACCTGGCCACGACCGGCGACCGGGCGGCGGCAGGCGTGCGGACGGTCACGCTGGTCACCGGTGACAAGGTGACGGTGACCGGCCCGACGAGCGCGATCGTCGAGCCGGGCGCGGGCAGGGAGAAGGTCACCTTCCTCACCGACGAAGCGCAGGGGCGGCTTCGCGTCTTACCCGTTGACGCCGCGCCGCTGGTCCGCGCCGGACGGCTGGACTCCCGGCTGTTCGACGTGACCGGGCTGCTGGAGCTCGGGTACGACGACAGCCGTAGGGAGCTCCCCTTGCTCGTGACCGGCGCCTCCGGTCCCGCGCCGGCCGTTCGCGCGATGACCGGGTTCAGGTCGCTGAGCGCGGTGCGGGGCTTCGCCGTACGGCAGCGCAGGAGCGACGCCGCGCGGACCTGGCAGGCGCTCGCGGGCGGCACGGGCAAGGTCTGGCTGGACGGGCGCCGACGGATCACGCTGGACGTGAGCGTCAAGCAGGTCGGCGCGCCGCAGGCGTGGGAGCGCGGGTACACCGGCACCGGCGTCAAGGTGGCGGTGCTCGACACCGGGATCGACGCGACCCATCCCGACCTCGCCGGACGGGTCGCGGCGCGGGCCGACTTCACCGAGAACCCGGACGAACGCGACCTGATCGGGCACGGCACCCACGTGGCCTCCACCATCGCGGGCAGCGGCGCCGCCTCGGGCGGCAAGTACCGTGGCGTCGCGCCCGATGTGACGCTGCTGGACGGCAAGGTGTGCGAGTCGCGGTGGTGCGCCGACTCCGCCATCCTGGCGGGCATGCAGTGGGCGGCCGAGCAGGGCGCGAGAGTCGTCAACATGAGCCTCGGGGGCCCCGACACCCCCGGCACCGACCCGCTGGAGGAGGCCGTACAGACGCTCACCGCGCGCTACGGCACCCTGTTCGTGGCGGCGGCCGGCAACTATGGGGCCGATCGCACGCTCATCTCGCCCGGAACCGCCGACGCCGCGCTGCAGGTCGGCGCCGTCGGCAAGTCCGGCGAGCAGGCCGAGTTCGCCAGCCGCGGGCCGCGCGTCGGTGACGACGGTCTCAAGCCGGACATCACCGCCCCCGGCGTGGACATCACCGCGGCCCGCGGCAAGGACAGCCCCGGCGACGGCTCCTACGTCGCCATGTCCGGCACCTCCATGGCCACCCCGCACGTCACGGGCGTCGCCGCGCTGCTGGCCGGGGCGCACCCCGGCTGGAAGGGCGACACGCTCAAGGCGGCGCTCATGGGCACCGCCCGGCCGCTGCCGGGGATCGGGGTCTTCGCGCAGGGCGCCGGGCTCGTCGACGCCGCCCGCGGCACGAGCCAGGCCGTCACCGCCGAACCGCCCGGCCTCGGCTTCGGACGGCAGGCGTGGCCGCACGACGACGACCAGCCGGTCGGAAAGAAGATCGTCTACCGCAACCAGCAGCAGCTGCCGGTGACCCTGCGCCTGGAGGTGCGCGGCGACAAGTCGTTCAGCGTCACGCCCGCCACGCTGACCGTCCCCGCGGGCGGCCAGGCCGAGGCCACCGTCACCTCCGACACCCGCGCCGGCGGGCCCGACGGCTTCCTCGGCGGGCACGTCGTCGCCACCGGCGCCGGCGACCTGACCCTCAGCACGCCGGTCGGGGTCGACAAGGAGATCGAGAGCTACGACCTCACCCTCAAGCACACCGACAGGAACGGCCGGCCGGCCACCCAGAGCTACACGACGCTGTACCGGCTGGACGCCCACCAGACGCCGATCGACCTGGCGGACCCCGAGGGGCCGGCCACCCTGCGGCTGCCCAAGGGCAGATGGCAGATCAGGACCACCATCCTCGACGATCAGGGCCGGACGCTCCTCGTCCACCCGGACCTCGACCTGAACCGGTCACAGACCGTGGAGGCCGACGCGCGGCTGGGCCGGCCGATCTCGCTGAAGCTCCCCCGTACCGACGCCACCTCGCTGCTGGCCGAGATCGTCTACCAGTGGCGGGAAGCCGACGGGACCTCGCGCAGCTGGGGCTGGCTCGCCGACTCCTACGACGGTGCCTTCACCGCCCAGCTCGGCCCCGCCCGCGCCTATCCGGGCGTGCGCACCAAGGTCGCGGGGCAGTGGGCCGCCGCCCGAGACGGCAGTCCGTACGCCTATCGCCTGACCTGGTTCCGCTCCGGAGGCATGGTCAACGGGTTCGAGCGGCGCGTGGCCCAGCGCGACCTGGCCGCCATCCAGACCGACTACGCCCGCCACCTGCCCGACGCGGCGGCGAACGCGGCCGGCCGCGCCTGGCCGCGCGACGGCATGGTCTTCTCCTACCTGTCGCAGACGACGTTCGGCACGCCGTTCAAGCAGGTCGAGTACGTCAACACCGACGACGGCATCCGCTGGCAGCGCTACCTGTTCGAGTACGCACCCGACGGCCGGGTCAACCGCTTCGAGTCCCCCTTCGCCGTCTACCGGTCCGGGCGGACGTACCCGGAGGACTGGAACCGCGGCGTCTTCGCGCCCGCCCTGCCCTGGGCCGGCGCGCCGGGATCCGAGGGCGTCAGCCGCACCGGCGACGCCATCTCGACCGACCTGCTCATGTACGGCGACGCCAGGGGGTCGCTCGGCTACTCCTCCCGGGCGACGCAGCGGACGGCCCTCTACCGTGACGGCGCCCTCGTGGGCGAGCAGCCGGAGATCGAGACGAGCTTCACCGTGCCCGCACGGGAGGCCGCCTACCGCCTCGTCGTCGAGAGCGAGCGCGGTGCGCCCGCGACGCTGTCCACGCGCGTGTCCGGTGTGTGGACGTTCCGGTCCGGCCACGTCGCGGGCGACACGCCCGCGCGGCTGCCCGTCTCGGTCGTCCGCTTCAGCCCCGCACTCGACGCCGAGAACTCCGCCCCGTCCGGGCGGCGCTTCACCGTGCCGGTGACCGTTCAGCCGCTGGAGGGCAGCACCGCCCGCCCCGTCAGGAAGCTGTCGGTGGAGGTCTCCTACGACGACGGCGCCACCTGGGCCAAGGCCGAGATCCACGGGTCGGCGGCCGCCCCGCGGGACCCGGCCGGGATCAACGGCTCGGCGATCGACCTGCGGTACCCCGCCGGGATCAACGGTTCGGCGATCGTCCTGCGGCACCCCGCTGGAGACGGTTTCGTGTCCCTGCGCGCCCGAGCGGTGGACAAGGCGGGCAACACGGTGGAGCAGACGGTCATCCGGGCCTATCGGATTCGGTAGCCGTATCGGTCGGCCCGTGGGAGCGGCCAGCCGCTCCCACGGGCCGACCGGGGGCGGGTCAGCCGAACTTGGTCTTCGGCCGTTCCTGGAGCTCGCCGTCGAGGTAGATGTCGAGCTTCTCGTTGTAGAACGCGATCAGCCCCGCGACCCGCTGGCTCTCCGGCAGCGGCGTCCGGTACGACCAGGCGAGGTCCTTGGCGCCGTTGACCGTCCAGTACTCCGCCGTCCCCTTGTACGGGCAGTTGGTGGCGGTGTCGGTGTGTTCGAGCAGGTCGAGCCGTACATCCGTCTTGGGCAGGTAGTAACGGGCGGGCAGGCCCGTCTCGAACAGGATACGGGGGCTGCGCGAGTCGGCCACCGTGACGCCGTCGACCTCGACGCGCACGTGCCGCGAGCTCGGCAGGATGTCGACCCTGGTGTACGGGTCGCGCGGGTGGAAGAAGACCTCCTCGTCCTCCTCGAACCAGGCTTCCATGGCGTCCCACTCGAAGCGGATGTGCCCGCGGATGTCCGCCAGCGGCGACTCCGGGTAGGCCAGCCCCGCCTCCGAAGCCTCCGCGCCTCCCGAGGTGACGGTGTAGACGACGCCGTCTCCCCTGCTGGGCGAGTGCTTCGTCGCGCCCGTCCGCTTCAGCGCCGACTCGTCGACGTCCGAGAGCGGGAAGTAGTACGTCGGGTAGTAGGGCACCTCCCACACCAGGAGGGCCTGGGTGGTGTCGGCCACCGCCCGGCCGCCGAGGTAGGTCCTGACACGCTTGGCGGAGCGCTCGACACGCACCCGGCCGCGGTTCGTGGCTTCCATGCACGCGGCAACCCCTATGAAGCCACCACTATTCCCCCCTTTTCGGCAGTCCCCTCTTATCGGATGCCGAACGCCGCCAGAGTCGCCCACGTCGACGCCACGCCCACCAGTGCCCCGGCCGCCACCTGCGCCCACGTGTGGTGCGCCAGCCGCACCCGGGCCCAGCACACCAGCGCCACCACGGCCGCCCCGGCCAGGCCGGTCGGCACGGCGGGCAGGACGTGGGCGAGCACCACCACGGTGCCCGCGCAGACGGCGGCGTGGAAGGAGATCTTCCAGCGCATCGTGACGGGCACGGTGACGGCCAGGGCGACGAGCATCGCGGTCACCGTGGCCACCAGCAGCGTCGGCGCGCCCAGCGCGACGAGCAGCACCAGGGCGACCAGTACGGCGGCGACGGCGGCCAGCAGGGGCCCGGTGCGGCGGGTCCGGTCGACGATGTGGTGGGAGTCCAGCCGCCCCGAGCGGACTCCCAGCGCGATCACCCCGGCGGGCACGCCGCCGCACAGCGCCGAGGCCGCCAGGCCCCACGCGGCGCCGCTCCAGCCGTGCGCGATCAGCCCCACGGCCGGGGGCATGGTGATCACCAGCACTTGCGGGGCGAGCAGGTCTGTCACCCGCTTGGCTACCAGATCGACCGTCATGCCAGCAAAGCCTACGCGATCTTGAAAGGACCAACCCGCCAGAAGGGTCAGCCCTTGCCCGCCGCGTTGACGATCCTGGTGGTCGAGCGATTGGGGATGGCCTCAAGCTCCCAGCATTCGGCGCCCAGCAGCGCGGCCGCGGCGCATCGGCCGCCCGCGTGCGGGTCGCCCGCGGTGTGCGCCAGCGCGCCAGGTCGCATGGGGGCGAGCAGGTCGATGTAGTCCTCCGGGCCGTGCGCCGCCGAGGGCCCGGTCACGATGAACACCCCGCTCACGAAGCGCAGCGCGGCCAGCACCTCGGCGCGCTCGGCGGCCGGGTTGAACGGGCGCGTCGGCCCCTTCCACGCGCGCACGCGCGGGTCGTCCTCCACGCCGACGACCAGCGGCAGCCCCCGCTCGGCGACGGCACCCAGGTAACGCACGTGCCCGACGTGCAGGATGTCGAAGACCCCGGTCACGAACGCTGCCCCCGGGTGAGCGTACGGCTGCACCCAGACGGCCTCCAGGCTGCTCACGCAGGCACCCCTCCTAGTCGACTCGTCGATCGCAGCGTACTCGGTCCGCCCGGACGATCGCGCGGGCGACCATCGGAAAGGGCATTCCTACCTTTTAGCGATAATCTCCCGCACCCCCCTGACGCGTCTCATGACGTCGCCGTAATCGGGGAGGTCGCCGTGGCACCGCCGGACTTTCACCAGTTAGAGCAAGGGGACGAAGAGCCCGGCAACGGTGCTCTCGTCGTACGGTTCCGGGGAATTCCGTCCCAGGTGGCGCGGGCCAGGGGGCTCGTGACGGCGGCGCTCGGGCGTGATCATCCGCTGTACGACGACTGCGTGCTGCTCACCAGCGAGCTGGCCACGAACGCGATCCTGCACTCCCGCTCGGGCGAGGGCGGTTCGTTCACGGTGTCGGTGCTCGCCGCGGAGTCCCTGGTGCGGGTGCTCGTCAGGGACGGGGGTTCGAGCGGGCCGCCGTGCGCGTGCCGTACCGGGACGCAGGCGACGAGCGGGCGCGGCCTGCCGCTGATCGAGACGCTCAGCCACCGGTGGGGGTTCGTCCGCGAGAACGGCGCGACGTCCGTGTGGTTCGAGTTGCGGCAGGTGATGATCCCCGCGCAGCGGTCGGCGGAGGCCGTCTGACCTGTGATCATGCGGCAACCGATATGGATCCGTTCTCCATATCGATATTGGACATCGCTCGACACGATCTGCTGTGCTCCTCTCCTCTGACGGACGAGAGCAAGGACATGGCATGCGACACCCCCGCCGCCTCACGGCCGCGCTGCAAGCGACCGCGCTGACGGCCTCCCTCCTGGCGGGCGGCGCCTACGGAGCAGGCACCGCCTCGGCCGCGACCGCGCCGTCGCAGGTGGTGAGCGACGGCCAGGCCACCGCCCGGAAGGAGTTGCGCGCGCTGGAGGCGTCCTTCAAGGGCCGCATCGGCGCGTACGCCCTGGACACGGCCACGGGGAAGACGATCGCCTATCGGTCCGGCGAGCGTTTCCCGCTGCTGTCCACCTTCAAGGCGATGGTCTCCGCCGCCGCGCTGCACAAGGCCCGCACCTCCGACCCGGGGCTGATGGAGCGGGTCGTCCACTGGACGGCCGGCGACCTGAAGCCGAATTCGCCGGTCACCGAGAAGCATGTGAAGGACGGGCTGACCGTCGCCGAGCTGTGCAAGGCGGCGATCACCTACAGCGACAACACCGCCGGCAACATGGTGCTGAAGCAGATCGGCGGTCCGGCGGGCCTGACCCGCTACTTCCGTACGCTGAAGGACCCGATCTCCCGTCTGGACCGCTGGGAGACCGAGCTCAACGACTGGACTCCCAAGGACAAGCGGGACACCACCACGCCCGCCTCCGTGGCCCGCGACCTCGGGAAGGTGACGACCGGCGCCGCGCTCACCGCCAAGGACCGGGAGACGCTCAACGGCTGGCTGATCGCCAACACGACCGGTGACGCCCGCATCCGCGCCGGCCTGCCCAAGACCTGGACGGTCGGCGACAAGACCGGCACCGGCCCGTCGTACGGGACGGCCAACGACATCGCCATCGCCTGGCCCAAGAAGGGTGCCGCCCCCATCATCCTGGCGATCTACACCAACCGCCCGGCCGCCGACGCCGCCAACGACGAGAAGGTCATCGCCGACACCGCCACCATCCTCGCCCGCGGCCTGGGCAAGATCTCCTAGCGGGCTAGACGTCGAGGCGGCACAACCCCTCGGCGAGCGCCTTGGTGGTGAGGCGGGTGCGGCTGTCGCAGCCCAGCTTGGCGAAGATGTGCTCCAGATGGGTGGTCACGGTGCGGACGCTGAGCACCAGGGCGGCGGCGATCTGCGGGTTGGAGTCGCCGGCGGCCACCCGGGTGAGCACGTCCACCTCCCTGCCGGTCAGCTCGTACGGCAGGGAGCACGGGCGTTCGGCCACCACCGCGCCCTGGAGCGAGCCCTGGAACCCGACGCCGGCCCGCAGCACCCGCACCTCGTGCCAGCGGCCGTCGCGGTCGAGCCAGAGACCGCGGCGGCTCAGCTCGCGCGAGTCGATGAAGGCGCGGGCGAGCCCCGCGATGGCCGGTTCGTCCCACAAGGCGGTGGATCTGGCGACGCCGGGGACCTCACGGCGGACGCCCAGCCGGTCGTAGGCGGCCGCGAGGAACCCGCTCGGCAGCCCCACCGGGTCGATCACGCACCGGGTCAGGTCCGTGACATGCGCCAGCATGGGCGCCACGGCCGCGACCAGCGAGCCGGTGAGCTCGGGGAAGGCCTCTCTGGCCGCCAGGTGCAGCAGGCCCGTGTAGCGGCCCTCGGCCAGGAACAGCGGCGTGGTCAGACCGGCGCGCCACCCGTAAGGGGCGAGATGGCGGCGGAAATAGCGCTCCGTGCCCGGCTCGGGCATCGGCACCGGCGCCCGCGTGGTCATCGCCGTGCGGTAGGCCTCCAACCCGGTGTATTCCTCGGCGGCGTCGCCGTCGATGCGCCGGTGGCCGTCGGAGACGACACTGTGGTGCCGCCCGCTGGCCGGGTCGAACGCGACGAACTCGTAGGCGTCGACCGGGACCACCCGGCGCAGCGCGGCCATCGCACCGCGCGCGCCACCACCGCCGCCGCCCGCCGCCTGGTAGCCGATTTCGGCGAACGCCTGCAGCTGGCGGACGTTCAGGGTGATCTCGGCCACGGTTCTTTATATCAGTGCGTGCGCGCACGCACTGGGGTCTCCGGCTATGGGCCGCCGCTCGTCGCCGTCCAGATTTCTGTACCGAACTGGGCCTTCCTCATTGCGTAAAGGGCTCGTAAAGTCCGTCCAAACGCCCTGTCAGGGAGGCCCACTTGACCGAGCTGAGCGACCGCGACGCGGAGCTGGTGTCGGCCCACGAGCAGGAGCGTCCGGCCCGGCGGCTGACCGGGACGCTGCGGCTCGGCGTGTGGATCGTCGGCGGGCTGCTGTCGGCGTACTCGCTGGTGGTGGTGTTCAGGCCCGTCGAGGCGCTGGAGCATCGGCTGACGTTCCTGGCGGTGGCGCTGCCGTTGGTGTTCCTCTGCTATCGCTCGGGGATCTCGTCGGCGCTCAGGCGGGTACGCGGCGCGGCGCCACCCGATGAACCGCGACGCGAAGCGGTGGATCGGCCCGGGGTGGGTGACTGGATACTGGCGGCGGCCTCGCTCGCGGTGCTCGTCTACCCGCTGCTCGACATCGACGCCTTCCGCGACCGGGGGTCGGGTGCGGCGCTGACCGGGCTCGACATCGCGGCCGGCCTGGTGCTGACCGTGCTGCTCCTGGAAGCGGTCCGCCGCACGGTCGGCTGGTCACTCGCCATCATCTGCCTAATTTTCCTGGCTTATGCCTATTTCGGGGCATATTTGCCGATTGGGTGGACGATTGGCCATCGCGGCTTCGACCTCGCGCAGATCGTGTCGCAGCTCTACACGGGCACCGAGGGCTTCTTCGGCGTCCCCATGCAGGTCGCGGCCAGCTACATCATCCTTTTCACGATTTATGGCGCGGTGCTGGATTATTCGGGCGCTAGCAAGTTCTTCATCGACCTGAGTTTCGCCGCCTTCCGCAAGTCCCGCGCCGCCCCCGGCCGTACGGTCACCACCGCCGGCTTCCTGCTCGGCACCGTCTCCGGCTCGGGCGTGGCCACCACGGTCAGCCTCGGCAGCGTCGCCTGGCCGGTGCTGCGGCGGGCCGGCTACCCCAAGGAGGCGGCGGGCGGCATCCTCGCCTCGGGCGGCATCGGGGCGATCCTCTCCCCGCCCACGCTCGGCGCGGCGGCGTTCATCATCGCCGAGTATCTCAAGGTCAGCTACCTCGAGGTGCTGGTCTACGCGACGATCCCCACGATCCTGTACTACCTGGGCATCTTCCTGTCCATCGAGATCGACTCGCGCCGCTTCGGCACCCACGCCGTCGCGGTGGACGCGCCGAAGGCGGGCCGGCTGCTGCTGCGCTTCGGCTACCACTTCAGCTCGCTGATCCTCATCATCGTGCTGATGGCGCTGGACCGGTCGGCGTTCCAGTCGGTCGTGATCGCCACCGCCGTCGCGTTCGCGCTGTCCTTCCTCGACCCCGGGCACCGGATGGGCCCGAGGCGGACCGCGCAGGCGCTGGCCAAGGGCACGCTGGAGGTGCTGCCCGTGACGGCGGTGTGCGCGGCGGCGGGCATCATCGTCGGCGTCATCACCCAGACCGGGCTCGGGCTCAACCTCAGCGCGATCATCGTGGACGTCGCCGCGGGCAACCTCATCCTGACGACGGTCATGTCCGGGGTCGCGGTCATGCTGCTGGGCCTGGCCGTACCGGTGACCGCGAGCTTCATCATCGCGGCAGTGATCATCGCACCGGCGCTCACCACGCTCGGCGTCACGTCCGCCGAGGCGTACATGTTCGTCTTCTACTACGCGGTGCTGTCCGAGGTGAGCCCGCCGACCGCGCTGTCGGCCGTCGCGGCGGCGGCGATCACCGGCGGCAACACCTACAAGACGATGATGATGACCTGGCGCTACACGCTGCCCGCGTTCCTGGTGCCGTTCGCGTTCGTGCTCACGCCGAACGGTCAGGCGCTGCTCGGGCAGGGACCGATCGGCACGGTGCTGCTGATGAGCGCCGTCTCGGCCGTCGCGGTGGCGGCCCTGGCCATGGCGACCGGCGGGGTGAGCGGGTGGCCCGAGCGGCTGCTGGCCGCCGTGGCGGCCGTGTTGCTGCTGTTCCTCGAACCCGTCCCCATCGTCGCGGGCCTGGCCGTCCTGGCCGTCGCGGCGGCCGTGCACCTCATCAGGAGAAGGAGCGTCCCAGCGTGAAGCGGATCCTTGCGGTACTCGCCGCCACGGCACTGGCCGCCGGAGCGGCGGCCTGCGGCGACGTGAGCGGCTCGGGCCACCGGTTGTCGATCGCCACGGGCGGCACGACCGGCGTCTATTACGTGTACGGCGGGGGCCTGGCCAAACAGCTGACCGACAACATCGCCAACACCCAGGCCACCGCGTCCGTCACCTCCGCCTCCGTCGAGAACATCAAGCTGCTGGCCACCGGCAAGGCCGACATCGCCTTCTCGCAGACCGACACGGCCACCGACGCCGTCAACGGGACCGGATCCTTCACCGCCAAGCAGCCGATCAAGGCCATCGCCCGCATCTACGACAACTACGCCCACGTCGTCATCGCCCCCGGCCTCGGCGCGAGCAAGGTCGCCGATCTGAAGGGCAAGCGGGTCTCGATCGGCCCGCCCAACTCCGGCACCCAGGTCCTGGCCAGGCGCCTGCTGGAGGCGGCCGGCCTGAACCCCGACTCCGACATCTCCAAGCAGCAGCTGTCCATCAACGAGTCGGTCCAGGCCGTCAAGGACGGCACGATCGACGCCTTCGTCTGGGTCGGCGGGCTGCCCACGGGCGGCATCGTGGACCTGGCCACCAGCAAGCCGGACATGAAGCTGCTCGACACCGCCGACCTGCTCGCGCCGATGCAGGCCAAGTACGGCAAGGAGTACGTGGGGCTCGACATCGACATGTCCCTCTACAAGCTGCCGGGCACCATCAAGACGGTCGGGGTGGCCAACGTGCTGCTCGTGCCGGACAAGATGGACGAACAGCTCGCGTACGACATCACCAAGACGCTGTTCGAGAAGAAGGCCCAGCTCGCGGCCGTTCACCCCGAGGCGGCCAAGCTCGACATCACGATCGGCCAGCAGGTGGAGCCGGTCGCGCTGCATCCGGGCGCGGCCCGCTACTACAAGGAGAAGGGCTGATCCGCCGCGCCCTCGCGCTGGTGACGCTGCTGGCGGCCGGCGCCTCCGGCGCGGGGCGCCCGGCCGTATACGGGCTGCTCCTGCCTCCGTCCGGCGTGTTCGCGATCGGCTACATCCATTCGATCTACCACGCCCCGTCGGCGGAGGTGTTCACCGTCCAAGAGCGCCGTTTCACCATGCGGGCCGTGGTCTCGACCAGCGGCGGCGTGCTCGACTACTACGCGCTGGACGGCGAGCGGGGCCACGCGGCGGGCCTCTGGACGCTCCGCCTGGCCGCCCCCGCGACCTACGACGACCTGCCGCTGATCGCCACCCCGATCGGGCGCCGGACGCTGATCGCGGGCGGGCGCTGCCTGCCCCTCTATCCGGCCTCGGGAGCCGCGCAGGTACGGCTGACGGTGCGGCTCGCGCTCGACGGCCGGGGCGGGCCCTGCCCCCGCGACTACAGCCAGTCCTTCTTCTTGAAGATCGCGTACAGCGCCACCGAGGCCACGGCCACCAGCGCCGACGCCACCCAGACGCCCCAGGGCTGACTCGAACCCGGGTAGGGCACGTTCATGCCGTAGAAGCCGGTGATCGCGGTCGGCACCGCGATGATCGCCGCCCAGCTGGTGACCCGCTTCATGATCTCGTTCAGCCGGAAACCCTGCTGGGCCAGGCGCGTCTCCCGCATGTTGGCCAGCAGATCGCGCAGCGACTCGGTCCACTCCGTCACGCGCACCACGTGGTCGTAGACGTCCTCGTAGTAGGGGGTCATGACCGGGTCGGCGACCAGCTCCTGGTCGCGGCGGAGCAGGGTGCCGACGACCTCGCGCATCGGCATGGTGATCTTGCGGAAGGCGGCCATGTTCTTCCGCAGGTCGTACATGGTCCGCTGCAGCTGCCTGCCGTCGATCGGCGCCTCCTCGAACAGCAGGTCCTCCAGGTTCTCCACCCTGGCGTCGAACTCCTGGACGAGATCGAACTGCCCGTCGACCACGTAGTCGAGCAGGCCGTGCAGCAGGAACGCCACCCCGTGGCCGGCCAGCCGCTTGGCGGCGTCCCAGCGTTTGACCACCTCGCCGATGTCGAAGTGGTCGCTCTCGCGGACGGTGACCAGCGCGTTCTTCGTCACGAAGGCGTTGACCTCGACCGGGTCGAGACGCCCGTCGTCGAAGTGCACCCCGTAGACGGTGATGAACAGGTGGTTCTGGTAGATGTCCAGCTTCGGGCGCTGGTGGTCGGACAGCACGTCCTCGACGGCGAGCTCGTGCAGGCCGAGCTCCTCGCCGACCACGGCGAGGTCCTCCGGCGTCGGCGAGCACAGGTCGAACCAGACGGTGTTCGCCTCGTCCTCCACGTAGTCGGAGACTTCCTCGACGGGGAAGCCCTCCTTCTCCAGGACACCGTTTCGATAAAGGCGGGTATGCACTAGACGAGTTTGGCAAAGCGGATCGCGTTCCGCACGGCCGCTCCCCCAGGATCGTTGTTGAAGTAGACGTAGGCGTCGCGCCAACCGGCCTCTTTGACCCGCTTGGCCCAGGTCTTCAGCGCCGTGTCGCCGTACGACGGCCACGGGGTGGCCCGCCCCTCGTGCAGCCGCACGTATCCCCAGCCGGCGGTGCGCCACAACGGGCTCACCGGCCTGCCGAGCCGGTCGGCCCAGCACAGGGCGGCGTCGCGGGCCGCCAGGATCTCGCGGACCTCGTCCGTCCACCACGACGGGTGCCGGGGCTCGACCGCGACACGCACGTGCTTCGGGAAGCAGTCCAGGCAGCGGGCGAGCCGCTCCGGATCGGCCTTCAGGGTCGGCGGCAGCTGCACGAGGATCGGGCCGAGCTTGTCCTTGAGCGTCGAGGCGGCGTTCATCAGCCGCTCCACCGGCTCCTCCGGATCGGCCAGCCGCTTGATGTGGGTGAGGAACCTGCTGGCCTTGACGGCCATCACGAACCCGTCGGGCGTGCGGTCCCGCCAGCCGGCGAAGGACTCGGGTGCGGGCAGGCGGTAGAAGGCGTTGTTGCTCTCGACGGTGGGGAACGTCTCGGTGTACGTCTCCAGCCAGAGGCGCTGCGGGACCCCCTGCGGATAGAGGATGCCGCGCCAGTCTTTGTACTGCCACCCGGACGTGCCCACCAGCGTCGCCATACCTCGGCGCCTACCCTGCCGAACGCGCCCTATCCATGGTCAGTCGACCTCGGCGCTGCCGTCCACCCGCAGCTTGCGCCGGGCCCGCTCGTAGAACGTCGTCCCCATCCGCACCACGTTGGCCGCGTCCGGCAGGGCGGCCACTGTCACACGGTCACCGGGACACAGATGCCCCAGCACCGCCCCGTCCACCTCCACCGCCAGCCGCCCGCTCGTGGGCAGCAGCTCCAGCGTCACCTCCTCGTCGGCGGGCAGGACCAGTGCCCGGTTGAACGACGAGTGGGCGGCGGCGGGCACCACCAGCAGCGCCGCCACCCGGGGCGACACGATCGGCCCGCCCGCGGCGAAGCTGTAGGCGGTGGACCCCGTGGTCGTGGCCACGATCACCGCGTCGGCCGCGTAGCGGACGAACGGATCGTCACCTGGCATGACCGAGACGGCGGCCATGCCATCGCCCGGGATGCGCACCAGGGCGATGTCGTTGAAGGCGATCAGCTCCTCGGCCCCGTCGAGCTTGGTCCGCACGGCCATGCGCGGCTCGATCGTGTAGCGGTGCCCGTCGATGGCGGACAGCGTGGCGGGCAACTCCGCGATGTCGATCTCGGCCAGGAACCCCAGCCGCCCCAGGTTCACCCCCAGCACCGGCGTCTTCCGCCCGGCGATGAGCCGCATGGTGCGCAGCATCGTCCCGTCGCCGCCGAGGCTCACCAGCAGATCGGCCCGCTCGATCAGCGTGTCGACGTCGACCGGCACGGCGCTGCAGTCGATCCGGCCGACCTCCTCCGGGAGCCCCATGACGGTGACGCCCCGGCCGGCGGCCCAGCGCAGAATGGTGTCGATCGCCTCTTTGGAGTCGCGCCGTGGATGCAGCACCAGCCCGACCGTCCCGACCATACCCATGTGGCCAGCTTAGGGGCCCGGTCTCCCTGCTCGACGTCCGCCGCCCGCCCGTACAGTGTGCCGCCGTTCAGACGATGTTGAGCTCCGGCCTGGCCCCGGCCAGGGCGAAGCGGCTCGCGTCGAAGCCGGTGACGTCGACGAACGGCGGCCGGTCCAGATAGAGATCGCGGACCACCTCGCCGACGGCCGGGCTCATCAGGAAGCCATGGCCGGAGAAACCGGTGGCGTAGATGAACCTGTCCACGTTGGGGGCGGTCCCGATGAGCGCGTTGTGGTCCGGCGTCACCTCGTACAGGCCGGCCCATCCGGTGGCGATGCCGGTCTCCAGCAGGGCCGGGGCGCGGCGGGTCATGGCCTCGCCCAGCCTCGGCAGCCAGGCGTCGGACCGGTCGAACTTGAACCCCGGCGTCTCGTCCGGATCGGACATGCCCAGCAGCAGGCCGGGACCTTCGCGGTGGAAGTAGAACGTGCTGCCGAAGTCGATGGTGAACGCCGTGGGCGGCAGGTCAGGGATCGGCTCGGTGATCAGGATCTGCCTGCGCAGCGGACTCACCGGCAGATCGACGCCCACCCAGTCGCCAATGGGGCGTGACCAGGCGCCGGCCGCGCAGATCACGGTGTCGGTCTCGATCCGGCCGCCCTCGGTCCGGACGGCGACGATGCGGCCGTCCACCGTCTCGATGCCGGTCGCGGCGCAGTTCGGCAGCAGCCGCGCGCCGAGCCGGCGGGCCGCGCCCGCGTAGCCGAGCACCACGGACTCGGGCGTGCAGTGGCCGTCGGTGGGCGAGTAGGCGGCGGCGAGCAGACCGTCGGTGTCGATCAGCGGCGACAGCTCCGCGGCCTCGCGCACCGAGATCATCCTGCTGGGCACGCCGAGGTCGTTCTGGATCGCCACGTTCTTCTCGAACTCCGCCACGGACTCGGGCGAGTCGAGCAGGAACAGGTAGCCCACCTTGTGCAGGTCGATCTCCTGCCCGAACCGGGCGGCGAAGGTGTCGAACGTCTCCAGGCTGCGTACGGCGAGCTCGACGTTGACCCGGTCGGAGAACTGCGCCCGCACTCCCCCGGCGGCCTTGGAGGTCGAGCCGGAGCCCAGCGGCCCCTTGTCGACCAGGACCACGTCGGTGACTCCGGCCGCGGCCAGCGCGTAGGCCGAGCTGACGCCCATGGCGCCACCCCCGATGACGACCGCTGAGGCCCGCGCGGGCAGCCGGCGTCCGGTTTCGCTCACGGCCACCTCCTTCCCCGCTCGCTCATGTATGTGCGGACATCATCGCTCATGCCTCCCGGCGGTCGCCGTCCACGGGTCCAGGATCGCCGAACGCCCGGATCCGGAGGAAGCGGTCGAGCCCGGTCATCTGTGGGCGTAGCCGAAGAGGTTCTTACGCTGCCACCTGCGGCCGACGGCCGCGCGAGTCGCCGCGCCCCGGTCAGGCCCGGTCGAGCCGCTGGAACAGGCCGTACACGAAACGGGCCCGGTAGTCCGTGCCCTCGTGGGCGAAGTCGACCACCCAATGCTGCGGCGCCGAGCCCTCGCCCTGGGCGGCCCCCGGGAAACTCCTCACGACGTCGCCGACGACGCACCCCCACGGAACCAGGTCCACGAAGGCCAGCGCCTTGTCGCCGTGGGGACGGACGAACCACTGGTTCCATATCGCGCCATCGGGCCCGAGCAGCACCTCGAACTCCAGGTCCGGCCAGGACGGCAGCGCCCACCGGGCCACGCGGCAGGTCAGGCTCCCGACCGGGGTCGTGCCCTCGTACGGCGGCGGGCCGAGCATCGTCCGCAACGCGGCCAGGCCCTTCCTGGTACGGACGGAGTGGGCCATTTTCGTCCATTGCGTGTGCGCGGCGCGAAGCTCGGCCCGGGACGCGCCCATGTCCATGAGCGCGTCCTCCACCCTCTCGGCGTTGAGATCACGCATCCGATGCATCAAGGTCAGCTCGAACTGACGAACCCCGAATCCCATGGCCGCCAGCCTGCCAGGCCCGGCGGTCGGGGATGGGGCTCATTTCCCGATGTCCTCATTCCACAGCGCGGGATGGGCGGCGATGAAGGCGGTCATGAGGTCGACGCATTCCTGGGAGTCGAGCACCACCACCTCCACGCCGTGCCGGGCGAGCCATTCGTGCTGCCCCATGAAGGTCCGGCACTCCCCCACGACGAGACGCGGGATGCCGAACTGGCGGATCAGGCCGCTGCAGTACCAGCAGGGCGACAGCGTGGTCACCATGGTCGTGCCCCGGTAGGTGGGCTGCCGCCCGGCGTCGCGGAACGCGGCGGTCTCGCCGTGCACCGACGGGTCGCCGTCCTGGACCCTGCGGTTGCGGCCCCGGCCCAGCAGCGTGCCGTCCGCCGCGAACAGCGCCGCCCCGACCGGTACGCCGCCCTCGGCGAATCCCTTCCTTGCCTCTTCGAGCGCTACTTCCAGCATGTTCCGACTATCCCCGCGGGCGGGCGACGGTCACCGTGATTTCCTGACGCAACTCTGACCCAGACCTCGACAGGCGCTGCCGAACGCCTTCCTAGGCTGTGGCGCATGCGACTGCCGAGGATGACGATCATGCTGGGAGCGGTCGCCGTCGCCGCCGCTTCCTGCGGTTCGCCCCCCGCTCCCAAGGTGGCCGGCCACGCCGCCGCGCCACCGCCGAAGCCGCTGCCGCTGAAGCCGCGCCCGCACCGGCACACGCCGGTAGCCGCGCACAGGACCGACGTCTACGCCCACGACCGGCCGGGGATGCTGAGCCCGCGGGTCGAGAAGCTCACCCCTCGCGTGTACGTCCCCAACAGCGAGTCGGACACGGTGGACGTCATCGACCCGCGGACCTACCGGGTGGTGCGCCGCTTCCGGGTCGGCGCCCTGCCGCAGCACGTCGTGCCCTCCTGGGACCTGAAGACGCTGTGGATCAACGAGAACCAGGGCAACCGGCTCGTCCCCATCAACCCGGTCACGGGCCGCCCCGGCAAGCCGGTGCCCGTGGACGATCCGTACAACCTGTACTTCACCCCCGACGGCTCGTACGCCCTGGTCATGGCCGAGCGCAACAACCGCCTCGACTTCCGCGACCCGCACACGATGCGCCTGATCCGTTCCCTCGAGATGCCCTGCAGGGGCATCAACCACGGCGACTTCACCGCCGACGGATCCGTCTTCCTGGCCAGCTGCGAGTTCTCCGGCCAGATCGTGGCCATCGACTGGGCGAGCCCCCGCGTGAAGAAGGTGATCGGTGTGGGGTCGGGGAACATGCCGCAGGACGTCAAGCTCTCCCCCGACGGCCGGCGCTTCTACGTCGCCGACATGATGGCGGGCGGCGTGTGGATCATCAACGCCGCCACGTTCCGGCGAGTGGGCTTCCTGCGCACCGGCGCGGGCGCGCACGGCCTGTACGTCAGCAGGGACTCGCGGCGGCTCTACGTCTCCAACAGGGGCGAGGGGACGGTCTCCGTCGTCTCGTTCGCCACCCGCGAGGTGGTCGAACGATGGCGGATCCCAGGCGGCGGCTCGCCCGACATGGGCGGAGTGTCGGCGGACGGCAAGCAGCTCTGGCTGTCCGGAAGGTACGACGGGGTGGTCTATGTCCTGTCCACCACGACCGGAAAGCTGCTCCACAAGATCAAGGTCGGCCGGGGGCCGCACGGCCTGTGCATCTACCCCCAGCCCGGACGCCACTCCCTCGGCCACACCGGCGTGTTCCGATGATCGGCCCCCGCGCAGGAAGATCTAGAGGCGTTGCCGCGCGGCCGCACAGCCGCTCGCGCGATGATGCCGTATGACGAACACCCAGGTCAGAACCCCTTTTCTCCTCGAAGTGGGGCGCAACGGGCGGCTCATCATGGCCGCCCGGGCGCTGCGGACCTTCGGCTACGGATGCACCAGCGTGCTCCTGGCCGAGCTGCTCGCCCAGGACGGCGCCGAACCCTGGCAGACCGGCCTGCTCCTGGCCGTGGCCGCCGCCGGCTCGGTGCTCGCCAGCCTGGTGCTCGGCCTGTTCGCCGACCGCTGGGGACGCCGGCGCACGCTGATCGCCTGCGGCTGCCTGATGGCCGTCGCCGGCCTCGCGTTCGCGGTCAGTGAGTCCTATCCCGTCCTGCTGGCCGCCGCCTTCATCGGCACGATCTCGCCGTCCACCAACGACAACACCCCGTTCTCCGGGGTGGAGCAGTCCATCCTCGCCCAGACCTGCGCCCCGGTCCGGCACACGCTCCTCTTCACCTGCTACAACGTCACCGCCATGGCGGCCGGCGCGCTGGGCGGGCTGGCCGCCGCCGCGCTGTCGTTCCAGCCGTGGGTGTCGGCCGCCGACGCCGCCTTCGCGGTGTACGCGCTGCTCGCGGCCGGCACCGTGTTGCTGTTCTGGTGCCTCTCACCGGACGCCGAGGCGGCGTCTCTTGAGAGGTGCCAGACCGGGCCCCGGGTACGAGTGCCCGGACCGGTCCGCCGTCTGGCCGCGCTGTTCGCCCTCGACGCCTTCTCCGGCGGGATGGCCGTCCAGGCCGTGCTGGCCTGGTGGTTCGCCCACCGCTACGGGGCCACCACCGCGCAGCTCGGCCTGGTGTTCTTCGCCGCCAACCTGCTCCCGGCCCTCGCCCAGCTCACCGCGCCCCTGCTGGCCGCCCGGCGCGGGCTGCTGGCGGCCATGCTGCTCCCCCACCTGGCCGCCAACCTGCTGCTGGCCGGCATCCCGTTCGCCCCGACGCTGGGCGGCGCGGTCGCGCTGCTGCTGCTCCGCCAGACCGTCTCCAAGATCGACGTACCGGCCCGGCAGGCCTTCACCGCCGCCGTCGTACCCCCGGCCTACCGAACGACCGCCGCCAGCATCACCAGCCTGGCGCGGAGCATCGCCGTGTCCATCAGCCCGCTCGCCGCCACGACCCTGCTCACGGGCACCCTGGTGACCCTGGGCGCGCCCCTCATCGTCGGCGCCCTCCTGGGCATCGGCTACGACATCACGCTCTGGCGCGCGTACCGGACCGATCCCGCGACCGAGGTCTGAGCGCGGCTGTTCATCCGTCCCTTCTTCCGCGCATCTCCGCCATCCCCCGGACGAGGAGCAGGCAGGGCGGTATCACCAGCACCAGCGCCGCCGCGCCCAGGAGGACGGCGTGGTCGCCCAGGAGGTTCGTCAGCGGCCCGGTCAGCGCCTGGCCGAAGGGCATGAGCCCGAACGTGCTGAGCCAGGCCAGCGAGGTGATCCGCCCGATCAGATGGTCGGGCACCTCCCGGTACATCGCGACGTCCCAGGTGAGGGCGTACGTCTCGACGCCGAAACCGGCCACGAGATAGCAGCAGAAGAGCACCCAGACAGAGGGGGCGAAGAGGAGCGCCAGCGGGACCAGCGCGTACAGGGACATCGACCACATGGCCACGATGCCCGGCCGCCGCGGCTGCCCGGCCATCATCGTGACGCTGCTGATCAGACCGCCGGCGCCGTAGAACGCGAGCGCCGTGCCGTACGCCGCGTACGACCCGAACGTCTCCCTGCTCATCAGCGGCAGGAGCACCTGGCTCGGGGCGATCACGAACATCAGGCTGACCGGGGAGAACAGGAGCAGGGCCGACAACCACGGCCGGCGCCCCGCCTCGGCGAACCCCAGCAGCGCCTCGCCCAGCATCGACCGGCGTCTCACCGGCGTCCACGGTGGCTCCGGCACCCGGCGGAACACGGCCGCGCCGCCCGCGAAGACGACCCCGGCCAGCACGAACGGGAGAATCTCGGCGCCGCTCGCCAGCAGGGTGCCGATCACGGGCCCGGCGATGACACCCAGGCGCGTACAGATGTTGATCAGGGCCCGGCCGGACACGCGCTGGTCTTCCGTCAGCGTGCACGCCAGCATGGCGTTGAAGGCGGGCCGGATGAACGACTCCGCCGCGCCGACGGGGAAGGCGATCGGACCAGACGCCCCCCACCAGGAGCAGGCTCAGCGACGCGATGCCCTTGGCGGCGAGCACGGAGCCGACCGCGGCCGCGTCACCGCCGGCTGGAGCACCCGTCAGGACGACGGTTCAACGCCTGGCAAGATCACTGTAGTCGCGTAGCGTGATGTTCTCGGCGGCCTTGCGGGCCATGTTGGCGGCCAGTTCTCCCGCGAGGACGTACGCGCCGACCAGGGCGAGTCCCGAGCCCATGCCCGACAGCGAGGAGGGGCAGTACGCCGCGTCGCCGATCAGGGCCACCCGGCCGCGGCTCCAGCCGTCCATGTGGACCTGGCCGACCGAGTCGAAGTAGAAGTCCGGCGCGTGCCTCATGTCGTTCAGCAGCCGGTCGCTCTGCCAGCCGGTGCCGGTGAACTGCTCGGTGAGGACGGCCTGCTGCCGCGCCACGTCGTGGCGGTCGAGGTCCAGGGCGGGCGAGCCGAAGTAGAAGACGGCCTTGGCCTCGGCGTTGTGGCGGGCGCTGTACATCGCGACGAGCTTGCCCGCGGTGCGGTAGGCGTGCCCGGTGTGATCGAGCCCGAGGTGGTTGGCCGTGGTGAAGATCGCGCAGTAGACGCCGAGGTGCTTCACGAACCCCTCCTCCGGCCCGAACGCCAGGCGGCGGGTGTTGGAGTGCAGCCCGTCCGCGCCGATCACCAGGTCGAACCTGCGCGTCGCGCCGCGCTCGAAGGTGACGGCCACGCCGTGGGCGTCCTCGGTGAGGGAGGTGATGGAGTCGCCGAAGATGTACTCGGTGTAGTCCTCGGTCGCGTCGTAGAGGATGCGGGCGAGGTCGCCGCGCAGGATCTCGACGTCTCCGGAGAACAGATCGGCGGGCAGCTGGGCCTGCGGCCTGCCCGCGCTGTTGACGTACGACATGGAGCCCATGCCGGTTCTGGCGCGTTCGATGTCGGCCAGGACCCCCATGCGGCGCAGAACCGACAGATGCGCCTCGCCCCGGAAGTCGACGGCGTAGCCGCCCTCGCGCGGCGCGGGGGCACGCTCCACGATCGTGGGGGTGAAACCGTGACGATGCAGCCAGTAGGCGAGCGCGGGGCCGGCGACGGAGGCGCCGGAGATCAGGACGTTGGTGTTCTTCATGGGTGAAGCTTCTGGGGGCAGGCTCACCGCGGCCTCACCGCCGGCTCACCGCCCTTGCCGGAGGGGCTACGGCTTGCGCGCCACCCCGCACAGCGCGTCCACCCGCTCCGTGGCGTCCTGGAACGGGTCGGGATCGGGGCGCCACTGCGGCAACGACACCACGCCGGGCTCGACGAGGTCCATGCCGTCGAAGAAGGCGGTGAACTGGCCCTCGTCGCGCAGGTTGTAGGGCACGCCGCCGCCCTCGTTGTAGTTCTCCTGGGCCTGGTCCAACGCCTGGCCGGTGACGAGGTTGACGCCGTCCCACAACGCCAGGTAGCTGCCGGGGGCGAGGCGCTCCATCAGTCTCGCCACGATCTCCTTCGGGCCCTCGTCGTCACGTACGTAGCCCATGATGCCCATCAGCATGAGCGCTACCGGGCGGTTGAAGTCCAGCGTCTTGGACGCGCCCGCCAAGATCGCGTCCGGATCGCGTAAGTCCGCTTCGATGTAGTCGGTGGCGCCTTCGCGGGTGCCCACGAGCAGGGCCTGGGCGTGCACCAGCACGAGAGGATCGTTGTCCACATAAACCACTCGGCTGGTCGGGTCCGCGTGCTGCGCGAGTTCGTGCGTGTTATCCACGGTAGGCAGCCCGGTGCCGATATCGAGAAACTGACGAATCCCCTGCTCTTGGACCAGATAGCGGACGATGCGGGCCAGCAGATGCCGAGACAGTTGAGCGATCCTCACGATTTCCGGGAAGTCTCTGCTGAACTCATCGCCGGCCTGGCGGTCGACCGGATAGTGGTCCTTGCCGCCGAGCCAATAGTTCCACATACGTGCAGCGTGCGGAACAGATGTGTTGATATGCCGGGGAATCGGCGCGCCCTCCACAGGCGATTCGTCCGTCACGAAACCCTCCTCTAATGTCGCCTCCGTGGTCACTGAAACCTAGTGGCCGCGCTTTACCCGCGCTATACCGCGAAGGACGATAAAGTTGGATATTTCCGGAGGAAGTGGCGGAGCAGTTCCCCAAGTCCGGGCGAGGACAGCCGGCACTCGGCGAAGATGAAACCGAACAAGTGCACGGTGAAGAAGGGGCAGCCGGATGGGACTGACAGGAAATATGGTGTCTCAGCTGTCTCATGTGACAAGATGGTGACGATCGCGGCGTGGCGATTTGCCGAATTGGGAGCATAAATGCCGACTCCTCGGGGCAGTGGCGACTCGACGGAAATCTCTGGCGACACGGGACAACGGTCCGGGCCAACGGCCTTGCGGATGCTGGTCGGCGTACGCCTGCGTCGGCTGCGCGAGGCCCACGGAATCACCCGCGGTGAGGCGGGATCCGCCATCGGCTGCTCCGCGTCCAAGATCATCAACTTGGAAGGCGGGCGCATCGGTCTCCCGCTTGGTGATGTGGCCGACCTGCTCAGCCTGTACGGCGTCGACGAGGACGAACGCCAGATCGTGCTGGCGCTGGCCGTACAGGCCAATGCTCCTGGCAGGTGGCAGGACTACCGAGACGTGATCCCCGACGAGTTCGAGGCGTTTCTCGGGCTTGAGCAGGACGCCACGGTCATCCGCACCTACGAGGACCAGCACGTCCCGGCCCTGCTGCAGACCAAGGACTATGCCCGAGCGGTCATCGAGCAGAGCCACGAAGGCGGCGACGCCGAGCTGATCGAGCGCCGGGTCGCCTTGCGGATGCACCGCCAGCGACTGCTGCTGCCACCCACGCCCCGTACGTTATGGGTGGTCATGGATGAGTCGGTGCTGCGCCGCCAGGTCGGCGACAGCGTGACGATGCGCGCCCAGATGGAGCATCTTCACGAGATGGTCAAGCTGCCGCACGTCACCCTCCAGGTGCTGCCCTTCGTTCACGGCAAGGGGGTGGACCCCTTCACCGTCCTGCGCTTCGCCGAGGCGGACCTGCCTGATGTGGTCCATCTGGAACAGACCGCCGACGCCCAGTACCTCACCAGGGACGCCGACGTCCGGCCGTACCGCCATCTGCTGAACCAGCTGAGCGTCTACGCGCAGCCGGCCGGGGCGACTCCGGAGATCCTCCAGCAGATCATCGGCACCCTCTGGTCGACGCCGTAGCCGGCGGGGCGAGTCGGAACGTCAAGGCCGTCGCCGTTCCTTCTCCGGCCGGAGTGCGCGGCGGGGTGACGCCATCGACCTTCGCGTGCGCGTTCGCCCGGCCGGAGTGCGCGGCGGGTGTGACACGATCGACCTGACACCGGGCAGGCCAGGGCGTCGTGCTGGAAGCTGGAGTGAAGGACATGAACCGGGCACCAGGCATGGTGGATGTGGCACGCGAAGCCGGCGTGTCACACGTCACCGTCTCCCGCGTCCTGAACGATCACCCATCGGTCCGGCCGGAGACCCGGGCCCGGGTCGAGGCCGCCATCGAGAAGCTCGGCTACCGCCGTAACAGCGTGGCCCGCGCGCTCAAGAGCCGCCGGTCCTCGACGATCGGCGTGGTCCTGGCCGGAGCCGAGCTGTACGAGCTGCCCCGCGTCCTGCG
Source organism: Nonomuraea sp. NPDC049158 (assembly GCF_040648335.1). NCBI lineage: Bacteria > Bacillati > Actinomycetota > Actinomycetes > Streptosporangiales > Streptosporangiaceae > Nonomuraea > Nonomuraea sp. NPDC049158. Next base: position 319,980 of record NZ_JBEZDM010000007.1, read on the forward strand.
CGGCGTACAGGCCGCCGCGCAGCGGGCCGGATACTGGCTCAACCTGGCCGCCTGGCAGGGCGGCACCACCAGAGACCTGACCGAGACGCTGCAGCGGCTCACCGACCAGGCGGTGGAGGCCATCGCGATCATCGCCGACCGGCCCATGGTGATGGACGCCCTGGCCGACATCGTCACCGGCGTGCCCATGTCGGTGATCATGTCCGGCAACGTGCCCAACCCGGATGTCGGCTTCGTCGAACTCGACCAGGAGCTCGGCGCGCGGCTGGCCGTACGCCACCTGCTGGAGCTCGGGCATCGCCACATCGTTCATCTGACCGGCGCGCTACGCACCTTCGACGCACGGGAGCGCGTCGAGGGCTGGCGGGCCGCGCTGGCCGAGACGCCGGAGGCCCACGGCGAGCTGTTCGAGGGCGACTTCACCGGCAACAGCGGCTACCGGCTGGCCCACTACCTCTTCACCCGCCGGACGGGCGGGCTACCGACGGCGATCTTCGCCGGCAACGACCAGGTGGCCATGGGGGTGCTGGCCGCCTTCGCCGAACTCGGCGTCAAGGTGCCCGACGACATCTCACTCGTCGGGTTCGACGACATCGCCGGCGCGGCCTACCTGGTGCCCGCGCTCACCACGGTCCGCCAGGACTTCGTCGGTCTCGGCGAGCGGTCCATCCAGCAGTTGCTGCGCATGATGCGGGGCGAACCGGCCTCCTCCGAGCGGATCGCCCCCGAGCTCGTGGTCCGGCGCAGCACGGCACCACCCCGGCTGCCGCGCTAGCTGGCCCGCCGTCTGGGGCACGCTGGCGCCGCGCCTACTTGCCCCCGTCCGGGACACTGGCCAGCCCCCGTCCGGGGCGCGCTGGCTAACCTGCCGTCCGGGGCGCGCTGGCTAGCTCGCTGTCCGCGACCCGCTGGTCTGCTCGGCCTGGGGCTGGTAGTCGAACCAGCGGGCGTACGCCCGTGCGTCGCTGGAGCGGCCGTTGCTGGTCGCGTACAGGCCGAGGTAGACCCCCACGAACCCGCCCGCCCGCTCGGTGCTCAAGGAGGCCCGCTCGACGCCGCCCAGACTGACCCATTGGCCGCTGTCAGGCTCCTTGAGGCGAAAGGCGTAACGGGCCTCGTCCCCCTCGACCGCCAGCACCACCTCGCCCGTCGCCACCGGTACGGAGGCCAGGCGGGTGCTCGTACCGGCCTGCCGTAGGGTCAGCACCACCTGAGCCCTCCCACCGTCGTCCACGGTCAGGGCGAGTGTGGCGTGGTGGTCCTGGTTCTGGAACACGGCGAGTCCGGCCTCCTCCGCCGGATGAGCGGCGGAGAAGCTGATGTGCGTCCGCGCGTCGAAGCGGACATGCTGCTGGCGCCGCCCGAGGAAGGTGGGCACGCCGGTGGAGCCGAGCGACTCGGCGGCGAGGACGAGACCGAGGCCACCTCCGTCGGCCGAGGGGCGGACGCGGTCGTCAACGGGTCCCCGAAGGCTGTTCCACTCCAGGCCCGGCACCGGCGCGTCAAAACGCACCCGGCCCGCCACCACGGCGGCACCCTCCCCCAGCCAGGCCGAGGCGCCATCACCCGACCCCGCGAACGCGCCATCGCCCAGCCCTGCGGCGTCGCCATCTCCCGCTCCCGCGGTGGCGATCGACGGCAACCGTTCCGACAGTCGCACGCCACCCGCCTCCGGGGCGAAGACCGGCCCGTGGGCGCCCCAGGCGACGGGCACCAGGAACACCTCGCGGCCCAGCGTGTGCGTGCCCTCGATCGGCCGGACCCCGAGCGCCACGGCCCAGGTCTCGCCGTCGGGGGTGTCCACCAGGTCGACGTGGCCGACGTTCTGGACGGGCTCGGCCGAGCCGCGGTGCCGGTGGGTCAGCAACGGGCTGCGCGGATCGGTGACGTACGGGCCGGTGACGGCGCTCGAGCGCGCCGCGGTGACGCTGTGGTTGCTCTCGGTCCCGCCTTCGGCGGCGATCAGGTAGTACACGCCGTCCCGCTTGTACAGATGGGGCGCCTCCACCCACGCCCCGCGTACGGCGCCGTGCCACAGCACGTGGGTCGGCCCGACGAGCTTGAGCCGCTCGAGGTCGAGCTCACGCATCCACAGCTCACCGGGGCCGCCGCCGGTCGGCTGGCGGGCGTCCCGGCAGGCGGTGAACCAGCACCGGCCGTCGTCGTCGAAGAACAGCGACGGATCGATGCCCTCGGCCTCCAGCGGCACCGGATGCGACCACGGCCCGGCCGGGTCGTCGGCGGTGACGACGAAGGTGACGCTGCCCTGCCGCTTCCTGGCCAGGGTGGAGACCACGTAGAACGTGCCGTCGTGGTGGCGGATGGTCGGCGCCCAGATCCCGTCGGAGACGTCCAGGCCCTCCAGCGACAGCAGGCTCGGCCGGTCGAGCACGTGCGTGAGCTGCCGCCAGCTCACCAGGTCCCGGCTGTGGAACAGGGGGATGCCAGGGAAGTAGGCGAAGGACGAGGTGACCAGATAGAAGTCCTCGCCGGCCCGGCAGATCGACGGGTCCGGATAGCAGCCGGGCAGAACCGGGTTGCGGAAGGTGGGCACGGGGGTGGACTCCGAAGCTGTGTCGGCTCTGTTACGAGCAGGGGGCTTGACAGGATGACAACGTTAACATCAGGTTAGTTCCCAACGCACGACCCGGCATTCCGCCGTGGTGCACCACCCGTCCGAGGAGCCCGTGATGACCCCACCGACCCCCCGACCGCGCCGTCGCTGGACGATGGCCGCCGCGCTCGCGGTCGCCCTGACAGCGAGCGTGGCCGCCTGCTCGTCCGCCGACACGCCCTCCTCGGGCGCCTCGGGCACCGAGGCCGCCAAGGGCCCGGTCACGCTCCAGGTCTGGACCTGGAACCTCAAGGGCAACGATCCCCGGGCCAAGGCGATCATCGACAAGTACCACCAGGAGAACCCGAACGTCACCGTCAAGCTGTCGGAGGTCGGCGGAACCGCCGACACCGCCTCCAAGCTGCTGGCCGCCGACCAGGCCGGCGACACCCCCGACGTGGTTCAGGTGGAGTACCGCGGCCTGCCCGCCCTGGTGGTGGCCGGAGCCGTCAAGGACGTCACCGCCGACGTGGCCGCCGTCAAGTCCGGCATCGAGCCCAACATCTGGGCCCTGACCACCTTCAACAACCAGGTCTACGGCGTACCCCAGGACATCGGGCCGATGATGTTCACCTACCGCAAGGACCTGTTCGACAAGTACGGCGCCAAGGTCCCCACCACCTGGGCCGAGTACGCCAAGGCGGCCGAGCAGATCCACAAGAAGGACCCCGAGGCCTACATCGCCAGCTTCTCCGCCGCCCAGCTCGAGTTCTTCGCCGCGCAGGCCGCCCAGGCCGGAGCCCAGTGGTGGAGCAACGACGGCAAGGCCTGGAAGGTCGGCATCGACAGCGAGCCGTCGCTGAAGACCGCCGACTTCTGGGAGGACCTCGTGAAGCGGGACCTGGTCAAGGTCGAGCCGCTGCTCACGCCGGAATGGAACGCTCAGGTCAACGACGGCAAGCTCCTGAGCTGGGCCGCCGCCGCCTGGGCCCCCAACGTGATCCACTCGGTGGCGCCCGACACCGCCGGCAAGTGGGAGTCCGCGCCGCTGCCGCAGTGGACGGCCGGTGACCCCGCCGTCCCGTTCCTGGGCGGCTCCGCCTTCCTGGTGCCGGCCAAGTCCAAGCACGCCAAGGAGGCCGCGGCCTTCGCCGCCTGGCTCGGCGCCTCCGACGAGGGCTCCAAGCTGCAGCTCTCCCTCGACATCTATCCCGGCGGCAACGCCGGCCGCCAGGCGACCCTGAGCCACGAGCCGCCCAAGCTGATGCCGCAGCAGAAGGACTTCTACCAGGTCGCCGACCAGGTGATCAAGAACACCACCATCCCGGTGACCTGGGGACCCAACGTGAACGTGTCGCAGACCGCCTTCGGAGACGCCCTCAACAAGGCCGCCCTCAACAAGAGCTCCTTCCGCGAGGTATACAAGGCCACGCAGCAGGCAGTCGTCGCCGACCTGGAGAAGTCCGGCTACACCGTCACCAAGTAAGACACCGAGGGCCCGTCGGGGCCCTCGGTCCGACCCCATCCTGGATGTCTCATGCCCGCCAACCCCGCTGGCCGGCGCCCGCGCCTCCGCTTCCGCGGCGCCGCCACCCCGTGGCTGTTCGCCACGCCCGCGATCGTGTTGTTCACCCTGTTCCTGATCATCCCGATCGGTTACGCGATCTACCTGAGCTTCCGCGGCTTCCGCATCGACGGCGGCGGCGCGTTCGGGCGGCGGGTGCAGACTTTCGTCGGCTTCGACAACTATCTCGCCGCGCTCACCGATCCCGAGTACGTCGCCGGGCTCGGCCGGGTGCTGCTCTACGGCCTCATCTCCATTCCCAGCGTGCTGGGCCTGGCGCTGCTGTTCGCGCTGCTGCTCGACACCCCCAGGGTGCGGGCGCGCGGCTTCACGCGTACCGCGATCTTCCTGCCGTACGCGGTGCCCGGCGTCATCGCCAGCCTCCTGTGGGGCTTCCTCTACCTGCCCAGCACCAGCCCGCTCAACTACCTCGCCAAGCAGTTGCACGCCGGGCCGCTGGACTTCTTCAGCTTTCCCACGCTGTACTTCTCGCTGGCCAACATCGCGCTGTGGTCCGGCGTCGGCTTCAACATGATCATCATCTTCACGTCGCTGCGCGCCATCCCCACCTCCATCTACGAGGCGGCCCGCATCGACGGGGCCGGCGAGCTGCAGATCGCCTGGCGCATCAAGATCCCCCTGGTGGCGCCCGCGCTGGTGCTCACCGGCCTGTTCTCGGTGATCGGCACCCTGCAGTTGTACAGCGAGCCGGCCACGCTGCGGCCTATGTCGACCACCATCAGCTCCACCTGGGTACCGCTGATGAAGATCTATCAAGAGGCGTTCATGAACGACAACCTCGGCGGGGCCGCCGCCGCCTCCGTCGTCCTGGCCCTGGGCATCCTGGTCCTGTCCATGGTGCTGCTGCGCTTCTTCCAGCGCCGTACCTTCGGGGACAACGCATGACCGCCATATCCCGCACCGGCGATCGCCAGTTCCGCAGGCGCCGCCGCACGGGTGTGACGCGGCGGCCGCGGCTGGCGCTGATCGTGCTGCTGCTCGGCGCGCTCTACTGTCTGGCCCCCGTGATCTGGGTGGTCGCCGCCGCCTCGAAGACCTCGCGCGAGTTGTTCACCACCTTCTCCTTCGTGCCCGGCAGCGGGTTCTTCGACAACCTCGCCAACCTGAGCGCCTACGGCGACGGCCAGTTCTGGCAGTGGGGGCTCAACTCCCTGCTGTACGCCGGTCTCGGCGCGGTCCTGTCCACGCTGGTGTCGGCCATGGCCGGTTATGCCCTGGCCAAGTTCCGCTTCCGCGGCAGCCAGGTCCTGTTCTCGGTGATCCTCGCCGGTGTGCTGGTGCCCGGCATCGTGCTGGCCGTCCCGCAGTATCTGCTCATGGCGGCCGTCGGCCTGGCCGGGACCTACTGGTCCGTACTCCTGCCGGTGATCATCAACCCGTTCGGCATCTTCCTGTGCCGGGTCTTCGCCAACGCCGCGGTCCCCCAGAGCACCCTGGAAGCGGCCCGCCTGGACGGCGCCGGCGAGTTCCGCATCTTCGGCGGCATCGTGCTGCCCATGATGACGCAGGGGCTGGTGACGGTGTTCCTGCTGCAGTTCGTCGGCATCTGGAACAACTTCCTGCTGCCCTTCATCATGCTCTCCGACCAGGACAAATACCCCATCACCCTCGGCCTGTACACGTTCATGGGCAAGGGCGCGGGTGATGGCGACCTGTACTCGCTGGTCATCATGGGCTCGGCCGTGTCCGTCATCCCGCTGATCATTCTGGTCCTGGTCCTGCAGCGCTTCTGGCGCGCCGACCTGCTGGCCGGCGGATTGAAGGGATGATCCACTGATCAACTACCACCGACCGAAGCCGGTGGTTCGCTCTCGCGGTCCCGTCTGGGTGAAGGGAGGCCGGTAGCGTGTGGCTGGTTGATGGCAGCCCAGCCCGCTATGCCGCGTGTGGCGATGTTGCGGGCCGCGATGTGGTCGGCGTGCCCAGCGAGGCCACACCCTTTGCAGACGAACCGGCCCCGCGCCGGCCGATTCGCCCTGCTGATGTACCCGCACTCCGGACACGTCTGCGAGGTGTAGGCGGGATCGACCAGGACGAAGGCGATCCCGGCCCGGGCGGCCTTGTAGCGGGTGAACGTGATCTGCTGGGCGAAGGCCCAGCTGTGCAGGGTGCGCCGCTGGAACCGATGAGCCCTGACCCGCCCGCGGATACCCTGCAGATCCTCCAGGGCGACCCCACGGCCGGTGCGTTCGGCTTCACGCACCACGAACTGCGCGCCGGTTGGCATATGCGCCCGCGACCCGGGCGATCGCCCGCACAGCCGCTTGCGCGCCGAGCCCGGCCACCTGCGCCCGCACCTCGTAGTAGGCCAGCCGATGCAACTCCACCACAGCGAAGGCACGGCGCTGCCACGCCAGGCGGGACACGACCGTGGCCGCCTGATTGCACAACAGCACCGCCGCCGCCAGCGCGTCGGCTTGGGCAGGGGTGGGGGTGAGCCGCAGCTGCACGATCGAGGGCAGGCCGTGGCGTTTGGTGGCGGAGCGGCGGATCGCCATCGCGCACCTCCTGTCACAGTGGCCTCACCCACCGCACACGTTACCGAACGTTACCAAGGCTTTCCATACTGTTTTCGAAAGGAGGGGTGGCGCTTCCTCCCGGCCCTGAAGGACCGGGTCTCCGCGCCACCATTCAGATGAAGTTCACCGACGGTCTCTGGCAGCTGCGTCCCGGCGTCACCGCGTTGTACGCCGCCGAGGCCCATGACATCTGGGCGGAGGACGGGACGGTCACCGTGACCGCGCCCACCACCGTCATCCACCGCCGGGGCGACACGCTCAACCGGCCCGTGCTCTCGCTGACCCTGTCGTCACCGCTGCCGGACGTGATCCGCGTACGCGTCGACCACCACGTGGGAGGCGGCGAGGAACGCGGCTTCGAGCTGCCCGGCGCCGAGGACGGCCACGGCGTCGTCAAAGCGGACGACACGAACGGGGCGACGCTCACCAGCGGCGCGCTGAGCGCGACCATCGCACCCGGAGCCCCGTGGAACCTGTCCTTCCACGGTGACGGACGCCCGCTGACCTCCAGCGGCCACAAGTCCATCGGCTACTTCCGGCTCACCGATGACGCGCGCGTCGATTCGGCGCCGGTCGGCGCCGCCCGCTCCTCCGTCCACCTCGCCCAGCAGCTCTCGCTCGGCGTGGGCGAGGTGGTGTACGGGCTGGGGGAACGCTTCGGGCCGCTGGTCAAGAACGGCCAGACCGTGGAGATCTGGAACGCCGACGGCGGGACCTCCTCCGAGCAGGCGTACAAGAACGTGCCGTTCTACCTGACCAACCGCGGGTACGGCGTCTTCGTCAACCATCCCGGGCATGTCTCGTACGAGATCGGGTCGGAGGCGGTGCAGCGGGCGCAGTTCTCGGTCGCGGGAGAGAGCCTCGAGTACTTCGTGATCTACGGGCCGACGCCCAAGCGGATCCTCGAACGCTACACAGCGCTCACCGGCCGTCCGGCCCGCCTGCCCGCGTGGTCCTACGGCCTGTGGCTGTCGACCTCGTTCACCACCGACTACGACGAGCGGACCGTGAGCTCGTTCATCGACGGCATGGCCGAGCGCGACCTGCCGCTGTCGGTCTTCCACTTCGACTGCTTCTGGATGCGCGAGTTCAACTGGTGCGACTTCGCATGGGACCCGCGCGTCTTCCCCGACCCCGAGGGCATGCTGGCCCGCCTGCGCGCGAAGGACCTGCGCGTCTGCGTGTGGATCAACCCCTACATCGCCCAGCGCTCGCCGCTGTTCGCCGAGGCCGCCGGGCAGGGCTTCCTGCTGAAGCGTCCCGACGGGTCGGTCTGGCAGTGGGACCTGTGGCAGGCCGGGATGGGGCTGGTCGACTTCACCAATCCCGCGGCGACCCGGTGGTTCCAGTCCAAGCTGCGCGCGCTTCACAACCAGGGAGTCGACGCTTTCAAAACCGACTTCGGGGAGCGCGTCCCGCTCGACGTCGCCTATTTCGACGGGTCCACGCCCGAACGGATGCACAACCTCTACACGCACCTCTACAACACGGCCGTGTTCGAGGTGCTGGAGGAACAGCGCGGCCGGGGCGAGGCGGTGCTGTTCGCGCGGTCGGCGACCGCCGGCGGCCAGCGGCTGCCGGTTCACTGGGGCGGCGACACGGGATCGACCTACGAGTCCATGGCGGAGAGCCTGCGTGGCGGCCTGTCGCTCGCCTTCTCGGGCTTCTCCTTCTGGAGCCACGACATCGGCGGCTTCGAGGGCACCCCGGATCCCGGCGTCTTCAAGCGCTGGGTAGCCTTCGGACTCATGTCGTCCCACTCGCGGCTCCACGGCTCCTCGTCCTACCGCGTGCCCTGGGCCTTCGACGAGGAGGCGGTCGAGGTGACCCGCCTGTTCACCAAACTCAAGCTCCGCCTGATGCCGTACCTGTTCCAGGTGGGCGTCCAGGCCCACGAGAGCGGGACGCCCGTCATGCGGCCCATGGCGATGGAGTTCCCCGAGGATCGCAACGTCGCCCACCTCGACACCCAGTACATGCTCGGTCCCGACCTGCTCGTCGCACCGGTCTTCAGCCCCGACGGCAGGGTCGAGGTCTACCTGCCGGACGGCACGTGGACGAACCATCTGACGGGCGAGCGCGTCGAGGGCGGCGGCTGGCGCACCGAGACGCACGGCTTCACCTCGATGCCGATCTACGTACGCGAAGGCGTCGTCCTGCCCATCGGGGCCAGGGACGACCGGCCGGACTACGACTACCTCGACGGCCTGACCCTCCGCGTCTACCCGGGACCGGACGGCGAGAGCACCCTCACGGTCACCGACCAGGCGTTCACCATCACCCGCTCCGGTGGCCAGGTTTCCGTCTCTTCTTCCCTCGCCTCCGGCTGGACCTACGAACTCGCCTGACGGCGCCACGAAACGAGGACCTTTATGACGCCCAACCGCGACGACTACCGCGAATCCGGCCTGACCTTCCCCGCCGGCTTCCTCTTCGGCTCCGCCACCGCCGCGTACCAGATCGAAGGCGCGGCCACCGAGGACGGGCGCGGGCCGTCCATCTGGGACACCTTCTCGCGCACGCCCGGCAAGGTGTGGAACGGCGACACGGGAGACGTGGCCGACGACCACTACCACCGCCTCGAAGCGGATCTCGACCTCATGAGCGAGCTCGGGCTGGAGGCCTACCGCTTCTCGATCGCCTGGCCGCGCATCCAGCCCACCGGTCGCGGCCCGGCCAACCCGAAGGGGCTGGACTTCTACAGCCGCCTCGTCGACGGCCTCCTCGCTCGCGGGATCACCCCCGTCGCCACCCTCTACCACTGGGATCTGCCCCAGGCGCTCGAGGACGAGGGCGGCTGGACCGACCGCCGGACGGCGTACGCCTTCGCCGACTACGCCCGTATCGTCGGCGAGGCCCTGGGCGACCGCGTCGCCGTCTGGACGACCCTCAACGAGCCCTGGTGCTCGGCCTACCTCGGCTACGGCTCGGGCGCGCACGCGCCCGGCCGTACCGACGGCGCCGCGGCCCTCGCGGCCGTGCACCACCTCAACCTGGCGCACGGCCTGGCCGTCCAAGAGTTGCGGCAGGTGGTCACCAACGCGCCCCAATACGCGATCACCCTCAACTTCCACGTCCTGCGGGGCGCGGGCGACGGCGGCGAGGAGGCCGTACGCCGCATCGACGCCCTGGCCAACCGCGCCTTCACCGGGCCGCTGCTGCGCGGAGAGTACCCGGCCGACCTGCTCAAGGACACCGCCGGCGTCACCGACTGGTCGTTCGTCCACGAAGGCGACCTGGCGGTCATCCACCAGCCCCTCGATCTGCTCGGCGTCAACTACTACTCGACCACGACCGTACGTCTCTGGGACGGCGCGAGCCCGCGGCAGAGCAACGACGGCCACAAGGACATGGGCGGCTCGCCCTGGCCGGGGGCCGACCAGGTGGAGTTCGTCGAGCAGGCCGGGCCGTACACCGACATGGGCTGGAACATCGACCCGGGCGGCCTGGAGGAGCTCCTCCTCCACCTGCGCGCCGAATTCCCCGGCCAGGCCCTCATCATCACGGAGAACGGCGCGGCCTTCCCGGACGAGCTCACCGTCGAGGCCGACGGGACGCGCGCCGTTCACGACGCTCAGCGCGCCGACTATCTCCGGCGCCACTTCGTGGCCGCCCACCGCGCGCTCCAGAGCGGCGTCGATCTGCGCGGGTACTTCGTGTGGTCCCTCATGGACAACTTCGAGTGGGGGTACGGCTACTCCAAGCGGTTCGGCATCGTGCACGTCGACTACGACACGCTGCGGCGTACTCCCAAGGACAGCGCGCACTGGTACCGCGACCTCATCACCGGCCGCACCATCCCGGCGCTTTCGGTTGATTCACTCGGTTGAGCGCGCGCAGGCGGGCGATTCAATCGGTTGAGAGCGCGCGCGGGCGGGAATCCGTCTCCTGCGAGGCCGCCCACGACGCGAGCAGACGCAGCGCCTCCTCCGAGGGCGAACTGGGCTCGGCGGCGTAGATGGTGAGGGTGAGGCCGGGTTCCGCCGCCATCTCCAGGCCCTCGTAGGCGAGGGTGAGCCGCCCTACGACCGGGTGGTGGAAGGTCTTCATGCCGGTGCCGTGGTGGCGGACGTTGTGGGCGCTCCACCGCCCGCGGAACTCCTCGCTGCGTGTCGACAGCTCGCCGACCAGATCGTGCAGCTCTTTGTCGTGCGGGTTGCGACCTGCTTCGGTACGGAGGATGGCGACGCAGGTATCGGCGAAAAGCTCCCAATCCGGATAGAACCGATGGGCGTTGTCATCGAGGAAGGTGAACCGGGCGAGGTTCGGCGGCCGGTGCGGCCCCGCGTAGACATCGGCGTAGAAGGCGCGCGCGAGCCGGTTGGCGGCCAGGACGTCCATCCGGCCGTTGCGGACGAACGCGCACCCTTCGGTGACGGTGTCGAGGGTCCATCGCAGGCTCGGGCGGGCGGTCCACTGCTTGGCCGCCCGTCGCCGGGGCCGCACGATCGCACTCGTTCCGTCGGCGGCTCGCGCCAGGTCGAACAGATGCGCCCGCTCGGCCTCGTCGAGCTGGAGTGCCCGGCAGACGGCTTCCAGCACCCCGGCTGACACTCCGGCGAGGGCGCCTCGCTCGAGTTTCGAGTAGTACTCGATGCTCACGTCGGCCAGCGCGGCGACCTCGCCGCGCCGGAGCCCCGGGACCCGGCGGTTGGTTCCGGCGGGCAGTCCGGCCTGCTTCGGCGTGATCTTGGCGCGCCGCGAGACGAGGAACTCGCGGACTTCCTGACGATTGTCCACTCTTCGACCGTACGCCCCACGGGCCGTGGACTGGGATGCCCTCCCAGTACACCTCTCAGCAGGAACTCCCTGGCCAGGGCCTGCCCGCAACGACATCGCCATCTTCTATGCCGATGACGGTCAAACGGCCCCGCTGTCCGGCCTGATCCGCCCGGACCGCACAGACACTGATCTACACATCATCGGCAAGGAGATCCCTGATGCGTGGCGCCGTACTGCACGCCCCCCGTGACGTCCGGGTGGAAGAGCGCGAGGACCCGAAGATCCTCGCCCCCACCGACGCGATCATCCGCCTGCCCGCGACCTGCGTCTGCGGGTCGGACCTGTGGCCGTACCGCGGGATCGACGCCGTCCAGGAACCGTCCCCGATGGGTCACGAGTACGTGGGCATCGTCGAGGAGGTCGGCGGCCAGGTCACGGCGATCCGGCCAGGCCAGTTCGTGATCGGGTCCTTCTTCGCCTCCGACAACACCTGCGAGATCTGCCGGGCCGGCTACCAGAGCTCCTGCGTTCACCGGGAGCTGATGGGCCCGCTCGGCGCCCAGGCGGAGCGGCTGCGCGTACCGCTCGCCGACGGCACGCTCGTCGCCACCCCGGACATCCCCTCAGAGGACCTCGTTCCCAGCTTCCTGGCCGCGTCCGACGTGCTGGGCACCGGCTGGTTCGGCGCGATCGCCGCGCAGGCCGCCCCCGGCAAGACGGTCGTGGTCGTCGGCGACGGCGCGGTCGGCCTGCTCGCGGTGCTGGCCGCCAAGCAGCTCGGCGCGGAGCGGATCATCGCGATGAGCCGCCACGAGTCCCGGCAGCGGCTCGCCCGCGACTTCGGCGCCACCGACATCGTCACCGAACGCGGCGACGAGGGCGTAGCGATGATCAAGGAACTCACCGGCGGCCTCGGCGCCCACTCGGTCATCGAGGCCGTCGGCACCCAGGAGTCGATGATGCAGGCCATCCGCTCCACCCGCCCCGGCGGCCACGTCGGCTACGTGGGCGTCGCCCACGACGTCGCGCTGCCCGGTGAGGAGCTGTTCTTCTCGCACGTGCACCTGCACGGCGGGCCGGCCCCGGTCCGTCAGTACCTGCCCGAGTTCGTCGACCTGATCTTGGACCGCCAGATCGACCCCGGCAAGGTCTTCGACCTCGAACTACCGCTCGAACAGGCCGCCGAGGGCTACCAGGCCATGGACGAACGCCGCGCCATCAAGGTCCTCCTGCGCCCATAGACTCCCGCCGCTTGGTTCACTGCGCGACGTGGGCGAAGGTAGGCATGAGCTCTGTGGCGAAGACGGGGACGTCGGTGATGAATCCGATGTGCCCGCCGGGTAGCTCGACCACGTCTCTGGCCAGGTGCCGGCCCAGCTCCACGGTCGCCTCGTAGCACGGGCGCCCCTGTGATCGGCGACCGGCCGCCGGGATGACGCGGCCGGCGTGCGGGGCGAGCGCGGCGAGATCCACGGGGGCGGGCGGGTACTGGCGCAGCTCGTGCTCGAACCAGTAGGCGGCGTTGGCGTCGTTCCTGGGGGCGCGGGCCATGTGCTGGTGATCCGACGGCGCGAACGTCTGCTCTCTGAACGCCTTCATCGCGGGCTCGATCCCTTCTCGCATGTACAGGTCGTACACCTCGGAGAAGACGTCCGCCCACTTGTCGCCGTCAGGGAGCAGCCGCAGGGCGGGCGGCTCGTACGGGATGAGCGTGCGCACCACGGACGGGTGGCGGGCGAGGAGTTCCAGGGCGACGGTCGCCCCGGAGCTGGCACCGAAGACGATCACCGGGTCGGCGCTCAGATGCTCGATCAGGCGCCGTGCGTCGTCGGCGTCGGTTTCCAGGCGACGGTCGTAGTCCTGGGGACCGTCGAGATGACTCCGGGAGAAGCCGCGGCGGTCGTAGACGACGACGGTGTGCTGGGGGGCCAGGTGCGGGATGAGCGCCCGGTAGACGTCGGCCACTCCGGGCGCTCCCGTGATCAGGACCATCACGGGGCCGCTGCCATGGGTCTCGTAGTAGAGGCGGGCCCCTGGGGCTTCGAGAGTGCTCATGCGGTGTGGACTCCTCGTCAGCTCAGAATTTTACGATACATAGTGTATATATCAAATTCATCCTGTTCACTTGGAGAGACAAGTTTCGGCCTGGCCACGCACGTCCTGCGGCGCTGGGAGGCGACGGGTCTACTCGCGCCGGCCCGTATCGGCGGGGAGCGCCGCCGATACGGCACCGACGACCTCTATCGCGTGGCCGCGATCCTGAGCGCCAAGGAGGCCGGATTCAGCCTGGACGACGTCCGCGAAATGATGGCGTCCGCGCGCGACAATCCACGCGGCACATCACGTTTCCATGACGTCGCAACCGGCCGCTTCCATGGCGGCCCGCACCTCCAGCTCGTTCACGGGGCCGTCGGTCAGGATGCTCACCCGAGATTCCGCCGGATCGACGTCCACCCCCACGACTCCCGGCACCTGGATGAGCTCCGCCTTGACGGCGCCAAGACAGTGCTCGCACGTGGCCGGCGACAGGCCGGTGACGCGATAGGCGACAAGGCTGTACGCAACGGTGATCAATGGGATTCCTCCTCGTTCGCGGCGAAGACGTTTCGCCTCACTCACCGATCGTGCTGCAGACCAGGGTGCCTGTGGAGGGCGCGAAAGCTTCCGGAGTAGGACATGGCGGAAATCAGACCTCTTTGCCGACAAAGGAGCTGATATGCCAATGTTCAGGTTGGTCCAGCATGAAGGGAGCCAGGTGGACAGCGGTGCATTTTCCGGAGACGACGGTGTTGCGCGCTCTTTGTACGCCCGTATGCGCCAGGGAGGCGAGTCGCTTACCGAGGCCGCGGAGAAGCTGAGCCTGACGGCGGCGGACATCGACCGGGCCCGCGACGAGCTCACCCGGCTCCACCTGCTGAACCCGGAGACACAGGCCGCCGCCGACCTGACCGCGGCGCTCAATCGCAGCCTGCGAGGCAGCCATCGCATGCTCGACAACCTCCTCGAGCAGCACGTCAAGATCGCCACACTGGCCAAGCACTACCTCGGCCTGCCCGAGCGGACGGACAACCACGCCGACATCGAGTTCTTCCCATGGCCCGACCACCGCCGACAACTCCACGACCGGCTCAACGAGCTGTCCGAACTGGCCGAACACGAGGTGCTCGGCATGCACCCGATCGCTGCCTGGACGCGTGAATCTCTCGACGCGGGCTTGGCGCGCAGCGAGGCGAACATCCGCAACGGCGTACGAGTGCGCAGTCTGCACGCCCAGATCGCCATGGCGAACCCGCTGATCCGCGAGTACACGGCGCGGTGGCGGGAGCTGGGCGTAGAGATACGGGTCACCCCGGTGATCCCCACACGCATGCTCATCTACGACCGCACGACCGCCGTCGTCCAGGCCCACCCTGAAGACCTGGACGCCGGCACTGTCCTGATCCGAGGCGCCGGCGTGGTGAAATCCCTCGCGGCGATCTACGACTACTGCTGGACGACCGCCTCCGAGCCCGAGGACGTGCCCCGCTCCGCCGACGGCTCCTCACTCACCGAACAGCAGCGCGCGGTGCTGCGCATGCTGGCCGCCGGCATGAAGGACTCCGCCATCGCCCGCAGCATGGGTGTCTCCACACGTACCGTCACCCGCGTGGTGGGCGAGCTGACAGTACTGCTGGGAGCGGGCAGCCGCTTCCAAGCAGGCGTCCGAGCGGCCCGGCTCGGCTGGCTCGACATCCACTGACCGGCTCCATCCACCGGGCCCCTTGACATCCTCCGCCGATGAATCACGGGCCGATCGTCACTCCGTCAGTCACTCAGAATCTGGCCCGTGGCCTGGGGCTGCTGCCACATGTCACGACCGTTGCTCCACAGCTCGGAGGCGTGGAACGCGAACCGATCGAACAACCCGTCCTCCTGGCACCGCCTCAGGTGCAGCATGGGCGAGTCGTGCCCGACCAGCTTGGCCAGGTGCGGCGTGACAAGCATCTCCGAGTCGAACCGGAACACGCTCATGGCGATGTGCGCGTCCCCGTACCGCGCCTCAATCCCAGGAACGTCGCGCAGCCGCTTGATCTCCGACAGCGTGATCCGGATGCGCGTGGAGACGGTCAACGGGACGTTCTCCACTTCCTCACGGCTGCGTGTGACATCGCTCTCCGGGTCGCCGACGAGGAACCGGATCTTGCAGCCCTGCTGAGCCTTCCGTTTGAGCACCTTGGCCAGGTTCGGGTGTTCCAGCCACAGGAAATAGTTCGTGTAACCGGCGAACACGATCTCATTTCGCGCAGAGTTGATGAGGTTGCGCCAGATTGATGTCGGGCATGCCGAGCGATACGGATAAGTGGTCAAGACTTCCTTGTCCGGCCCCGTTTTCACCGCATTGCGAATTGCGTCTGGCCATAGCACGGATGTCTCAACTCCTAGTGCCTCTGCGGCGACCCACTGGTGTCGCAGGTGCGGGACACGAGTCTCGTCCTGCAGCCAGCGTTCCACCGTCTTGATGTCCACGCCACACCGGTCGGCCAAATTCTGGTTCGTGACCTGGGCATTCAGCATGGCGCTGCGTAGGGCGACGTTGGCCACGGGGCACCTTGGGGTGGAGGACGTCAGGGACGTTTTGAGCGTAGCGCCATAACGTCCTGGACGTCTAAATAACGCGGTTGGTTCGTCGCTCTTCAGTAAGCACGCTGACCACATGTCCATGCCGGTAATTCTCGAAGACCTCCGGGAGGCTTTTCCTGGTTGGTGCATTTGGCGCAGTTCCGCAGGACGCCTATGGGCCACTCGGAACAGCCGCTGCCTGTCGCCGCACGAGGTAGATCACGGCCTCTGCCAGACGGTCGACGCCGACGACATCACCCAACTCGCCGAGCAGTTGAGAGAGCAGGACGCCAGAGAACGAGCACTGTGAACGCGAGCCGTACGGTCAGGCCTCGCGATCACCCGGATACTTCAACCGTGACCCTGAGATCGCCGAGTGGGAGAGCCCTGTTGAGCTCCTCCAAGAGTGCCGTCCCAGAGAGACTGGGCGGCCCATAGTGGGCATACCACTGCTGACCATCGTTCGTGGTCACGGAAATTCGTTGATCATCGTCGATGAGATTCGCTTCGTGCACCCTGCCTCCCCGTATCTCTTGAAGAATGAATGAGAGATCACGTCTGTCGTAAGGGTCGTATGTCGCGAAAGCCACTAGCGCCCCCGCAAGGACGTGCGCAATGGCCAGGGCGGTCAGCGACTTGACCCTCAGTCTCGGAGGGCTGTCCGCCGATAAGGAATTGATCATGGAACCTCTTCCATTCGACATGATCAATCGTGCCATACGCCTTCATCACGGCACGACGAGAACGGCACCGATGTTCAAACGCCTCGGAGACAGCCTGGATCGGTCGCGCTCGGGTCAGCCGCGCGAGGGAGACGCTCAACGGCCCGGCCCAGCGGAGCCTGCGGCCGTACCCAGCTCACCGAGCGTTCCACCCGCAGGACGTCGTCGAGCCGGGACGATCGCATCGTGCGTACGAGGTCGTCGATCCGGCCTTCGGGAACACGGTCTCGATGGGCGAAGGACTTGAGCCGCACCACCCCGTCTGCCCCCAGGGAGAGGCCGCGGTCGAGGATCTCCGTGGCGCCCTGCCCAGGCGGGTCCAGGGCATAGACCGTATTTCGCGAGCCGGCGATGATCAGAAGCGAGGTCAGCCTCGGGGTTGCTCCACCTCAGCCGGCTGACCTGTCGCGGAGACGTGGCGGAGCCGGAGCACCGCGAGCACCGGTGCGCGGACCGGAGGCGATATCCGGCGGTCCGGGTCAGCTTCTCGATCGGCGCCAGGTCGCCAATGCGATGCTCAGGCCTCGGGCTCCCGCCGCACCTTCGCGTAGTGACGGGCGGCTCGCGCCCGGTTTCCGCAACCGGATGAGCACCACTCGCGCCGTCCGGTATCGCGGACGAAGTACAGCACGCAGCCCGGGCCATGGCAGGCGGACAACTGGCCACGCAGTGGCCCGGCGAACAGGTCGACGGCGTCTTCGGCCAGGGCGGCGAGGGCGGCGGCTACCGGGCGGCCCGCGGCGCGCACCGTCGCGTGCGGCTCAGGGGTGGTGCGCAACTCGCGCCAGCGCGGGGTCTGGCCCGCGTGACGGTTGAGGGTCGCGACCACGTCCGGCTCGGGTTCACGGTCGTTCACGGCCGCGTCGGCGAGGGCTCGGACCACGTCTCGGAGCTCTCTGGCAAGGCGCAGGTCGCCGTCGGTCACACCCTGAATGTCGGCATCGGTGAGCGTGATCGCGAGGCGTGGGCGCATGTCGCGCAGCCACGCCGCCAGGTGCTCGACGCTCCGCAAGCCATCCTTGCGACGGCCTCTGACCGCGTACGTGGTGTTGCCGAGTTCGATGGACGGCGGCTCACCGAGGAGCGGAGCGCCGCCATCCGCAAGGTGTGCCACTTCCACTCTTCTAACGCTATCTCCAGCTTGACACCGTTACAAACCAGGCGACATATTCTAATGGTCCGCCGAGCGGCGAACCGTGAGAAACGACTGGAGATCCCGTATGAGCGCACCAGCCCTGCAGACCGGGCACGTCGGCCTGAACGTGACTGATTTGCCGCGTTCCATTGCCTTCTACCGCCAGGTCTTCGACTTCGAAGTCATGAGCGAGCGGACCGACGGCGACCGCAGATTCGCCCTCCTCGGCCGCGACGGCATCCTGCTGGTCACGTTGTGGCAGCAGAGCAGCGGTACGTTCGCCACCGACCGGCCCGGCCTGCACCACCTGTCGTTCCAGGTCCCCGACATCGAGGCGGTCCGTCGCGCCGAGACCACCTTGCGGGAACTCGGCGTACAGCCGGTCTATGACGGGATCGTCCCGCATGGCGAGGGCGGATCCTCCGGCGGCGTCTTCTTCACCGACCCGGACGGCGTCCGCCTGGAGATCTATGCGCCGAGCGGCGCCGACACCGCACCCGCGCCCACGCAGGGCGCGCCGACGTGCGGCTTCTTCTAACGGATGCACCTGCGCCCGGGCCGCCCGGGCCAGCGCGGGAAAGGGATCCCTCATGCTTCACCGAGGCGAACACGCAGTACAGCGCCGCGCCGGTCTGACCACCGACGGCTTGGGATCAGCCGGCGTGCGGGCGACCATCCCACCAGTGGCGGCCGAATTCCTCAGCCGACAGCGCCTGATGGTGCTCGCAGCCGCCGATGACACCGGCGCGGCCTGGGCCGGCGTGCTCAGCGGCCCGCCCGGCTTCGCCACCGCCCCCGACGACCGTACCGTCGTCGCCGACCGGCTTCCCGGCCCCGGCGATCCGCTCGCGGACCTGTTCGACGCCGAGCGGCCGGTGGGCATGCTCATGATCGAGCCGGCCACCCGGAGACGGATGCGGATCAATGGCCGCGCCCACCGTCACGGAGATCAGCTCTTGGTACGCACCGAACAGGTGTACTCCAACTGCCCGAAATATCTTCAAACCCGCGCCTACATCGACGACCCGCCCTCCGCGCACAGGACAGCACTCGTCACCGGCGAACTCACCACCGGTCAACAGCAGTGGATCGCCGCGGCCGACACGTTCTTCATCGGCACTTATGCGGCGGGGCTCGGGGCCGACGCCTCACACCGCGGCGGCAACCCCGGCTTCGTCGCGGTGACCGGCAGCCGCCGGCTTACCTGGCCCGACTACGTCGGCAACTCGATGTACATGACGTTGGGCAACCTTGAGCTCGAGCCGCGCTGCGGGCTGCTGTTCCTGGGCTGGGAGAACGGTCACACCCTGCACCTGACCGGCCGCGCCCGCGTCGACTGGGACCAGGACCGGGCGGCCGCGGTGCCTGGCGCGCAACGACTGATCGACTTCGACGTCGAAAGAGTCATCCAGATCACCGGTGGCCTCCCCCAGCGGTGGTCGTTCGACACATACTCCAGGTTCAATCCCGCCTGAACGCCTTGGCAGCTGAAAGAGAATCATGCGGGTCCGTGTCGGCATGACCCTGTGCCGTGCGTGTTCGCCGCCCCGGAGGTCTTCGCTCTCGCGAGGCGGAGAGCCGATCCGGGTAGAGCACTGGAACACCCACCTACCGCCACCTGCTGACCAAGGAGCACAAATGACCCGTCCGCCTGTCCCGCCCTTCACCGCCGAGACCGCGCACGCCAAGGTGCAGGCCGCTGAGGACGCCTGGAACACCCGCGATCCGGAGCGCGTGGCACTCGCCTACACGCCGGACTCGATCTGGCGCAATCGCGACGAGTTCGTCACCGGCCGAGCGGAGATCATCGCGTTCCTGACCCGCAAGTGGACCAAGGAACTGGACTACGCGCTCCGCAAGGATCTCTGGGCGTTCACCGGCGACCGGATCGCCGTCCGCTTCCAGTACGAATGCCACGACGCCGACGGGCGATGGTGGCGCAGCTACGGCAACGAGCTCTGGGAGTTCGACGCCGATGGGCTGATGCGACGACGCGAGGCGAGCATCAACGACCTCCAGATCACCGCCGAGGAGCGCCGCATATTCGGCCCACGCCAGGCCAGTGATCAAGGCATGTCCATTCCGCTCGCATAGGCCCAGAACTCCTGAAGCCACGGCGAGCCGGCCGATGGTGTCACCCGGCCGTGTGCGCGAGGATGGCGGCCGCCAACTCCTCATGCACCTCGGGCGGCAGCGTGTGCCCCATGCCGGCCACGATCATCAGCCGCGCCCCCGGGATCTGCTCGGCGATGATCGCGCTGTGGCCCGGTTTGGCCGGCTCGTGGCTCCCCTCGATGACCAGGGTGGGTGCCTTCACCTGATGAAGCACGCCCACCGGCTCGAAGTCGGGCTTGGCCATGGCGGCCAGCCGGTGGTTGGCCACCGCCGACAGGTCGCGGGCCCGGTCGTAGATCCGTTCCTGCAGCCGCCGCGCCGCGTCCTCGTCGAACGGCAACCCGGTGCCGTGCAGCAGCCGCTGCTCGGCGATCATGCCGTCGATCCGCGCGCGCCGGTCCGCCGGTGGCGGGGCGGCCATCAGCGTGCGGTAGAAGGCCACGAACTCCGGCGCCGGCTCCGGCAGGCTCCCCTCGGGCTGCGGCTGTCCCATCAGGGCCCGCATGATCACCTGGCCCTCGCCGCCGCCGAGCGGGGAGGAGCCGATGACGGTCAGCGAGCGCACCCGCTCCGGCCGCTCCACGGCGGCGAACTGGCCGAGCAGGCCGCCCGCCGAGTGGCAGACCAGGTGCGCGCTCGCCAGGCCGTGGTCATCCATCACGCGGTAGACGTCGTTCTTGATGTCGTCCCATGTGTACGGCCGCGCCGCGAAGTCGACGGTGCCCGACATGCCGGTGTCGCGGTGGTCGTACCGGATCACCCGGCGGCCCCCGGCGGTCAACGCCGGTGGTCCGCAACACCCGCATCTCGCCACCGCGCGCGGCCGCCGCGTCAAGCAGGGCGGTCTTGCCCGCCCCCGCCTTGCCGCGCAACACCACCGCACCCCCGACGCCATCGCGGGCCCGCGCGATCACCTCGTCGAGTGCGCTGATCTCCACAGATCTTCCATAAAGCACAAAAACCCACTGTAGGAGGCCTCAGATGATCGCTCCCGCCGACCGCAGGCCCGGCCTCACCAGCTGGGCCCGTATCTGCGACCTACGCGGTCTCTTCTGCCGGTTCCAAGCCCACCAGGAGGTTGAAAGCGCCGGTCAGGAGATTGAGGGCGACGACGCCCACGATCTCCGCCACGATTCGGTCGCTCCAGCCATGCGCCCGAACCTCCGCGACGTCCTCATCCGTGATCGACGACGGCTCGGCCAGCACACGCACGGCCAGGGCGATGAGCGCCGCCTCCCGGGCGTCGGTGGACGTGCCCTGCCGGGCCAGCGCGATGTCGCTCTCGCTGAGCCCAGCCGCGCGCCCGGCCTCGGCATGCGCCTGAAGGCAGTGGCCGCAGCCGATCCATTCCTGCACGGCGAGCGAGATCTTCTCACTGAGCGCGCGCGGCAGCTTGACGCGCCTCATGGCGCGCGAGAGGTCCAGGTATCCCTGCAACAGCGCGGGTGAGTGGGCCATGGTGGCGACCATGTCGCCCACGCCACCCCTCCTGCCGATGATGTCGTTCAGCAGCTCTCTGGATTTTTCCGGCGCCTCAGCGGGATCGAGGGGGGCCAACCGTCGCATATGTCCTCCTAAAGGTTCTCAGGTACCCTACCCCCCTAATGTATAAGGGAGGAAGGCGATGGAGCGACGGCTCATGGAGCACCTGTCCTGCTGGCTTGGCGGCCGGCCCGCCACGAGTGGGCTGGACATCATCGGCACGCCCAGGCGCGTCAGCCCAGGATGGGACGGCAAGATCCACCCGGTCATGGGAGTGGCAAGCCCGGCGGGCGGCGTGCTGTCGGTCCCGGCCGAGCACGCCGCGACCGTGGCGGAGCAGTACGCCAAGGACACCGACCTCACCACATTGGGGCCACGGATCCCCGGCCTGGTCGGCTTTCCCGAGCGCGGCTGGTTCACCGCCGTCTATCGGTGGACCACCCATCCCCCGCCTCTCCCTGACGCCGGGGTCTGGGCACCCGCCGATGCCCCGGAGGTACCCGACTGGCTGCGGCCGTTCGGCGGGGACGTCCTGGTCGCCACGGATCCGGCAACCGGAGAGCACCTGGCGGGGGTCGGCATCAAACGACACGACGCCCACGGGCACGAACTCGCCGTCGTGACCGCACCCCAGGCACGCGGCCGTGGCCTGGCGCGCGGGCTCGTCGCCCAGGCGGCCCGGCGGGTGCTGGACGAAGGCGCAGTCCCCACCTACATGCACGACCCCGCGAACCACGCCTCCGCCGCGGTCGCCGAGGCTGCGGGCTTCAGCGACCTGGGATGGCTCGCCTTCGGCGCGACCGAGGCACGCTAGTGTCGGCGAGCGATATGACTACGATCGCCGGTAGGATCAGTGCATGATACGAGGCCTGGGTGAGCTCGAATCCACGATCATGGATTGGTTGTGGGCGCGGCGCCGACCGGCTTCCGTACGCGACGTGCTGGAAGGTCTGCGTCAGGAGCGGGTGATCGCGTACACCACGGTGATGACCGTGATGGACAACCTGCACACCAAGGGCCTGCTCAAGCGCCGGCCCGTCGGCCGGGCCTACGTCTACGAGACGGTGGCGTCGAAGGAGGCCTATACCGCCGGCCTGATGCGCCGCGCGCTGGCGGGCAGCGGCAACCAGGCCGCCACGCTCGTGCACTTCCTGGAGCAGCTCACACCGGAGGAGGCCGCGGCGCTCGAGGCGGCGTTGCAGGTGTTCCCGCCCCGCGGAAGGCCGGCATGATCGCCGCCGTCGTCCTGGTGCTCTACACGATCGTCGCCGCGATCTGGCTGCCCGAGCTGGGGCGGCGGGCGGCGCGCTGGGCCGAGCGGGCGCCGCGGCTGGCGATCGTGTTGTGGCAGGCGGCCGGCGTGTCGGTGGTCGCCTCGGCGGTGCTGGCCGCGCTGGCCTTCGCCGTGCCCGCGGACGTCGTCGGGCACGGCTTGGCCGAGCTGTTCGCGATCTGCGCCGACATGCTGAGCGATGGTTCCGGCCTGACGTGGACGAGTGCCGTGGCGCTGCCGGCGGCTGTCCTGATACTGGCCAGGACCGCCTACTGCGGCGCGGCGGTCCTGCTCAGAGCCCACGTCGAACGTCGCGAGCACGCGGCGATGCTCGACCTCCTGGGCCGGCATGACAACGACCTGGGCGCGGTGGTGATCGACTACGACGAGCGACTGGCGTACTGCGTGCCCGGCAGGCGCGCCAAGATGGTCATCACCACGGGTGCGCTGCACACTCTGGCGCCCGAGCAGGTCACCGCGGTCCTGGAGCACGAGCGTGCGCATCTCCGCGGCCGCCACCACCTCGTGCTGGCCGCCGCCGAAGCCCTGGCCAGGGCGTTTCCCGGCGTCCCGCTGTTCGAGCGGGCCAGGACGGAGATCACCCGGCTGATCGAACTGCTGGCCGACGACGTCGCCGCCCGCCGCCACCCCCGCGCGCAGATCGCCGCCGCGTTGGTCCGCCTGGCCACCGGCCGAGCGCCGGCGTTCACGCTGGGCGCGGGTGGAGAGACGGCGCTCACCCGGGTACGCCGCATGCTCAACCCCGAGGCGCCGCTCCGCCGCCGCGAACGCCTGACCGGACTGGCGGCGGTCGCCGTACTGCTGGGCGGCCCAGCGATGGTCGCGCTGGTGCCCGGCGTCAGCTCCTTCCTCGCCCATCACTGCCATTCGCTCTTCATGCTTTGATCTACGGTCTGCCCTAGTAGACCAACCTCACCACGGTGGTGCTGGCCGTGGCGTTGGCCTTCGTGTTCGGCTACGCGCTGACCATGCGCGGCGTGCCGCTTTCATGCCGCTGGATCCTTTCTGCCGGGGAAGAAGGTGATCGCGAGGGCGGCACACAGCGCCATCAGGACGGCGGACATGACGAAGGCGAGGCCGTACCCGTCGGTGAGCGCCGCGCTCAGCGGCGTCCCCGCCCGAAGCCGGTCATCGGTACGGGCGGCGGCCGCGGTCGCCAGGACCGCCAGCCCGAGCGCGCCACCGAGCTGAGCACTGACGTTGAGCACCGCGGCGGCCAGACCGCTCGCGGAGGAGGGCACGCCGGACAGCGCGGCATCGGTGAGCGGCACGACGACGATCCCGTGTCCGGCGCCCACGACCACCATGGGCACGATCAGGCTCGCGAGCAGCCCGGCGTCCGGCGAGATCCAGGCCAGCGGCAGCAGGCCGGCGGCGGCGACCAGCGCGCCGAACGCCAGGACCGGCCGCGCGCCCAGGCGGCCGACCAGCAGCGGGCCGAGCCACGAGGCGCCGACCATGACGACGGTCATCGGCACGTACGCCAGACCCGTCACCAGCGCCGAGAACCCGAGTACCTCCTGCATGAACAAGGTGGCCAGGTAGAACAGGCCGAACAGAGCGCTGGCCCGTACCACTTGGATCAGGTTGGCCCCGGCCACGGATCGGATGCGGAACAACCCGAAGTCGACGAGCGGCCGCCGCGCGACGGCGTTCTCGTGGACGGCGAAGTAGCCCAGCAGCACCACCCCGACGAGCAGGAGCCACCATTCCGCGCGCAGCACCGCGTAGATCAGCAGCCCGACTCCCGCGCTGACGGTCACCGCGCCCACGACATCGAACCCCCGCCCCGGCTGCGGCTCGCGACGCGCGGGCAGCACACGACCTGCCACCACCAGCAGCACGCCGATCGGCACGTTGATGAAGAAGATCCACCGCCAGCCCGGCCCGTCGGCGAGCAGCCCGCCCGCGACCAGCCCCAGTGCGCTGCTCACCGCCGTAGCCGTGCCCCACACCGCCAAGGCGCGGCTGCGCGGCCGCCCCTCGGGGAAGATCAAGGTGATCATGGCCAGGGTCATCGGCGCGACCAGCGCGGCCGCCAGCCCCTGCACACCCCGAGCCCCGACCAGCACGCCGGCGCTCGGCGCCAGCCCGGCCACCAGCGACGCCCCGGTGAACAGCGCGATGCCGCCCATCAGGATCCGCCGGTGGCCGAGCAGATCGCCCAGCCTCCCGCCGAGCAGCAGAAAGCCGCCGAAGGGCACCATGTACGCGGTCACCACCCAGGACAGATCAGCCGCCGAGAAGGCCAGCTCGTCCTTGATCGCGGGTAACGCCACATTCACCACCGTGCCATCGACGGCGTCCAGCACCTGTGCCAGGCACAACACGGCCAAGGCCACCGCATGCCTCCGCGTCTCCATGACCCTCCCTAGAATGAACACTCGCTCATACAGTATGAGCGAGTGTTCATTCTGGCAAGGCCGGTAAACTCCGGAGCCATGTCACCGCGCGGCGTCACCATCCCCGAAGTACGGCAGCAGCTCTTCGACGCCGCCGAGCAGATCCTGCTGCGCGAGGGACCCTCCGGGCTGACCAGCCGGGCGATCACCCGGGAGGCCGGGGTCGCCGCCGGGCTGCTCCACAACCACTTCGGCGACCTGGACAGCTTCCTGGCCGCACTGTTCGTCGACCGGGCGCGGGCGGCGACCGCGCGCCTCCGGGAGCTGGCCGCCCACGCCGGATCCGGGACCGTGGTGGACAACGTGATGGCGACCATCGAGCCGCTGCTCGCCGGCAACCTGCTCGCGCTGGGCGGGCTCGCCTTGGCCAGGCCGTCCATAGTGAGCGGGCTGGGCAAGGCGCACGGCGAGGGGGCGCTGGAGCTGGACGCGAACGAGCGCGTGATCGCCGATTACCTGGAGTCCGAGCAACGACTCGGCCGCGTCCCGGCCGGCGCCGACACCGCCTCGATCGCCCTCGCCCTGGTCGGCGCGGCGCATCAACTCCTCCTGACGCGCGGCCCGCACGCGCCGGACCTGCGCGAGCGCATCCGCCGCGTGGCGGACGCGCTCCTCCCCCACTGAAACCCACGCGTGGCGGACGCGCTCCTCCCCCACCGAAACCCACGCGTGGCGGACGCGCTCCTCCCCCACCGAAACCCACGTGTGCCGGACGCGGCGGACACGCTCCTCGCCCTGCTGTGACCCAGGGGCCCGTGGCGCTATTGGAGCCGAGCGAGGACCTTCTGCATCTGTTCCACTTCGGCCTGCTGGCCGGTCTCGATCGTGTCGGCGAGCTGCTTCGCCTCCGGATTCTTCCCGCGCTCCCGCTCGGTGCGGGCCATGGTGATCGCGCCCTTGTGGTGAACGATCATCATCTGGAGGAATGCCTTGTCGAAGGCGGCGCCCTTGGCGTCTTCCAGCTTCTTCATATCCGCCGCGGACATCATTCCGGGCATGTCATGCCCCATCCCCTGGTCCATGCCGCCGGACGGCAGCGGCTTCCCCCAGCCGGTGAGCCAGCCCTTCATGGTCTGGATCTCCGGGTCCTGAGCCGCCTTGATCTTCGCCGCCAGCTCCTTGACCTCCTTGTCAGAGGCCCGCGTCTCGGCCAGCTCGGCCATCTCCACCGCCTGCTGATGGTGCGGGATCATCATCTGCGCGAACATCACGTCCGCGTCGTTGAATTCGGCTCCCGGCTGTGCGCTCGTCGTCGGCGGCGCGGCTGCCGGCACGGGGTTGGGAAGGGCGGACGCGCTCCGGCCCGCCGTCATGCTGCCGCAGGCAGCGAGCAGCAGCGCTCCCGTCACCAAGGAAACGCCATGCGTGACCGCTGGTTTGGTGATCATCCCCGCTGAACCCCCCGATCGCAGGACATCAACCTGTGAGGAGGGCTCCTACCCTGTCCAGAAGGGCTCTCACCAGCGCGTTTCACCTCGGCGACGAGCCTGGTCGGCTGCCCGGCGGCCGGGCAGCCGACACTCACCGCTAGAGCCGGTCGAGGATCTTCTTCATCTGTTCCACTTCGGTCTGCTGGGCGCTCTCGATGGCCTTGGCCAGCTCCTTCGCCTCAGGGTTGGAACCCTGGGACTGCTCGGTACGTGCCATGTCGATCGCGCCGTTGTGGTGGGCGATCATCAGTTCGGCGAACTGCTTGTCGAACGCGGCGCCCTTGGCGTCTTCCAGCTTCTTCATGTCCGCCGCGGACATCATTCCGGGCATGTCATGCCCCATCCCCTGGTCCATGCCGCCGGACGGCAGCGGCTTCCCCCAGCCGGTGAGCCAGCCCTTCATGGTCTGGATCTCCGGGTCCTGAGCCGCCTTGATCTTCGCCGCCAGCTCCTTGACCTCCTTGTCAGAGGCCCGCGTCTCGGCCAGCTCGGCCATCTCCACCGCCTGCTGATGGTGCGGGATCATCATCTGCGCGAACATCACGTCCGCGTCGTTGAACGTCGCCGCCGCTTGATCGCTCGCCGACGGCTGAGCACTCGCTGACGTGGCGGCCGGAGCGCTGCTGGACATGGTGGACATGTCCTGCCCGCCCGTCGAGGCACTGTCCGTACCACCGCACGCGGTCAGCAGGATCAGCGCGGCACCTGAGGTGGCGACGACGGCGGAGAATTTCCCGATATTCATGAACATGGTGGTCTCTCTAATGATTTACGGACATGGCTGACACCTCCCGGACGACCTTGGAGATCGTCCGCAGATGGATCGGCCTATGTACGCATCACTGAGAGCCCGGTGAGGGTCGGCGCCAAGCGGCGTGGCGGCGACCTGGCCACTCCGCCCACCCATGGCCTCCTGGCAGCCATCTCCCCTGGCCACGGCCGCATTCTGGCCCAGGCCGCCGCGATCGACAGCGCGACGATCAAGGGCAGCACGGCCAGGCACACATCGGTCGGATCCAGCCAGACCGAGGTCCCAGCGCCCAGCACGGGTCCCTTGAACACGCCGACCGACGCGGCCTGCCCGGTGAGCTCGGCCCCGCCCTCCGGCATCGGGCCACCATGTGCCGCCTGCGCAGAAGTCTCCGCGTGCGCCGGAGCGTACGAGCTGAAGGGCGAGGCGTGATGCGAGGCCAGGTGCCCGAGCGCGTGCATGCCCCAGACACCCAGTACGAGCATCACCGGCAACAGCCATCGCGGGCAGAGAAGGGACGCCCAGCGGGCTGGTCCGCCCATGCACCCCTCCTCCTCCATGCCCTGCTTAGTACTCAGGACCACGAGCGTGCGGTTACACGCCGACTCCCCTTCGACTATCACTCATAGTACTGCGCTTCGGAACAGCGGGAGGGCAAAGCGCCGTCCCCCTGCTTGAGCCGCACCACCCTTCACGTCGCCCCCGTGGCGATGCGGTTATGGCACCACGCTTGACACATACCCCAGGGGGGTATAAATCTTCTCGGGACATACCCTACCCCGGTAGAGAATGACTGGAGAGTGCACCATGTCCGCACCATCCCCCCGGCGCTGGACCGCCCTGGCGCTGATCGCCATGGCCCAGTTCATCGTCATCATGGACACGTCGATCATCGGCGTGGCCCTCCCCCGCATCCAGGAGGACCTGGGCTTCTCCCAGGAGAACCTGTCGTGGGTCTTCAACGCCTACGTCGTCGCGTTCGGCGGCCTGTTGCTGCTCGGCGGCCGGCTGTCCGACCTGTTCGGCGCCCGCCGGCTCTTCGCCGCCGGCTGGCTGATCCTGCTCGCCGGTTCCCTGGTCGCCGGCATCGCTCCCGAGGTGTGGGTCGAGCTGACCGGCCGCGCCGTCCAGGGAATCGGCGCGGCATTGATCGCCCCCTCCGCGCTCACCCTGCTCATGATGCTCTTCGGCCGAGACCCCAAGGAGCTCACCAAGGCCCTGGCCCTGTACGGCGCCGCGGCCCCGGCGGGCGGCACCGCGGGAGTGTTCCTCGGCGGCCTCATCACCGAATACCTGAGCTGGCCCTGGGTCTTCTACATCAACATCCCCATCGCGCTCGTCGCACTGCTGGCCACCGGCCCGCTGATGCCCGCCGCCCAAGCCCAGCGCGGCTCCATCGACGTGACCGGCGCGCTCACCGTCACCGCCGGTCTCGGCGCCGCGGTCTACGCCATCGTCCGGGCGCCCGAGATCGGCTGGGATTCCGCGCAGACCTGGCTCGTGCTGGCCGGCGCCGTGGCTCTGCTGGCCGCATTCGTCGTCATTCAGGCCCGCCGCCGCGAACCGCTCGTGCGGCTGTCGATCTTCCACACCCCGAACCTCGCCGCCGCCAACCTCACCCAGCTGCTGCTCGGCGGCGCGTGGATCCCGATGTGGTTCTTCCTCAACCTCTACCTGCAGCAGGTCCTCGGCTACAGCGCCTTCCCCAGCGGCGCGGCGCTGGTGCCGATGACCGTCCTCATCATGATCGGCATGATCGTGCTCGCGCCGCAGATCATCAACCGGTTCGGCCCCAAGGCCACGACCATCACCGGCCTGGCCCTGCTCACCGCCGGCATGGGCTGGCTGTCCCTGATCAGCCCGAACGGCACCTTCGCCACCGACGTCCTGCCCGCCAGCCTCGTCGCCGCCCTCGGCATGTCCCTGGCCTTCATCCCCTCGCTCGGCACCGCCATCTCCTCCGCCCGCCCCGAGGAAGGCGGCCTCGCCTCCGGCATCGTCAACACCAGCTACCAGGTCGGCTCCGCCCTCGGCCTGGCCGCCATGACCGCCGTCGCCGCCGCCAACGGCGCCGGACAACTCGGCAACCTGCCCGCCCTGACCAACGGCTTCTCCTCCGCCTTCATCGGCGCCGCCGGCATCGCCGCCGTCGGCACCCTGCTCGCCGCACTGACGCTGCGCACCCGCACGGCCGTGCACGCCGAGCCCGCCACCACCCGTCGGTGACCCACCACAGGCGAAGGAGAATGGCACCCGACGCCGCGCCCGGCTCCCACGTTCTGGGAGCCGGGCGCACCTTTTCCCCCTGAACGGCACGCGTATCGCCCTATGAGGCAACATCCGCTAGGCCAGATAGTATGTTCCGCCGGCGAGAGCAATCGCTGCGAACTGGCCAACCGCTCCTCCACCTTCTGTACTATTGCGCCCCAGGTTTGGAGATTTACGAGGAGGAATCGTAGTGGCCGTGCCGGCAAGGCTTGGGCGTACAGCGATGGCGGCGGCACTGGCCTCGGCCGTATTGGTCTCCAACCCCGGCGGCGCCGCCGCCGCACCCCCGTCGCCCGCCAAGGCCAGGGCCAAGCTGGTGAAGCTGAACGAGAAAGCGGACGACCTGGTCGAGCGGCACAACCAGGCCACAGAGACCTACAAGTCGGCCAAGAAGAAGTACGACGCCCTCAACGCCAAAATCGGGCTTACGGATGATCGAGCCAAAACCCTGCGCAGTGACCTCGTCACGGCGGCGATCGGCGACTACCAGACCGGCCCGTTCCTATGGCAACGATTCGCCTTCGGGAGCGGCTCAGAGACGACGCTGAGCAGCATGGCCTCTCTGAACCAGATCGCGCAGGACAGGGCCGCGAAGGTACTCGCGTTCGAGGCGGCCACCAAGGAACTGCGCGACAGCCGCGCCGCGGCCAAACGCGTACTGGCAGATGCCGATGCAGCGCGCGACAAAGTACGCGACGAGAAGGAGGAAGTGGAAAAGCTCGTCAAGGAGCAGACCAAGCTGCTGCGCCGGCTGGGCGCCTTCAAGACCGGCGACCCCAACAGCACGGGCATCCCGTACACCGGCCCGGCCTCCGGCAACGCCCGCCTGGCGCTCCAGTTCGCCTTCGCCCAGATCGGCAAGCCCTACCAGTACGGCGCCGTAGGGCCGGGCTCCTACGACTGCTCCAGCCTCACCCAGGCCGCCTGGCGTAGCGCGGGAGTCGAGATCCCGCGCACCACGTACACCCAATGGAGCTGGGGCGCCAGCCGCCACGTCCCCCTCGACGCGTTGCAGCCCGGCGACTTGCTCTTCAGCAAGGGTCTGGGGCATATGGGCATGTACGCAGGCGACGGAAAGATGGTCCACGCACCTCAGACGGGCGACGTCGTCAAGGTGGTCGATCTCGATGACTACTGGCGCAATCGCCTGCTCGGCGCCGTCCGCCCCTGACGGAGCTCACCTCACGGGCATCCACCCCCGCTGGGCCGGCGCACCCGGCCCCGCGTTACGGGAAAGTCGGGAGATCACCAGGTAGGCGTGGCACGCCTACAGGTCGCGTCTGATCGTGGCCTCAGCGCGTCGCGTAGTCGGTCAGGGAGGTTTCCAGCAGTCCGAAGACCTGGTGGGCCGACCGGGTCACGGTGGAGGCGATCTGGCGGTTGCTCTGCCCCTCCCTCGTGAGGTCCATGATGTGCTCGAACAGGGTGCGGTGGGCGGCACCGAGCAGGGCGGCCGCCGCGCGGGCCGTGAGGTCGCCGGGGGCGGACGCGGTGTCGGCGGCGAGCACGTGGGCGAGGGCGTCTTCGCGCTGGTCGTGCAGGTCGCGCAGCCGGGCGGTAAGGGTGGGGCTGTCGCTGATCATGCGGGCGAAGCCCTGACTGGAGAAGCCGATGACGGCGTCGTGCCGCTCCACCCCGGCCAGGAACTCGCGACGCAGGGCGGCCAGCGCGGACTCACCCGCCGGCCGGTCGGCGACGGTACGGGCCAGGCCGGCGGCGAACGTCTCGTGATGGTCGAGGGCGAGGTCTTCCTTGCGGGGGAAGTAGTTGGTGACGGTCATCTTGGCCACCTGGGCGGCGGCCGCGATCTCGGTGATGGTCACCGCCTCGAAGCCCCGCTCGATGAACAGCCTGGTCGCGGCGCTGGAGATCGCCTGCCGAGTCTGCTGCTTCTTGAGTTCGCGAAGCCCCGTGGTCATGACACCACATCCTCTCATAGGCCGATCATAAATCCATGCTTGACACATTTTTAGGTCGAGCCTAAATTTAGGTCTCACCCAAGCGACACGGGAGAGACTCCTTGAACATCCCCGCCGGTTCCGACGAGACGGCAGCGGTCATGGCGCAGTTGCGTGCGCTGGCAGCAGGGCCACCGGAGCCGCCCGCGGACGCCGATTTCACTCCGGCGCTCCCCCGCATGGAGGAGGCCGCCGGGCAGTGGGTGAACACCTCTGGGCGTTCGGCGGCGGAGGCCGGCATCACGCTGTACATCCACGGCGGCGGCTTCGCGCACACCGAACCTCGGATGGAACGACTCATGGCCTGCCACCTGTCCAAGGCGACAGGCCGGCCGGTCTTCGCGGTGGACTATCGGCTCGCCCCTGCCCACCCCTACCCGGCAGCACTCGACGACGTGACGGCCGTCTTCAGAAGGCTGCTCGCTCGGGGCGTACCGGAGTCCCGGATCGTCCTGTTCGGCGAGTCGGCAGGCGGCACCCTCGCCCTGTCGGCGCTGCTGGCACTCAAGGAGAGCGCGGGCCCGATGCCGGGCGCGGTGATCGCGGTGTCCCCCTTGACCGATCTGACCCTCTCCAGCCCGTCGCTGGACACCAACGACGAACGAGACATGATCAATCGGGCGGTACTGAAGGGCGTCACCACCCAATACCTGGCAGGAGCGCGACCGGATCTGGCGCCTCAATCCCCCCTGTACGGCGATCTTCGTGGCCTGCCGGCCCTTCTGCTGATAGCCGGTTCCGCGGAGGTGCTGCTCGACGATGCCCGGCGCTTCGCGGCAGCCGCCTCGGCAGCGGGAACAGCGGTCACCCTCGATGTCTACGAGGGCATGCCCCATGTCTTCCACCTGGCGATGTTGCCGGGCGTACCCCTTCCCACCACGACCACGTTCCTCCGCCGCCTGGCGGAGTGGACCGAAGAAAGGCAGCGATGAGTCCGCGGATCGCCCCAGGAGAGCCCCTTCGCCTGATGAGCGTGCACGCCCACCCTGACGACGAGTCGAGCAAGGGCGCGGCGACACTCGCCAAGTACGCCGCGGAGGGGGTGGACGTCCTGGTGGTCACCTGCACGGGCGGCGAGCGCGGCGACGTGCTGAACCCCGCGATGGACCGGCCCGGCGTACGGGAGAGGCTCACCGAGATCCGGCGGGCCGAGATGGCGGCGGCCAGGGAGATCCTGGGCGTCCGGCAGCACTTCCTGGGCTTCATCGATTCGGGCCTGCCCGCGGACGGCGAGCCGCTCCCGGACGGCTGCTTCGCGGTCCAGCCGCTGGAGGAGGCGGCCGGACGGCTGGTGGCGTTGATCCGCGAATTCCGCCCGCACGTGATCGTGACCTACGACGAGACCGGCGGATACCCACACCCCGACCACATCAAGACGCACCAGGTGACCATGGCGGCCTTCGACGCTGGTCGCCACTCGGGAACGGGCGGACACTGGCAGCCGCTCAAGCTCTACTATCTGGGCACCCTGTCGCGAGCCTGGTTCCAAGCCATGCACGATGCCCTGACAGCGCGCGGGATCGACTCGGGAATGGAGGCCGTGCTGGCAGAGCTCCCGGACAGCGCCCCCACCCTGGAGATCACTACCCGCATCGCCTGCGCGGAGTACTTCGAGGCCCGGGACCGGGCGTTGCTCGCCCACGCCACGCAGATCGACCCCGCTAGCGGGTTCATGCTCCACGATCGTGATGTCGAGCGGGAGGTATGGCCTGTCGAGGACTATCACCTCGCTCGGTCCCACGTCGACGGCACCCTTCCCGAAGACGACCTGTTCGCCGGCCTGCGCCCGGCCGCGAGTGACACCCTGCTCGACCACATTCGATCCGGCCCGCGGTGACGACCACGTCCCGAACGCGGGCCGCTCCGGGCCGCGGCATCTTCAGGCCCGAGACGAACTCCTCCAGCCGGGCCGGTGAGCCTGTCAGGCCCTCTTCAACAGGACGGTTCAGGCTTGGCCCACCACCGCCACCGGGCAAGGTGCGTGCTGGAGGAGGATGCCCTCTCCATCGCCGCGAAGGGGGCGGGCAAGACGGTGCTGGCCTGCCTCGTCGGCCATGACGCTCTGATCGACGGCCACCTGCCCAGCTACGCCTTCCCCGAGCAGGCCGTGCAAGCGCTCGCGCACGCCGTACGCTACGCCGAGTGGCGCGACCGTCCCGCCGAGGCGGCACCCGCTTCCTTCCGCGTGCACGAGCGGACGGCGCGGCAGCTCGTACAACAGGAGCTGTCAGCCCACCCGGACGGCAGGTGGCTGTCCCCCGCGACCACCGCCCGGCTGCTCGACTGCTCCGGCATCACGATGGTGGAATCGATCGAGGTGGACGGCCCCGAGGCCGCAGCGGCCGCGAGCGAGCGCATCGGGCCGCTGCGCCCCGCTGCTGCACGGCTACCGTGGCTCGCCTCCGGTGGACGTGGAGGCCCTTGCCGGCCAGCTCGTACGAGTGAGCAGGCTGCTGGAAGACCCGCAGGCTCGCGCTGATCGATCCCGCACTGCCTGCGGAACTGCTGCCTTCGGGGTGGAGCGGCGCTCGCGCCGCCAAGCTCTTCCATCGGCAACACGCGAGGTGGGAGCCGGACGCGATGTGCGAGTGGGAACGCATCAGCAGACCGCCTGGATAGATCTCAATTCGCCGACAGTGGGTCAATGCCACGACCAACGGCCCCGCCTGCGAACCGAGGACGCGAAGCGGATCGCTACGTTGGAACGCGCGAAGACGCAGCCGGTGATGCCGTCAGGGATCGCCTGGCCGATAGCCTTCTGCTCGAGGTTCCAGGCGTCCAGGACCGAGCCGGGCTCGTGCCCTGATGCGGCTTGAACTGGTCCCTACGTCGGTGGGGTGAACCGCCATTGGCTCGAGGTCGTGTCGCTCGATCTCGCAACAGCCGGCAGCAGGTTTCTGTCAGTCGGCGGAGCAACCGCAGGTTTCGCCACGCCACACCACACACGCGAGAGTCTCATGACGGCTCGCGTCTTCGTTGCCCTCGAGGGCTTCTAGGAGGATCCGCACTGCGACCCGCCCGACGTCCTCCATTGGCTGTCGCACCGTCGTCAAGTGCGGTGTGATCAGCCGTCCCGCCAGTATTCCGTCGAAGCCGGTCACCGCCACCTGAGCCGGCACGTCCATGCCCTGTCCCCGAAGCGCGTCGATGGCGACGATGGCCTCCTGATCGGTCGCGCACACAAGAGCCTGCGGGAAGGAAGGCCGATCGAGAAGGCCGCGGACGGCGTCGATCGTCGACTGATCGTCGCCGGGATGGCTTCTCACCGGGGGCGGAGGGGCGATGCGCGCCTGCCGCAGGACCTCGGAGAAGCCCTCATAGCGCGCCACGAACTCCGGGGTGCCCAACTCGCCGAGGTAGGCGAAGTCGCGATAACCGTGATCGATCAGCAAGTGCTCGGTAAGACGGGCCATGGCGGCGCGGTTGTCGACGAAGACGGTGTGCATCCCCTCGCGCCGGATCTCCCCGCCGAGTTCGACGACGGGTATGCGGGCTGAGAGCTGTTCCAAAAGAGCGCCCGATGCGGCACCGGCGAACGCTATGAGGCCGTCCACGCGCCCCGCGACATCGATCACGCTCGGCAAATGTCCAGGATTATGGCCGGAGCCGAGCATAAGCGCGTAACCGTGCCTCCGGCACTCCAACTGGACGCCCCGCTGGACCTCGTCCGAATACAACGGGAAAAGCCGTCCGTCAGGAACGCGAGTCGAATCAAGCGGAGCGGAATCCGGGAAATCCGCGGCCGGCTCGAGTAGATAGTCGAACGCATACAGGCCCAGCGCTCCGGTCTTTCCTTTGGCAAGCCCCCGGGCATTCGCACTGGGCACATAGCCGACGGAGTCGGCAGCGCGCAGAACCGCTTGCAAAGTGTCCGCCTTCACCCGCTCCGGCTTGGTGAACGCAAAGGAAACCGTTGCGATCGACACTCCGGCAAGTTGCGCGACATCGTATACCGTCGGTCGCCTCGTCACGTCCGCCCCAATTCACGTCAGGAACCCATCAAGAGCACTCGTACAGTACCGGTTCGACGGCGCCCCAAGGCGCTCCCTTCGATTGTCGCCCGGTGACCGGAAGGTTCGGCCTTGGCGCGCGACCGCGCGGTGGACACGGCCAGCCGGGACCCTCATCACGATCATGTCCCACACGAGGAGAGCCGCCCCCGGGGAAACGCGGCCGCCATACGGAAGCCGCGCACCCAGGATGACGAGCAGACCGCGTCGATCTTGAGATCCATCCCTTCTACCAGGGCTTATCGCCGTATGGATCAAGAACGGCGATCCGCGTCGGGCGTGCGGCGCGCGCATCACCGTGCGAAGAGTTCAGCAGTGAGCATGGTTGCGCCACCCCATGTTATGCGCTTAGATGCCGGAACGGAGTCGATCCGGCACGACCTGTGCTCGCAGTGGAGCACCGTTCGCGCACCCCGCAACCCCCCATGCACGAAGGGGAACGATGATGATCCGACGGAATATGGCGACGGCCACGGCCGTCACCGCGACGCTTGCACTCATGCTCAGCGGTTGTGGGCGTTCGAACGACCGCCCGCAGAACGATGTGCCGGCAAGTCGCCTGACGAATGGTCCGGCCACTGGCACCGTCACTATCTGGGCGCAGGGCACAGAGGGTGAAGCGCTCGCCGATTTCCTCAAGCCCTTCAAAGAGAAGAACCCCGGCATCGAGGTCAAGGTGACCCCGATCCCGTGGGACTCGGCGCAGAACAAATATCAGACGGCGATCGCCGGCGGAACGACTCCAGACATCGGCATGCTGGGGACCGACTGGATGCCGACGTTCGCCTCGGCGCTCCGTCCGACGCCCGCCGAGATCGACACGAGCGACATTTTCCCGGTTTCGCGGCAGACGACGAACATCGGCGGCGCGCAACTGGGTGTGCCGTGGTACGTCGAAACTCGAGTGATCTACTACCGTACCGACCTGATGAAGAAGGCGGGGTTCGACAGCTTCCCCAAAGACTGGGCGGGATTCAAGGCGCTCGCCACGGCGTACCAGGACAAGGCCGGCGCGAAATACGGCGTCGTGCTTCCGTCCGGCGGGTGGAACGGTTTCTTGAACAGTCTGCCGTTCGCCTGGTCGAACGGAGCCGACGTCATGAACTCCGACCAGACGAAGTGGACGTTCGACACCCCGAAGATGGTCGAGTCCCTCGAATACGTCAACAGCTTCTTCAAAGAAGGCATCGCCAACAAGAATCCCGATTCCGAGTCGGCGTCCACGGCCTCGGCCTTCGTTGACGGTACCGTCCCGATGTTCATCAGCGGCCCGTGGGACATCCCGGGGCTGAAGACCGCGGGCGGCGCCGGTTTCGAGGACAAGTTCGCGGTGGCGCCGATCCCGGCCCCGCCGGGCGGGACGTCCACCTCGTTCGCGGCCGGCGCCAACCTCGCCGTGTTCAAGAACTCCAAGAACCCGGACGCGGCATGGAAGCTGATCCAGTGGCTCACGCAGCCCGAGGTCCAGGTCGCGTGGTTCAAGGCGGTCAACGACCTTCCCTCGCGGCAGACAGCGTGGAAGGACACCGCGCTGACGAGCGACCCGAAGGTGTCGGTGTTCGGTGAGCAGCTCAAGAGCGTCAAGACGGCGCCCGCCCTCACCACGTGGACGCAGGTGTCGGCGGCCGCCGACACGGAGATCGAGCGGATCGCCCGTGGCGGCAAGAGCCCGCAGGACGCGGTCAAGCAGCTGCAGTCGACCGCCGATTCGCTGGGAACCGGCGAATAGGCATGGCCGTGACCCGAGTCGCCGGCGCCGGAGCGTTGTCGCGCTCCGGCGGCGACGGCACCACCAGGGCGCGTCGTCGCCGGATGACGGTGGTGGCCTACCTCTTCGCTCTGCCGTTCATCCTGAGCTTCGCCGTCTTCATGGTGTTCCCGCTCGTCTCGTCGTTCCTGATGTCCTTCACCGACTTCAGGAACAGCGACATCGAGAGCCCGCTGGCCGTCAAGTTCGTGGCGCTGGACCAGTACCTCCGGCTGTTCGAGAACCAGCAGTTCGTACGGTCGCTGCTGAACACCGTGTACTTCGTCGCAGTGGGCATCCCGCTCACGATGGTCGCGGCCCTCGCCCTCGCCGTGGCGCTCAACAACGGGATCACGCGATTCCGCACGGCATTTCGCGTCGGTTTCTATGCCCCCGTGATCACGAGCATCGTGGCGGTCGCGGTGGTGTGGCGGTTCATCCTCCAACCGGACGGCCTGCTGAACACCGCGCTCGACGCCGTCGGCATCCAGGGCCCGGACTGGCTCAATGACCCGCTCTGGTCGATGCCTGCCATGATCCTCATGGCCATCTGGCGCAACATGGGCACCCTCATGATCATCTTCCTTGCCGGGCTGCAGAACATCCCCGCGAGCGTGCTGGAAGCGGCCGCCGTCGACGGCGCCACCGCCTGGCAGCGATTCGTCCGGGTGACCCTTCCGATGCTCCGCCCGACGCTGCTCCTCGGCGCCGTGCTCCTCTCGGTCGGGTATCTGCAGTTCTTCGAGGAACCGTTCGTCATGACGAAGGGCGGCCCGCTGGACTCCACGCTCTCGATCAGCTATTTCACCTACAACCAGTTCGGATTCGGCAACTACGGCACCGCGTCGGCGGCGAGCTACGTGCTCTTCATCGCCATCGCGCTGCTCAGCATCGTGCAGTTCCGAGCCTTCCGCCCCAAGGAAGCGCCATGAGGAAGCCCACCATCCCGGGCCGGGCCCTGGTGTACATCGTGCTCGTCATCGCCGTTGTGGCCACGCTCATCCCGTTCGTCTGGATGTACCTCGGTTCGGCGAAGACCCAGTCGGAACTGCTGAGGCGACCGCCCACATGGTGGCCCAAGACGTTCACGTCCGAGAACTTCGCCACGTGGTTCGGCCGGCTGAATTTCCAGACGTTCTTTCTCAACAGCGTCATCGTGGCCGTCTTCACGGTCCTAGGAACGCTGTTGTTCTGCTCCATGGTCGGCTACGCGCTCGCGAAACTCGACTTCGCCGGCAAGCGGATCCTCTTCCTGCTCGTGCTGGTCACGCTCATGGTTCCCGGCGTCGTCACGTTCATCCCGCTGTTCGTCGTGGTGAGCAAACTCGGGATGGTCAGCACCTACCCTGCGCTGATCATTCCGTTCCTCGCAGGGCCGATGGGCGTCTTCCTCATGCGCCAGTTCATCAGTGAGATCCCCGACGCGCTCATCGAAGCCGCCCGCATCGACGGCGCGGGCGAGGTGCGCATCTTCACGCGCATCATCCTGCCGCTCTGCGGGCCGGCATTGGCGACGCTCGCCATCCTCACCTTCCTCGGATCGTGGAACAACTTCCTGTGGCCGCTCGTGGTCGCGCAGACCGAGGACATGTACACCCTCCCCGTCGCGCTCTCCCTGTACTCGGTGGGGCAGAACGCGACCAACTACGGAGTCCTGCTGGCCGGCTCCGTGCTGGTCATCACCCCCGTGCTGCTGCTCTTCGTGGCCCTGCAGCGCTACTTCATTCAAGGAATCACGGCGACCGGAATCAAATGACCTTCGAAACGCGAAAAGGCAGGCGCCGCGAGGCCGCCGGCGTGCATCCCATCATCGGCGGCTTCTACCCCGACCCGAGCATCTGCCGCGCCGGCGCCGACTACTACCTGGTCAACTCCTCCTTCGAATACTCCCCAGGCGTCCCGGTCTGGCACAGCACCGACCTCACCCATTGGACCCAGATCGGCAACGCCCTGACCGGCACCGATGGGTTCCAGGCGGGAGAAGCCGGCGCCAGCAAGGGAATCTACGCTCCGACACTCCGCCATCACGCGGGCCGCTTCTGGCTGATCACGACGAACGTCTCCACCAGCGGCGGCCAACTGCTGACGTCGACGACGGACCCGGCCGGCCCGTGGGCTCCGGCCGTGGTGATCGACGGCCTGGCGGGCATCGATCCCGACCTGGCCTGGGATGACGATGGCACCTGCTACGTCACGTACTGCTCGACACGCCCCGGCCTGGAGGGCATCGCCCAAGCCCGAGTCGATCTCGAAAAGGGGGTGGCGCTGGAGGAGCCAAGGCCCGTGTGGCAGGGGACCGGACTGGCCTTCCCCGAGGCTCCACATCTCTACCGCCGCGACGGGTGGTGGTACCTGATGATCGCCGAAGGCGGCACGGAACGCGGCCACGCCATCACCATCGCCCGATCCCGAAACCCCGACGGCCCCTTTGAGCCCGCCCCCGGCAATCCCGTCTTCTCGCATCGCAGCACCACGCATCCGGTGCAGAACACGGGGCACGCGGACCTCGTCGAAGCCCCCGACGGACGGTGGGCGGCCGTGTATCTCGGCGTCCGCCCGCGCGGGATGACCCCGATGTTCCACGTCAACGGCCGCGAGACATTCCTCGCCGGCATCGACTGGATCGACGGGTGGCCGCGGTTCGACGAGGGTCGCTTCGTGTACGAGATCCCCGACCGCGCCTTCCTGGATCGATTCGCCGACCCCTCACTCCATCCTCGCTGGGTCTCCCCCGGCGCTCCCCTCGGCGAATTCGTCTCACCCGCCGAACCCGGCATTGCGTTGATCCCGGCCGCCTCCGCCAGCGGGAACGTCAGCGCCCTCATGACCCGGGTGACCGACGAGCGCTGGCGCTTCGACGTCGCGCTACGGACGGCCGACGGCGCGGCGGGCGTCCTGCTCCGACTCGATGACCGCCACTGGTGCGAGTTGCGGGTGAACGACGGCTCCGCGCACGCGGTTCTGCACATCGGTCCGCTCGAATCCCCCATCGGCGAGGCCGCGACCGGCCTGGGGCCGACGCCAACGGTGCGGATCGAGTCACTACCCGCCACCCACGACGGCCCAGACGACATCGCATTGTCAGTGATCCGCGACGGCCACAGCGTGATGCTCGCGCGCTTCGACGGCCGGTACCTCTCCACCGAGGTGGCCGGCGGATTCACCGGCCGGGTCGCCGGTGTCCGCGCCATCAGCGGCACGGTGGAAGTCGCCTCTGTGCGGTACGAGGCGGATGACGCCTACCTCGATCCCCGGCCATGACGCCATGACTCAAACCTTTCGCGAGGAGCTCCAGTGAGGTTTCCCCACGAGTTCGTCTTCGGGTCCGCGACGGCCGCGTACCAGATCGAAGGCGCCGCCGCCGAGGACGGGCGCGGCCCGTCGATCTGGGACACATTCAGCCACACGCCCGGCCGGACGGTCAACGGCGACACCGGAGACGTCGCCGACGATCACTACCACCGTCTCGAGTCCGACCTCGACCTGATGGCCGAGCTCGGGCTCGAGGCCTACCGGTTCTCCATCGCCTGGCCGCGGGTCATTCCCACCGGCGTGGGCCCGACCAACCACAAGGGCGTCGATTTCTATTCGCGCCTGGTCGACGGGCTTCTCGAACGCGGCATCCGCCCGGTGGCGACGTTGTATCACTGGGACCTCCCCCAGCCCCTGGAGGATGAGGGAGGGTGGACCAGCAGAGCCACCGCCGACGCGTTCGCCGAGTATGCGCGGGTCATCAGCGCCGCGCTCGGGGACCGTGTCGACACCTGGACCACGCTCAACGAACCCTGGTGCTCGGCCTACCTCGGCTACGGCAGCGGCGTGCACGCGCCCGGACACACGAGCAGGCTGGAGCCGCTGCTGGCCGTGCACCAGCTCAACCGCGCGCATGGCCTGGCCATCCAGGCGATGCGTTCGGAGGTCAAATCCGACGCGAAGTTCTCCGTCACGCTCAACCTGCACGTGTTCCGCCCGGACGGCCCGAGTGGCGAGACCGCGCGCTCAAAAGTGGAGGCGCTGTCGAACGACGCGTTCCTGGGGCCGATGCTGGAGGGTCGTTACACCGACCGTCTCCTGGAAACGACGGCCGACATCACCGACTGGTCCTTCGTCCAGGATGGGGACCTGGAAACCATTCACCAGCCCATCGACGTCCTGGGCGTCAACTACTACAACACCAACCGGGTGCGGATGTCGGACGGGTCAGACGACCGGGAGCGGTCTGACGGACATGGCCGCTCGACCGCTTCTCCTTGGCCCGGCGCCGAAGACGTCGAGTTCCTCAACCAGCGGGGTCCGCTGACCGAGATGGGCTGGAACATCGATCCGGACGGCCTCCGCGACCTCCTCACCGACCTTCATGAGCGATATCCGAACCAACCCCTCATGATCACCGAGAACGGCGCCGCCTTCCCGGACACCGTCGACAACGGGATGATTCACGACGAGGACCGGATCGACTACGTCCGGCGGCACCTTCAGGCAGTGTTCGACGTCATCGAGAAAGGCGTCGATGTGCGCGGCTACTTCTTGTGGTCGCTCATGGACAACTTCGAGTGGGCGTACGGATACTCGAAACGCTTCGGGATCATCCGCGTGGACTACGACACCCAGGCCCGCACGCTGAAGGACAGCGCCCGCTGGTACGCCAACGTCATCCGCTCACGCGAGCTCTCATGACCATGATGCTCAGGCGCTCCGCATGGGAAGCGACACCAAGACCGCAGGATCACGGGCTTGTCTTCGCCTCGCTCGTTGGCACACCGCTCGATGCCCACAACGTCAGACGAGCGTTCCGGAAGATCGTCAAGGACGCCGGGATGCCCGCCTACTAGTGGACACCCCGTGAGATGCGCCACAGCTTCGTCTCGCTGCTCTCCGACTCCGGTGTCCCCTTGGAGGACATCGCCCGCCTGGTCGGCCACAGCGGGAGGCGGTCACCGAAGCCGTCTACCGCAAGCGGATCCGCCCCGTACTCGCCTGATGCTCGCCGGGCCGTGTGCCCTGAGACGGGAGTTGGAGGCTCTGCGTGGACGAGTTCTGGCGGCCGGTCCGTGATTCGGCCTCTAACGCTTGACCTCCTCTCCCCTTATGCGAGACTGCCGCCAGGAGCGATGCGGCGGGGCAAGATCATCCACCGTATCCCTCGTCGGCGCCTCCCCTGGGCAATCTCAAAGCCCTACGCCGCGCATCGGATTGTCCCGCCACTTGTCGGCCGCCCGGATGTAGCCGTGGACCACAGGAGACTTCTCCGACCACCGACCATGCCGGGCGATGGCCGACACCGAGGCGCCCGCCTTGGCTGCGGCCGTAGCCCCGCCTGCCCGCAGCGAGTGTGCGGTGTAGGTATGCGCGTCCTTGAGCCCAGCCCTCTCCGCCGCACGCCGCACAATCTGGTTAAGCCCGTCTCCAGACATCCGGCCGGTGCCGCGCATGGTCGCCCCCGGCGTGCCTGACAGTCGCCCGTGCCGGTCAATGGCGCGCAGCAGGGGCCCGTCAGTCACCCCGTGGGTCTCCAGATCTGCCAGCCAAGTCCGGACCACACGCACAGGACAGGTCTCCGGGTGCGAGCCGTACGGGACGGGAACGACCTCACCGATCGCGTCCTGGTCGGTCTTGGACCGGCGGATCGTCACTTCCAGGCCGTCCTCGGTAATTGCCAGGTCACCGATGTCGAGCGCCGCCAGCTCGGAGCGGCGACCCATGAGGGCGAAGCCGAGCACCAGGACCACTCGGTCGCGCAGGCCGACGAGGGTGGCAGGGTCGGTGGTGTCCACCAGAGCACGTAGCACGGTCAGCTCGGCGGGCGGCGCCTTCCGCGTACGCTGCCCGGCGGAGCTGCGCTCCTTGCGGTAGCCACGCAGGGCGAGCCGGGCGAACTCGGCAT
Source organism: Nonomuraea sp. NPDC049158 (assembly GCF_040648335.1). Lineage (NCBI taxonomy): Bacteria > Bacillati > Actinomycetota > Actinomycetes > Streptosporangiales > Streptosporangiaceae > Nonomuraea > Nonomuraea sp. NPDC049158. The sequence goes on from NZ_JBEZDM010000007.1 coordinate 363,157, forward strand.
TGAGTTGGAGCCCGGCCTTTTTGTGCCGGGACTGGATGCAGGCCAGCGCGCGCTCGATGGTCGAGGGCGCAGGGAGTGTGCCCTTCCGGGTGGGCGTGGCGGCCAGGTGGGTGACGTACTCGGTGACCGTCTCCGGAGTAGCTGGCAGCGGCCTGCGGCCGTACGCCGCGCACCATGCGGCGAAGGTCTCCCAGTCCCGTTGGTACGCACGGCTGGTGTTGGCGGCGAACCCTCCGGCGACCCGAGCCCGCGCCGCATCGGTCAGTTCGCTGTCGGCCGCGTTCGCCGGGATCGGTAACGGGGTGGTCGGGTCGCCCTCCAGTCGTACCAACTCGGTCATCGGGCGGTCTCCCCACTTCAAATGATTAAGGTTCTGGGTCGCGATAAGGTATTTTATCGCGACCCAGATTCACGCCACAACGATCTCGACGGACTTGGTCGAGCGAGGGCGAACCTCCGAGACCTGTGGATGGCGCAGCTTCTCTGTAGGCACTTTATCGACTATCGTCGATTGACGATGAATAAGGAAAAGGGGCCGCTGCCGCGCGCGGAGGCCGAAGAGTACGCGAGCTGGTTCAAAGCACTGGCGGACGCGACGCGGATCCAGATCGTGTCGCTATTGGCTCGGCGGCGCGCGCCGATGAGCGTAGGCGAGATCGTGACCGCCTCCGGGGTGGGCCAGTCCACCGTCTCGCATCACCTGAAGATCCTGGCCGAGGTGAGGTTCGTACTGGTCGAGAAGCAGGGCACCTCCAGCCTGTACTGGATCAACGAGAACTGCGTGAGCTGTTTCCCGACCGCCGCCGACGTGGTCATGGGCAACCCCGTGCCGGCCACGCCCACCTGCGAGTGAAGGAGCTTCTCCATGGCACACGAGGAGATCATCGATCACTACTCGGCCTTGGCCCGTGCTGCGGACGCCGGTCGGATCGTCGCCGACTGCGGGCAGGACGCGTTCGATCAGGGCTGCTTCGGCGCGGCCGGCTATGACGAGCTCGACGTGCTGCCCGAGGGGGCGGTGAGGGCCAGCCTGGGGTGCGGCAACCCGGTGGCCGTCGCCGCGTTGCAGCGTGGTGAGACCGTGCTCGACCTCGGCTCGGGCGGCGGCATCGACGTGCTGCTGTCAGCCCGCCGAGTCGGCGAGCAGGGCAAGGTCTACGGGCTGGACGCCAGCTCCGACATGCTGGCGCTAGCCCGGCGCAACGCCGAGCAGGCCGGCGCGACCAACGTGGAGTTCCTGCACGGCACGATCGAGCGCGTGCCGCTGCCGGACCGGTCGGTGGACGTGGTCATCTCCAACTGCGTGATCAACCTGTCCGGTGACAAGGCCGCCGTACTGGCCGAGTCGTTCCGGGTGCTGCGGCCGGGCGGCCGGTTCGGCGTCAGTGACGTCGTCGTCGACGGCTCGATCGATCCGGCCGCTCGCGTGGCGGCCGAGCAGCGCATCGGATGCGTGGCCGGGGCGCTGCCGGTGGCGGAGTACCGGCGGTTGCTGGCGGCCGCCGGGTTCGCCGGTGTACGGATCACACTGAGCGCCGATCACGGCGACGGTGTGCACTCGGCGATCGTCCAGGCCGTCAAGCCCGCCTCTGTGCCGGGGGTAGAGATCCGGCCGATGCGCGGGAGTGACGCCGAGCAGGTGCTGGCCATCTATCAGGCCGGGCTGGACACCGGCCAGGCCAGCTTCGAGACCGTCGCGCCGAGCTGGGAAGGGTTCACCGCGGCCAAGCTGCCGCACCTGCGTTTTGTGGCCGCCGACACCGAGACGGGCCAGATCGTTGGCTGGGTGGCGGCCTCGGTGGTCTCGGCCAGGCCCGTGTACGCGGGCGTCGTGGAGCACAGCGTGTACGTTCACCCGGGCTGCCAGGCGCACGGTATCGGCCGGGCGCTGCTGTCGGCGTTCATCGCGGCCAGCGAGGACGCCGGGGTATGGACCATCCAGTCGGGGATCTTCCCGGAGAACGCCGCCAGCCTGTCGCTGCACCAGGGACTGGGCTTCCGCGTGGTCGGCACCCGCGAGCGCATCGGCCGCCACCACGGCGTCTGGCGCGACGTCATCTTCATCGAACGCCGCAGCTCTGCCGCTGGAGACTAGCGGCGACGCCAACGGGTGAGAGTCGCGGAGAGTCCCCGGGGGGGTCATGGCCAGGGCGCGGATCAGGCTCGCGGTCGAGGCTGCCGCGATCGGCCAACTGAGGGCGGGTCCCATCGCCATGAGAACGACCAGTGCTACCCCCGTCCAGGATGGTGAGGCCGACTGCCCGCCGAGGACGACTAGACGGATTCTCCGGTCGGCGCGCTGAGTTGCACTGTCTTCTGTGGGGCCGAGTGTGATCACATCGGATTTGGTTGTGCCATACAACAAGATAGTTGTAAGGTCGAACCATGGCGGATGAGCGTGAACTCCAGGAAGCGGTGGGAAGCTTTGTCCGGGCCTTCGGTCTCCATCGGCCTGACCAGACCCCCTGCGGGCGACCCATCCCGGTATCGGAGGCCCACGCGCTGGGCGAACTGGCCAGGGACGGCGCCCTACGGCAAAGTGATCTGGCTCAGCGACTCCGCCTGGAAAAGAGCACCACCAGCCGCCTGGTCACCCAGCTCATCAACCGCGGCTGGGCCGAGCGCACACCGGCCCCAGATGACGGGCGCGGCGTGCTGGTCCAGCTCACCCCCGCCGGGACCAACGCCGCGGCGCAACTGGCCAAGGCCAGAGCGGCACGCTTCGCGGCGATCCTGAACCGTGTCCCTGCCAGCGAACACGCCAGTGTGCTGCGCGCCCTCGAAATCCTCACGGAGGCAATGGATGAAACGTAAGAATCGACGGGTCCTGCTGCTCATCACCGCGCTCGCGGCCATCGCCGTCGCCTCGGCCGTCTATGTGCTCATCGGCCAGAACGGACAACCCGCCTTGGCCGATCGCCAGGCGGAGATCGCGGCCAAAGGCCAGCGGGTGATGCCGTTCGACCTTGAGCGCACCACCCACCGCTTCACCAAGTCCGCCACCGGCGGCCTGCAGACCGTCACCGCGGATGACCCGGCCGACGCACAGCAGGTCAAGCTCATCCATGAGCACCTCACCAAGGAAGCCGCGAACTTCAGGCAAGGCGACTTCGGCGACCCCGCCTCCATCCACGGCGGCGACATGCCGGGCCTGCGCGACCTCGAACAAGGCCACAGCCGCATCGACATCCGCTACGCCCCCACCTCCACCGGAGCCCAGATCACCTACACCACCTCCGATGCGTCCCTGATCAAGGCGCTGCACGCCTGGTTCGACGCCCAGGTCTCCGACCACGGGCAGCACGCCGAACGCGGATAGATCCTTCCGGTTCAGGCGCCCCGTTCAGACTCGCTGTTTTCATCGGACACATACGCGGCCCTTATACCCCTCCGGGGTAAGGTCCTGTCTCGGATGTACCTAACCGGGGTACGGTTCAAGGCCTAGTGCGCCGGAGGCATCTGGCGCACGAGGCCATCCCTACGGAGAATCCCTCGGCGGCACGGGTCGCCAAGCACCTAAAACTCGATCTTGAAGGGATGTTCCGTTGTCATCTGCGGATATCGGCTCCACTCAGCGCGCCGGATTAAGGCAGTGGCTCGGGCTGGTCGTGATGGTCCTGCCCGCCATGTTGCTGTTCATGATGCTCACCATCTTGTTCCTGGCCATCCCGCAGCTGGCGGCGGAGCTGAAGCCGAGCAGCACCCAAACGTTATGGATCATCGACATCTACGGCTTCTTGATGGCCGGGCTGCTGGTCACCATGGGCACCCTGGGCGACCGGATCGGTCACCGGCGGCTGCTGATCGGCGGCGCGGTCGTCTTCGCCGTCGTCTCGCTGCTCGCGGCCAACACCTCCGATCCCGCTCTGATGATCCTCTGGCGGGCTGTGCTGGGCGTCGCGGCGGCCACTCAGATGCCCGCCACGCTGGGGCTGATCTTCGCCACGTTCGCCGACGCCCGCCAGCGCGGCATCGCCGTCGGGGTGTGGTCGGCCGGTATCTCCGTCGGGACCGGCCTGGGCCCGGTGCTCGGCGGGGCGCTGCTGGAGGCCTTCTCCTGGCGGGCTGCCTTCCTGGTCGCGGTGCCGGTCATGGTGGTGGTGGCGATCGGCGCGGCGCTGCTGCTGCCGGACAACCGCAACCCCGCCGCGAGCCGCCTCGACCTGGTCAGCGTGGCGCTGACGCTGGCGACCCTGCTGCCGATCGTCTACGGCGTCAAGGAACTGGCCAAGGACGACGGCCTCGTGCCGGCGCTGGTGAGCATTGCGGCCGGGCTGGCGTTCGGCACCTGGTTCGTGCTCCGCCAGCTCCGGCTGGCCGAGCCGCTGCTGGACGTGCGGCTGTTCGCCAACCGCACGGTCAGCGGCGCGCTGGGCGTGTTCCTGCTCGCCGCGACCGCGCTCGGCGGCATCTACCTGCTGTTCACCCAGTACCTGCAGCTCGTCGAGGGACTCTCACCGCTGCAGGCGGGGCTGTGGGTGCTGCCCGGCGCGGCGCTGCTGGTGGTCGTCTCCACCCTCTCGCCCGTCCTGGTCCGCCGTATCCGCCCCGGCCACCTGATCGCGGCCGGGCTCGCCGTGCAGGTGATCGGCTATCTGATGCTCACCCAGGTCGGAGCCACCGGCGGGCTTCCGCTCCTGGTCGCGGGATTCATCGTTCTCTACCCGGCCGTCGCCCCCTCGATGGCGCTGACCACCAACCTGGTCGTCGGCTCGGTACCGCCGCAGAAGGCCGGCGCGGCTTCCGGACTGGCCACCACCTGCAGCGACCTGGGCATCTCACTCGGCATTGCGATCCTCGGCAGCATCGCCGCCGCCATCTACCGCGGTCAGGTCAGCGCCGAACTGCCCGGCGGCCTGCCGCAGGAGGCCGCCGCGGCCAGCCGCGACAGCCTCGACGGCGCGGTCACCGCGGCGCAGACGCTGCCGGGC